>CAZLOE010000001.1:0-29640 GCA_964561115.1 uncultured Actinomycetota bacterium
CAGCCAACTCGAAAAAGAACTTGCCGTAAGAATAAAATTAATCATTTCAAAAAAGAAGATTCTTATTCCTAAAAACAGCATTGTTGTAAACAATCTTATACTAAACCTTGACAAGTATGAATTGTCTATCAATCAAAAACCAATAGAACTCACCTTTAAAGAGTTTGAACTTTTCAAACTTCTCCTTCAAAATCAGGACAAAGTTTTCAGCAGAAATAAATTACTTTCCGCTGTCTGGGATTATGATTTTTACGGAGGAAGCAGGACCGTAGATGTACATATAAGAAGACTGCGGTCAAAAATACCTCCACCATACAATCTTATGTTAAAAACGGTAAGAAATGTCGGCTATATGTTTTCCACCCAGATTTAGTTTCAAACCGGTCTTTTAACCGCATTTGATATTTATCCGGCTTTAACCTCTTTGTAATTTATATATTTCTCCAAGATTTAACACTCTTTTAACAAAAACGTAACCTGCCTGTAAAAATTTAAGTATAAAATAATCCTTATTATTAAAAATGGAAAGGGTGAAATCAAATGGAGTTGACAACAGTACTGGATACCTTATGGATACTGATCGCTTCGTTTCTTGTATTTTCCATGCATGCCGGTTTTGCAATGGTAGAAGCCGGCTTTACCAGAGCTAAAAATACAGTAAATATACTGATGAAAAATTTCATGAATATCGCTTTAGGTCTTCTGGTATTTTTTCTGGTGGGATACGGATTTATGTTTGGTAAAAGTGCTGGCGGATTTATAGGAACAAATAGTTTTGTGCTTTCCATTTCCGATCCGTCAAATACCCAAAATTTTGCATTCTGGTTTTTTCAGGCAGTTTTCGCAGCAACCGCAGCTACTATTGTCTCCGGTGCTGTAGCAGAAAGGATTAAATTCTACAGCTATCTTCTCTACTGTGTAATAATTACTTCGTTAGTCTACCCTATCGTCGGGCACTGGATATGGGGAGGAGGATGGCTTCAGCAGTTAGGTATGATTGATTTTGCCGGCTCCACTGTCGTACATTCAGTCGGCGGGTTCTCTGCTCTTGCCGGTGCCATGGTGCTTGGTCCGAGGATCGGTAAATACAATAAAGACGGAAGCTCAAACGCAATACCCGGACATAATATTGCGCTTGCCGCCCTTGGTGTTTTTATATTATGGTTTGGATGGTTTGGTTTTAATTCGGGAAGCACTCTTTCTGCTTCAAGCCCTGCTATAGCCACGATTGCAGTAAACACTGCAATTGCTGCAGCAGCAGGAGCGTTTTCAGCAATGACGTTTGTATGGATCAGATATAGAAAGCCGGATGCTTCAATGACATTAAATGGTGCTCTGGCAGGACTGGTCGGGATAACTGCAGGATGTGCAGTCGTATCCCCTATCAGTGCTATTATAATAGGCCTGCTCTGCGGGATAATTGTAAGTATATCAATAGACCTGTTTGATAATAGATTTAAAATAGACGATCCTGTGGGAGCAATATCCGTTCACGGAATATGCGGTGTATTTGGAACTTTATTTGTAGGATTGTTTGCACAGGCAGAATATGCAAGCCTTGCCGGCTTTGAGGGAGTAAGCGGATTATTCTTCGGTGGCGGCGGCAGGCTGCTTTTTGCCCAGTTCATAGGCGCAATAAGTGTATTTGCCTGGACTTTTGGACTAATGTTAGGTCTATTCTTTATAATGAAAAAAACTGTTGGCCTCAGAGTCTCGAGGGAAGAAGAGCTTAAAGGATTGGACATTGAAGAACATGGAATGGAAGCTTATGGGGGATTCCAAATTTTCCAGAATTATTAATAATACATTCTATTATATAAAGGGGGAATGACAGATGAAATTGATAATAGCAATGATCCAGCCGCATAAATTACCGGATGTGAAAAAGGAATTATTCGATAATAAGATATACAAGATGACCATAACCAATGTTCTTGGCTGTGGTCAGCAGAAAGGCTATACCGAAACTTACAGGGGAGTAATACATGAGGTAAATCTATTAAAAAAAATCAGACTAGAAATAGCAGTAAACGAGGATTTTGTTGAACTGACAATCGATGCAATTAAAAAGGGCGCCTATACAGGGAACATCGGCGATGGTAAGATATTTGTACTCGACCTTCCCAGATGTATAAGGATCAGAACAGGAGAGGAGGGCGGAAAAGCTATTGGCTGACGTTATCTTTTAAAAGATTTAACACAGATTTAACATGTTTTTAAGTAAAATTTTATTCAAATTAAGATATAATAATTAATAATTTATAAAATAATTAAAAAAGTTTTTAGAAATTAAGGGGAGTGACAATATGAAAAACGATAAAATGAAAGAGTATGTATTAAAAAAAGCCCATGACAACAATATAAAATTTATAAGGTTCTGGTTTACTGACGTCCAGGGTTTTTTAAAAAGTTTTGCTATAACTGTAGAGGAACTGGAGGGGGCATTGTCTGAAGGCATGGGATTTGACGGCTCCTCAATAGAAGGTTTCTCAAGAATAGAAGAAAGTGACGTTATTGCAATGCCTGACCCCAATACTTTTCAGATACTTCCCTGGAGTCCAAAGGAAAATGGAGTTGCCAGAATGTTCTGTGATGTTCTGGAGCCAGACGGTTCAAATTTTAAGGGTGATCCCCGATGGGTGCTTAAGAAAATCTTAAAAAAGGCAAAAGATATGGGTTATACTTTTTATGTCGGGCCGGAACTTGAGTTCTTTTACTTTAAAAGTGATGAAGGCGACCCTGAAATCTTGGACAAAGGTGGATATTTTGACCTTACTCCTCTTGATGTGGCAAGTGAGTTAAGAAGGACCACTGTACTATATCTGGAGTCAATGGGAATCGGGGTGGAATACTCCCATCATGAAGTAGCCCCTTCCCAGCATGAAATAGACCTTAGATACACCGATGCCCTGACTATGGCCGATAACGCTATGACCTACCGGCTTATAGTAAAAGAAGTCGCGACAAGAAACGGCGTTTATGCTACTTTTATGCCCAAGCCCTTATTTGGAGAAAACGGAAGTGGTATGCATACCCACCAATCACTTTTTAAGGGAGATAAAAACGCATTTTACAGCGCGGGTGATAAATATAATCTGTCCGATATAGGCAAAAACTATATTGCCGGGATACTAAAGCACTGTAAGGAATTTGTAGCCATAACTAACCAGTGGGTCAATTCTTACAAGAGGCTGGTTCCAGGATACGAAGCTCCGGTCTATATATCATGGGCCAGAAGAAACAGATCAACCCTGGTAAGGGTACCAATGTACAAACCGGGAAAAGAAACATCGACCAGGATAGAATTCAGATGCCCAGACCCTGCTTGTAATCCCTATCTTGCCTTTAGTGTAATGCTGGCAGCCGGTCTGGAAGGTATCAAAAATAAATATCAGCTTCCCCAGCCCATAGAAGAAAATATCTTTGAGATGGATATTCAGAGAAGAGAAGACGCAGGAATAGAGACCCTTCCTAATAATCTTTATGAAGCAGTAAAAATCATGGAGGGCAGCAAACTGGTCAAGGAAACTCTCGGGGAACATATATTTACTAAATTTATAGACAATAAAAAAATCGAATGGGATAGATACAGGACTCATATTTCCAAATACGAGCTGGATTCTTACCTTTCTGTACTGTAATGTTTATAAAAGAATCAGTTCTGTTATATTTATTCAATAAATTTTAACAGCAGGCTCAATACAACACAAAAACCTCCTGCAATCAACATTTTTATACCGCTGACTATGAGGCTTCCCCTGGAAATTCTTCCTAAAAACAACCCTATTCCGAACAATATTAAAAATGCAATTGCAAAACCGCTGTAATAACAGATGTTTATAGGTATAAATTTTCCAAAAAGAAACGGAATCAGGGGAATAAAAGCCATTAATACAGGCGATAGTCCGTTTACTGCAGCAAGTACCTTAGTCGCAAACCTCTGTGCGTCGGATATTATTGTCTCATCAAGGTTATAAAGGGTTGATTCTTCTAAATCATCGAGCTCTCTTTTCCTCTCGGCTGTTTCACTGTTATAAGCGCTCCAGACTCCAGAAACACCTAGAGAGATGCATATTGCAAAACCGGCTATTATAACGTTTTTATACTCGGTAACACCTATAATATAGTTGCCCAAGAGAACGCCAATACTCGTTATCACTCCATCAAAACCATTTACAGCAAAATATCTCCTTACGATCTTAGAGATTCCTGCTATTTTATTGTATACTTTTATTCTTGCAATATAGGCTGCAATTCTTATTTTAATATTATTCAATTTAATCTCTGCTTCTCATTAAAAAAATTTAATATCTTTCAATTGCCTGACAGTCTTCACTAAAATTATAAGGTTTTGATTACAATTTGTTAATACTAATTAACGCCGACTGCGGAGTTAAAAAATTCTGTGACTTGAACAGAGGTTTAAATAGAAATAGACATATTTAGATTGTTATCCTACGGCTACCTTCTTAACAGCAACTCTGGCGTCTAGTACTTTGCTTAAAAATATCTCAACCAGATTGGGATCAAACTGCGTCCCGCTGCATCTTTTTAGTTCCATAACTGCTTCAGTCTTGCTCATTTTTCTTTTATAGGGCCTGCCGTTCCTCATAACATCATAGGCATCCACAATAGATATTATTCTGGCTTCAATAGGTATATTTTCCCCTTTCAATCCTTTGGGATAACCGCTCCCATCCCACCACTCATGATGATAAAGAATACCATCAGCCACATGAGCAATCTGGGTGGTGGACTTTGCTATGTTACTTCCTATTACAGGATGCTTTTTTATTGCTTCCCATTCTTCTTCTGTTAATCTGGTTTTCTTTAACAGGATTTCCTCGGTAATCGCTATCTTTCCAATATCATGAAGTGAGGAAAGAAGAGATAAATCATTAAGCACGTTCTCATTTAAGCCTAAATTCCTGCCAAGCTTTTGTGCAAATTCATTCATCCGTTTGGCATGCTTTTCTGTCTCATGACTTTTTTCAAAAAGAGTCCTTTCCAGGGAAGCTATTATAGAACTTGAAACACTGTTTCTCTCAATTAATTTTCTCTTAAACATATTGTTCTCAGCTTCTATGATCACTTCCTGTATGTTTTCATTAGAGTATTCTTTAGTAGATGCACCAAGCGCCAGGCTCATGGGTACATCGCTGCTTTTAAAACCTGCAATACTTGCTCTTATTCTTTCAAATATTTTATCCGCTTCATCCCGTGATGTTTTGGGGAAAATAAAAGCAAATTCATCTCCACCCCACCTAGTTATGACGCTTCCCTTCCTAACAATACTCTCGAAGATTTTTGCAAAATTACAGAGCAGTGAATCTCCTTTTTTATGACCAAATGCCTCGTTTATGGCCTTAAGCCCGTTAACACCTCCCACTATTATAGTTATTGGAAGCTGTGCAGTTTTGTCTAATTCTTTAATCTTTTTTTCAAAGTAAGACTTATTATGCAGACCGGTCAGACCATCATGGAAACCCAGGTACCTTATTTCTTCTTCTGACTTTATCCTCTGGCTGATATCCCTGATCACTACAGATTTACCGATTATATTACCCTGGAAATCTCTGATCTTGGAAAAAGCTAAATCATAATAGGAGATCTGCCCTCTGCTTTTGATCTTGACATCTTTTCTATCTACTAAATTGCTTCCATTAAGGACTTCATCGATTTCTAAATTTGGAAATAATTGAAGTATATCTTCTCCAAACATATCTTCACTTGGAATATTTAATATCTTTTTCGCAGAATGGTTAAAATTTATTATCCCATTATCAGTATTCAATATTAATACTCCGTCTTTCATACTTTCTACTACACTATTCATCGCTATAGGCAGTATTACACGTTTTCTTTTACGGTCCAAAAGGAGTACCAGAAATACAATAAAAAAAGTTACTACAATAGGGCTTGTACTGATATAACAGAAAGGCACAATCCTTAAAAAATCAAGAACAATTACTATAAGTGAAATAACTAAGACAGGTGTTACCAGCCATTTTTGCCAATTATAGTAATAATTCGCTTTAGAAAGAGACCTTGAAACTAAAATCAAAGCAAATACTGAGATGGCAATAGAAAAGGCAACAAATATCCAGAAAAATATTCCATAATCTTCCATTAATACCATTGGCTCCGTTTCAGTTAAATAAAATCTTTTCCAGATAAGGTTGTGAGATTCATTAGTAAATGCAAGTATCACTGCTGCCCCTGGTATAATTGATATAAGGTTTATAGTCTTATAATTAATATGCTCTCCGTGGTTTGACATCTTAAGGGCATTCAAAAACCATAAAACAGGTAATGCAGCAATACCGATAAAAGAAATCTTTTCAAATATTACTTTTAATGAAAAAGAGGTCAAACCGAGTTTAAGATACTCTGTGATCATGGTAAATATCATAAAATATAGAAGAAGCATTAAACTATAGTGGTGATTCTTTTTACAATACTTGTGAATATAAAAAGCCGCAAATATAGAGAGCAGTATAAATACTAAAAATATATTTAAATATACACTATTTTCCCACATCATGGCTTCCTTCCACTTTGCAGCAACACTCAGGTTTCTGGATTATAACAACGGTCTTATCTTAAAAAAATTATATCTCTTTAATAAAGTTTAAATTAATAAAATCACACCACTTTTATCTTTACTTCTTTTTCTTCTTTTCTAAACAAAACAAGCTCATCTTCCGGAATATACCAGCTTTTTCCTACTTTTTTTGCTCTAAACAAACCTGATTTGCACCATCTTCTTATAGTCACTGGTTTAACTTTTAGTATACTTGCCACTTCTTTTACTTTGTATAAGTTCGGAAGCATCTTATTTCCTTCCTTAAATTCATTAAAAGTGCAATAAAGTGTTATAAAGTAATACTAATATTAATATAATTATTGATTAAAGTCAAAACTATTATATATGAATAATATATAATTAATGTATTAATATATTAATTAATACACAAGAAGTAAAATAAATTTAAGTCCTTATTAAATCCCTGCTAGATCACTCGCTTTCTTCCTCTTGCGTCTCTGTCTCTGTATCAGGTGTAAATATATAAGAACTGTCTAATTGGTCCTGAAGGTTACTCAAATCAATAAATGGAATGACTCCTGATTCAGGAAGGATCCCCCAGGAAATATTCGGTGACAATTTTTGTATGAACTCAAGCTGTATTATCTGCGGATATTCCTTAAGTGCCTCGCCTTTGATCTCTATCTGTTTTGCTTCAGCTTCAGCCTGGATTATTACCTGCTCTTTTTTTATTTTCTCCTGTTCAAGTATATTCTGTTCTACCACGATTCTTTCCTCTGCAATCTGCTTTTCCTCCAGGATATTAAAGTATTCTTCAGTGAAGTCTATTTTCCTTAGCAAGAATTCATCCAGTATTATCCCGTTTTTCGTAAATATAGGCTCTAATGTATTTCCTATCTCCTGCTGTACATCAAACACCTGCTCGGAGTAAAGCTGTGCAGCTGTGTATTTTTTAGGTATGTTTCTGGAAAGAGACCTTGCCTCGGTTTTTACCACTTTCTCCACCAGATCATCCATAGTTCCTATATTATTTAATATCCATTCTGCCTGCTTGCCGTCAATAGAAAACCTAATGGTATACTTTAATTTTATCTGCTGACCGTCCGAAGAAGTTGTATCTACTGCATAATCAGGATAAAGTGCCTGGCTGGTCTCTGGTAAATCACTTGTCTCGTAAGTAACCTGCCTGGTCGAGTAATTTACCGTATTCTGTATAAATGGTACTTTGATGTGCAACCCGGGCTCGTAAGTTTTTCCTATCGTCCTGCCAAACTGAGTCAGTACTCTTACATTTCCGGCATGGACTATGACAAAACTATTAAAAATCAGCAGCAGCACTACAATAAACACAACAACCCCTAAAATTATTTTGGGAACAAACTTCATTTTTATACCTCCGTGCTAAATGATTTTTAATTTATTTTAAAATCTTATCTACAAAAATATACTATCATATATTAAGTAAATAAAAAATTTTCCCATCCTTCTTTCCTGTCACAAACAAAGAAAAGATGGCTCCTGCACCTGCAGTCCGATGATCCAAAACCCAATACAGGCTCCGCTATAGCCTCTACTTTTTCTGCAATGTGACACTCTATCTTCTTATCAGACTCAAGGCAGTATACCTGGTCAATATTCACATACCTGTTTGACAGAAAATAATCAATATGCCAGAACTTGCTTTTTTCTTTTTTTAAATGTCTTGATACCCTTCTTTGTATTCCGTTTAATGCCGAACCTACATACAGATAAAATCCTTTAACAAAGTCAATGACTCCGAGTTTACCAATTTGTATTGATTGCGATCTCCTGCAGTTTATCAATAAACAATATGTACCTTTCATGTCAATCCGGTCGCTTTTTTCCCTGTCAATTGATATTAATGCTTTTTTTACTACCGCTTTCCCTGTTTTTTTCATTTCTTAAAACTTCTTTTAGAATAATTTCCGCACGATAGGATGATCTTACAAATATGCCGCTTAAGACTGATTTAAAATCAAAGCTTTCTGCCATTTCTTTTATTTCAGCGAACTCTTCCGGTCTGTAATATCTGCGGACTGGAAGGTTTGATATAGAGGGTCTTAGATACTGGCCTATGGTCACAATATCACAGGCTGCCTCCTCTAAGTCTGAAAGTATCTGTCTTATCTCCTCCCTGCTCTCCCCGAGGCCCAGCATAAACCCGGACTTTGTATAAATACTGGGTTTTAATACTTTAATCGATCTTAATATATTAAGTGATGTCTCGTAACTTGAATTTTTCCTGACCCTTTTGTAGTTTTTTCTGACAGTTTCTATATTATGCCCCAATACATCCAGGTCTTCGGAAAGAAGCACTTTAAGACTGCCGGCGTCCCCTTTAAAGTCCGGTATCAGACACTCTATGCCCGTATGGGGGTTTAATCTCCTTATTGCATTTACAGTCTCCGCAAAATGAGAGCTTCCGCCGTCGCTTAAATCATCTCTGGTTACCGAAGTCACAACCGCATATTTCAATCTTGCCTCTTTCACCGCCTTCGCTACTCTATAAGGCTCATCCACGTATAACTTTTCCGGCTTTCCTGATCTTATGCCGCAGAAACCGCAGTTTCTTGTACAGATTTCACCCATCAGCATAAAAGTTGCTGTTTTTTTACTAAAACATTCAAAAATATTGGGACATTTTGCACTCTGGCATACGGTATTCAAATGTAAACTGTTTATTAGATTTCTTATCTGTTTGATGTTTGAGTCATTTAGTCTTATTTTCTTCTTTAGCCAGTCAGGTTTACTAACCAAATATTTTACCTACTATCCTCTCTAATTCTTTTACTGTAGCAAACTCTATTACAATTTTCCCCTCTTTTCTCCCCATGGTTATATTTACATTGGCACCAAGGTATTCGGACATTCTTCTGGATATTTCAGGGAGCTTGCTGAACTGTATTACTTTTTTTGCTGCAGTAGAACCCTTACGTTCTTTATTTCGTCCTGCCATCTTTTCTACATCCCTGACACTCAGGCCGTTTTTAACTATAAGATTTGCGACTCTAACCCTCTTTTCTTCTTCTATTCCGAGCAATGACCTTGCATGTCCCTCACTTAACTTTCCTTCACCTATTAATCTCTGGACTTCTGCAGGAAGTGAAAGCAGTCTTAGTGAGTTAGTTATGGCTGCTCTGCTCTTTCCTATTCTCTTTGAAAGTTTGTCATGCGTTATTTTAAATTCATCTATAAGCTGCTTAAAAGTATAAGCCTTTTCTATTGGGTTTAAATCATCCCTGTGTAGATTTTCAATCAAAGCCATTTCCAGCGAAGATACGTCATTAACATTTTTTACTATTATAGAAGGTATGGTATTAATACTGGTCTTTTTAGTAGCCCTGTATCTTCTTTCCCCTACAATGATCTCGTATTTATCTTTTTTATTTAGCTTCCTGACCACAATCGGCTGTATTACTCCAAATTCCTTTATTGACTCAGCTAAATCATTCAATGAATCATCATCAAAATTATTTCTGGGCTGGTTTCTATTGGGAACGATTGAATCTAATGATAATTCAACTATTACATTTGATTCACTTTCGGAGGGCTTTCCCATGCTCGGGATTAACGCATTAAGCCCCCTGCCTAAACCTCTCTTAGCCATTTCTTATCACTTCCTTTGTAAAATTGCTGTAAGCCTCCGCTCCTTTGCAATCAGGGTCATATTCCATTATGGGCTTACCGTAACTCGGTGCTTCGCTGAGCCTTACATTTCTTGGAATAATTGTCTTGTATACCCTTTCCGAAAAGAAGTTCTTGACCTCTTCGATTACCTGCTCTGCAAGTTTAAGTCTGGGATCATACATAGTCATTATAGCTCCCTTGATTATCAATTTATCATTTAAATTCTTTTTGACCAGGTTTATGGTACTTAAAAGCTGTCCAAGCCCTTCCAGGGCATAATATTCACATTGTATGGGTATGATGACTTCTTTAGCTGCTGCCAGAGCATTAATAGTTAAAAGCCCCAGGGCAGGAGGACAATCAATCAATATAAAATCATAGTCCTTTTCAATTTTTTCTATTGCTTCCTTTAATCTAAACTCTCTTTTTAAACTTGAAACCAATTCTACCTCTGCCCCCGCAAGCTGTATTGAAGAGGGCAGTATTTTAAGATCTTTGTATGCGGTATCTAAAATTATTTTCCTTGGATCACTGTCACGGATTAAAACTTCATATACTGATTCTTTTACATCTGTAGGATCCAAACCCAGTCCGCTGGTCGAATTACTCTGCGGATCAAGGTCAATCAGTAATGTCTTATAGCCGTAAGAACTTAAATAAGCAGATACGTTTACCGCTGTTGTGCTTTTACCTACTCCGCCTTTTTGGTTGGTAATGGCAATTATCCTATTAACACTTTTTTTACTTAAATCTTTATTTATTTTTCTATCCCTTAGTATCTTTTCTAAAAGCCCCATTAAACACTAGCCCTTTTGTTTATTTGCCAATTTATACTTTTACACATAAGTATAAAATTATGACATAACCTACTGCAGCGGAATGCATTTAATCTTCTTGAATTTTCGGGGGTAAATCAAAGGTGATTTTTTATTCTTTTTTATTACCAGAAAAGCTCTGAATTCATTAAGATATGGAACTTTGACTTCCCGCAAATTTTCTTCCCTTCCCCCCAGTTTAAGGATTACTTTTCTGCTTTCTTTCAATTCATCAAATACTTTTAGACTCTTATAGAATATAATTTTACCATTTATTCTGCAAAAAGGAATCAGTAATTCACATAAAATATTAAACTTTGTCACTGCTCTTGCCAAAACTATATCAAATTTTTCCCGGTATGATTCTTCTCTTGCAAGCTCTTCCGCTCTACCTCTTATTATCCTTACATTTTTAATTTTAAGTCTGTCCGCAAGAAGATTTAGAAATTCTATCTTCTTTTCTTTTTTGTCTACAAGGTAAAATAATTTATCCTTTAAAAAAATAGATAGTAGCATACCGGGAAGCCCCGCACCGGTTCCCACGTCAAGAATTTTTTTTATATCGACCTTCCTGTCAAAAAGATCTTCTTTAAATTTTAATATCGATATAGAGTCTAAAAAATGCCTTACAAGTATATCTTCTTTTCTCTTGGTTCCTGTAAGATTGACTTCTTTATTAAACTTATGAACCATATCTAAATACTCTTTTATAATTCTTATTTGATTTTGAGAAAAATCTATCCCGAGTTTTTTTAAAGACTGCTTTAAAACATTATCAATATCCAAGCCTAAACACCTGTCCTTAACTTAGCTTTCAGATTTAACATAAGTATTGAAATATCTGCTGGTGATATTCCTGCGATCCTTGATGCTTGTCCCAGTGTATCAGGCCTTATATTTGAAAGTTTTTCCTGTGCCTCATAAGTCAATCCCACTATACTAAAATAGTCTAAATCCTTAGGAAGGCTGTACCTTTCCAGACTTTTCAATTTCTTAATTTCACTTAACTGCCTGTTTATATAACCTTCGTATTTTATATTGACTTCAGCCTGTTTCAAGACTCTTCTTTTATAATTATCGGCCCTGCCGCCAATGAAATTTATTATATCTTCTATTTTCATTTCAGGCCTTTTTAAAAGCCTGTAAGCGCTTAAATGAGTACTGACAGGTCTTATGCCCATTTTCTTTAAAATCGGATCACTGCTTCCACCGGGTTTTATGCTGCTCTCTCTAAGTTTTAATATCAATCTGTTTATCTCATTCTCTCGCTCTGCGACCTTCCTTATCTGCTCATCCGTTATAAGGCCTATTTTATTACCGTACCTGCTCAATCTTATATCAGCATTGTCAGAGCGCAGTACTAATCTATACTCCGCCCTTGAAGTGTACATCCTGTAAGGTTCTATAAGTTTCTTGGTCAAAAGGTCATCTATTAAAACTCCTATATAGCTGTTATCTCTTGTCAGTATTAAAGGAGACTTGCCCTTTACTTTTAATGCGGCATTTATACCTGCCACCAAGCCCTGCGCTGCTGCCTCTTCATAACCTGAAGTACCATTTATCTGTCCTGCAAAATAAAGATTTTTAACCGTTTTTGACTCCAGTGTAAAATCTAATTGATTTGGTATTATATAATCATATTCAACCGCATATCCGGGTCTTATTATTCTTGCTCTTTCCAATCCTCTTACTGAATTTACTATTTTTTCCTGAACTTCCATCGGCATACTAGTGGTAAGCCCCTGCAGATACATCTCGTTTGTGCGGATCCCCTCCGGCTCAATAAAAACCGGGTGTCTTTTCTTTTCAGGGAAATTTATCACTTTTCTGTCTATAGAAGGACAGTGCCTTGGACCGTGTGTATCAACCATTCCTGATCTTATAGGTGACTTTTCAATATTTTCTGCAATTATATTGTGCGTTTTTTCGTTGGTGTAAGTGAGATAACATTTAACGCTTTCATAAATTTTTTCTTTGTCCCAAAAAGAAAAGCTTAAATACTGGTCATCTCCATACTGTACTGCTGTTTTTGACAGATCCAATGTTCTTCTGTCAACCCTGGGGGGCGTTGCTGTCTGAAACCTTTCTATTTTAAAACCCATGTCCATTAAATTTTTAGTTAAACTCATAGCTGGATATTCACCCATTCGTCCAGCCGAATAATCCTTCTTTCCAATTATTATCCTCCCCCGCAGGAAAGTGCCCGAGGTTATTATTACTGTTTTGCCCATAAAACAGACCTCGCCTTCTATTTCTACTCCTACTGCAGAACCATCCTTTAAACAGATCCTGCACACTGTCCCCTGCCTAAGAGTAAGGTTTTTTGTGTTTTCAAGTACCTTCTTCATTTCAATCTCATATTCTTTTTTATCTATCTGTGCTCTTAGTGCCTGTACTGCTGGACCTTTGCTTCTATTTAGCACCTTAATCTGTATTAAAGTCTTATCAGCTGCCTTCGCCATTTGTCCGCCAAGCGCATCTATTTCTCTCACTAACTGGCTTTTACCTACCCCTCCTATTGATGGGTTGCAAGGCATCAAAGCAATCTTATCCACATTGATTGTCAGCACTAAAGTCTTAAGACCAAGCCTTGCAGCTGAAAGTGCTGCTTCGCAGCCTGCATGCCCGGCTCCCACTACTATGGCATCGTATTCCATAATCTTTTTTCTTCCTTTATTGATCTGATTACCCCCTATGTTTCACGTGAAACAATTTCTTTCAATACGCAGTATCTTCTCAAGGCTCTTCTTTTGTCTTGGCTGTTCTATCTTCTACAATATTTGCTAAAAGTCTGTTTATATATCCATCCTTTCTTTCACTTACAATACTGGCTAAATTTTCAAGCTTTCCTGAGGCATTAAATCCGGCGATAATGCCCTGTGCCGCAGCTTCTTCGTATCCTGAAGTCCCGTTTATATGCCCTGCAAAAAACACACCCTTTAAAGTCTTGCTTTCCATGTTAAGATCTATTTGCCAAGGGGCCAAACAGTCATATTCCACAGCATAGCCAGGCCTTGTCATTTCTGCTTCTTCAAGCCCTTTTATCTTTTTTATCATTTTTTCCTGTATTTCTTCGGGCAGCATTGTCTCGAGACCCTGCAGATACATTTCATTTGTATCCCTTCCTACCGGCTGTATAAAAATTTTAAAGCCTTCCTTTTCCTTTAATTTAAAAACTTTTTCCTCAACTGAAGCTCCGTTTCCAATTATTTCGCCCCTTTTATACTTATAATATTCTTTTTCTCCTTTTATATTTTTTAACATATATCCAGGCCACTCTCTTCCCGTATATGCAATATAATTATTTAATTGTTCTTTTTTAATATAAATTTTATTGCCCGAAAACATTTTCAGTGGGTGGTCTAATTGCTCCTTTTGCAGTTTTCTCAAATCAATCGTTTTTTTATCTACCATTGGTGCGGAATATTTTCTCTTTCTTTTAAATTTAAAATTCAAGCCTTCCAGGCTCAGTGAAAGTCTCTTTGAATTTATCTCCCCCTGCCTGCCTGCTTCAATTGAATTTTTGCCCCAGATTATATTTCCCCTTAAAAAAGTCCCCGCACATATGACTAATGATTTGCAGTCATAAAAAGTATCATCGCTGGTTACAAGCCTTAATCCTTCTTTTTTTTTCTTTATTCCTACTGCTAGTCCTTGCCTCAAACCCAAATACTTCTGTTTCTCCAGGACCTCTTTCATGGTTAAAAAGTACCTCCGTCTGTCAACTACTGCCTGAAGGGCTCTTGAAGAAGACCTCTTTGTGTGTCCTACTTCTCTTATATTTAAGTAATTCTTATCTGTGTTTATTGAGATTTCCCCGCCCAGAGTGTTTATCTCTCTAACTAGCTGACCTTTTACCGGACCTCCTATTTTACCACCAAAGGGCATAAGAGCTATGCTGTCCATATTTATCGATAGCAATAAAGTCCTGGCACCATTTCTGGCAGAGGAGAGGGCTGCTTCACAACCTGAGTGCCCACCCCCGATCACTATCACCTCATAGCTTTTATTTCTTCCAAACTGTGTCATTATAAATCAATACACCTTTTTTATTTTGTTTCACGTGAAACATTTTCGCCAAATATCCTTGCCATATTGTTTTTTGGCATTGATCATTTTCCTATACAGAACTTACTAAATATCATTCTTAAAACATCTTCCCCTGTCGTCTCTCCTATTATTTCTCCCATCAAATCATATGCAGCTTTTAAATCATATGAGGGGAATTCTTCTGATATTTTATCTCTCATTGCTCTTTCAGCATTTTCCAATAAATCTCTTGCCTCTTTTAATATGATCTTGTGTCTGCTGTTGACAATTATCTTTTCTTCAATATTTATATACCCATTATCCATTATTATCTTTCTTATTCTGCTTTCCAGGTCTCTAATACCTATTCCCTTCAGGGCAGATATTTTTATAATAAATTTTTCATTAAAATATTTGATCACCCTGTCCATTTCCAGATTCTGCTTGAGGTCTGCCTTATTTACACAGCATATTGTTTTTTTGTCTTCTATTTTTTTAATTATATTGAGGTCCATTTTCCCAATTTTCCTGTTACCGTCTAGAACCATTAATACCAGCTCCGCTTCGTCAATATGCCTCAAACTCTTGGACACTCCTATTTTTTCTATTGTGTTTTTTGTTTTTCTTATCCCTGCTGTATCTACCATAATCAAAGGTATACCTTCTACATATAATATTTCTTCTACTGCATCTCTTGTTGTCCCGGGTATTGAGGTCACTATAGCCTTTTCCTTTTTTAAAAGTAAATTAAGCAAGCTTGATTTCCCCACATTTGGTTTTCCTACAATTGCAACCTTTACACCGTTCTTTATAATTTCTCCCTTTTCCTCATTTTTTATCAATTCTATCAGCTCTTCTTTTATTACTTTTACCTCTCTTAAAAGCCTGCTGAACGGCGTGATCTCTAAGTCTTCCTCAATAAAATCAATCGATGCTTCAAGCTGTACCATCACATCCATTACCATCTCTCTTAGCTTCCTAATTTCTTTTCCTACATCACCCTTTAGGTTTTTTGCCGCAATCTTTAAACTCTGCTCAGTTTTTGACTTAACCAGATCTATTACTGCTTCTGCCTGTGAGAGGTCTATTCTTCCATTTAAAAATGCTCTTTTCGTAAACTCTCCTGGCTCTGCAGTTCTCGCCCCATTCTCAATGCACAGCTCAAGCACCTTTGTCGTTGCAGCCATTCCTCCATGGCAATTTATCTCTGCAACATCTTCTCTTGTATATGATCTGGGTTTTTTCATAAGTGTTACAATAACCTCATCTATAATGTTTCCGTCCTTATCGACTATATTCCCGTAAATCATATTATATGTTTCCATATCTTTTAATCTCTTATTGTTTTTTGATTTAAATATCTTATCAGCAATAGATATGGACTCCTCGCCGCTCAATTTGACTATACCGATTGCAGCCTCTCCGGGCCGGGTGCCAACTGCTGCTATAGTATCTTCATTACCCATTTGCATTTTTACACATCTTCCCTTAAAGTTTTGGATTTCTTTCTTTCTAATTATATTTAAATTTCTTTTTTTTTAAAACTCTCCAAATAAAAAACAGCACTGTGGTGCTGTTTACTCTTTTTTTTTTATAATATTAACTATTTGCTGCCTTTTACCGGATATATAATTATTCGCCTGTTAGGCTCTTCATAACTACTTCTTGTGCTAATATCCTTAACATCTGCAAGGGTATTATGTATTATTTTCCTCTCGTAGGCACTCATCGGCCTTAGGGCTATTTTCCTTCCTTCATTAATCGCTTTCCTGGCCATTGCTATTGCTGTCTTCTTTATCTTCTCTATCTTCTTTTTTCTGTAATCTTTTATATCTATATTCACATTTCTTTCAATCAGTTTTTTCCTTCTTCCTATCAAGTTGATTATGTACTCAAGTGCCTGCATATTTCTTCCGTCTCTTCCGATTGCAATGCTCAGATCTTTTCCGTAAACTGATAATTTCCATTCTTCTGAATCCGTATTTATTTTTATTTCTTCACCCAAACATATTAGTTCCATTACTTTTTTTAAGATTTTTCTGATCTTTTCCAGACCGGTGACCTCCAAGTTATTTTCCTTTTTTTTCTTAGAATTATTCTCTACAAGCCTGTCATTTTTTTGCTCTTTTTCCAGAGACTCAACATATGAATCTATGGCATCTTTCATATTTTTATCTTCGGGCATCTTTTTATCTCCGAAAACGGACGCTTTACCTCTTCTTCTTTCTTTTCTTTTTAATTTTTCTTCTTATTGCTTTCTTTTCTTCGTCACTCAATTCCGGTTCCTCAATTGTGCTTTTATCCTTCTGCATCAGTTCCGCTCTTACGCTCCTCCTGGTAATTACCCTGCTTACAACCCGCTGCTGAGCAATTGTCCAGATATTTGTAGTCACCCAGTACACCAGTATGCCCGAAGGAAATGTAAACGATATTCCACCAAATACTAAAGGCATTATATACATAATCTTTGACTGCTTGGGATCAGTGGTTGTCATCTTCATTGACAAAAACATTGTTCCAGCCATCAATATGGGCATTATATAATAAGGGTCTTTATTGTTTAGATTCATCCATAAAAAATTATAAGTAGGATTTGCCACACCATTTATAGTGAATTCACCCAATACGCTCGTCACAATCTCGGAAGGTTCTCTAAGCGCCCGATACAGAGCAAAGAACACCGGCATTTGCAAAAGAAGCGGCAGGCAACCCGCCAGGGGATTTACGTTGTTCTTCTTGTAAAACTCCATTGTCTCCTGCTGCAGTTTCTGTTTATCGTCCTTGTATTTTTTCTGAAGCTCTTTTAATTCCGGCTGTATCTTCTGCATCTTTACCATTGATCTGGTCTGTGTTATAGACAGCGGTACCAATAACAACCTTACAATAATGGTCAGAAGTATGATCACTATTCCATATTGTGCAACAACATTGCTGTATAGAAATACCATTATTTTCTCAAAAAAATGCGCTATTGGACTTAATAACTCAAATATCTTTTCCAATCCTATGAACCTCCGTGGTTTTTCACTTTACAGGATCATATCCACCTTTATTGAATGGATTACATCTTAATATTCTGTATGTTGCTTTAATACTACCTTTTAATACACCATATTTGCTCAAAGCTTCAATTGCATATTCAGAGCATGTGGGATAAAACCTGCAGCTATTTGGCAGTAAATGCGAGATATATTTTTTGTAAATTTTAATCAAAAATATTAATATTTTTTTCACTATTATAGACTGCTATTTATTTTCTTTATACTTAGTCAGTAAGAATTGATTTTAAATTGCTTTCCAGATGTTCCTTTAATTCGTAAAAATCAACACCCGCAATTTCCCTCCTGGCAATAAGCAAGACATCCAGACTTCCTGTGGTTCCTATATCTATCTTTTTTAAAGCTTCTCTTAAGACTCTTTTGACCCTGTTTCTTAAAACAGATCCTCCGACTTTTTTCCCTATTCCAAACCCTACTCTTACTGAATCTCCGAATCCTGCTCTTTTAAGTATATATATTATTAAATAATTACCTTTTTTATATATTCCCTCTCTTGTTACCCTATTAAAATCGCTTCTTCTTTTAAGTGTTTCAAATTTGATTTTAATCTTTCCCTTTATTAGCTAAGCAGAAATTTTTTTTCTTCCCTTTCTTCTTCTGTTTGCGATCACTGCTCTTCCGGCTTTTGTCTTCATCCTGGTTCTAAAACCGTGATTCTTCTTCCTTTTTCTGACATTTGGTTGAAAGGTCCTTTTCATTTTCTACCCGACTTGTATTTTTTTTATTCTTAATTAAGTAGTAGATTATACATTCTAATCCTGGTAATATCAAGGCAACCTACTACCATTTAAACTCTTACTCCTATAATACAACTACAGCTTTTTTTATCAAAAAACCACTATTATCTCAAACACCTGTTCTTATTGAAATCCATTCTGGAAAAAGCATTTTCATCCCGTTCTGTATGGTGTTATTTTTCACAGTCTTTCCATAGCTTTGAAAAGTTTTTCCACAGGTGTGGAAAAATATGTGGAAAACCTAAAAAACATCACTAATATATATGTCAAAAGGTCTTGTTTTCTCTAATTTAATATTTAATTTAGTAGCTTTTTTCCCTCTAAAATATTATCATTAGTCTGTTGAAAACCTAATGGCACTGGAAAGAACGTGAAAAGTTTTTCTTTGTTTGAATAGAATTTTAAAGCAAATAACACATAATTTTTTATCTAAAACAGCTCTTGTTTATTATGTCTGATTCTAATAATACTTTAAAAAACAATCCCGGTAAAACCGGCTTGGATTATAATACCATCGATATACCGGTCAGGATCGCCGTTTATGATAATATGAAAAGTATTCCAAGGGTCGTTGATCTTAAATTTGACGATATAACCAGTTTTATAAATCAGACAACCCAAGAAACTTACAACCTGTCACACAATGCCGGCGGCAGGATTCCATTCACCATAATAAAAGAAATTATAGAAAATCTGATACATGCTGACTTCAAAGAAATAATAATCACCATACTGGACAATGGAAACCATATAATCATATCGGATCAGGGCCCGGGAATCGAAGATAAAGAAAAGGCGTTTTTACCCGGATTTACGTCTGCCACTAAAAAAATGAAAGAGTATATAAGGGGAGTCGGCTCCGGTTTCCCCATAGTAAAAGAGACTATCACTTTTTCCGGCGGGTCAATAGATGTCAAAAATAATATAAAAAGAGGAGCGGTTATATCTTTGAAACTGGAATCGTCTGATATAAAAAGCCAACCAGGCGATTTAAGCAGCAATATACCTGGTGAACCGGAACCAGGAGCAGATCTTAAGCCTCCAGTAGACGGATTGGATAAACCCTCATTTATATCATTATCCGAAAGGCAAAAGAAGACCCTCTTTGTTATCCTGGAGCTTGAAGAAGCAGGCCCCTCTACCATAGCCAGGGAACTCAATTTAAGCCTCTCAACCTCATACCGGGAACTTGTCCAACTAGAGAAAATCAAGTTTTTAATAACAGGCAAGAGCGGTAAGAGAAAATTATCAAAAAAAGGCACAAAATATCTTGAATATTATTCAAATAATATTTAATATAAGAGTATTATGGCAGAACTTGACAGCATCTGGAAAAATACTCTTGATGATTTAAAAAACAAGATCAATATTCCCACTTATAAGGCGTGGTTTGAGCATATTACGCCTCTTTCTTTAAAAAAAAACTGCCTTACCGTTTCAGTAGGAAGTCCATTTGCTAAAGAATGGCTTGAATCAAGATACTCAAAAATCCTGGCCGATTCAATAAAGAAAGTCACCAATACCAAATGTAAAATAAAGATCATCACATCAACAGATAACACTAGAGATTCTGCAGGAAATTACATAAATTATATTGACGAAGCTACTGAAGACAGCGTTTATCCCAGCAGAAAGGTCAAAGATTCTTCATTTAATACAAAATATACCTTTGACACTTTTGTAGTCGGTAATGGAAACAGATTTGCCTGTACAGCTTCACTTGCAGTCAGCGAAAAGCCGGGAAAGACTTATAATCCCTTGTTCATATATGGAGGAGTAGGTCTTGGCAAAACACACCTGTTGCATGCAATAGGACAGTATATGCTTGAACTGCACCCGGATAAAACAGTCAAATATGTGTCAGCAGAGAGATTTCTAAACGAGTTCATCAATGCTTTAAGATATAAAAATATTTTCGTTTTTAAAGAGACTTACAGAAACAATGATGTATTGCTGGTGGACGATATACATTTCCTTGAAGACAAGGAAGCCAGTCAGGAGGAATTCTTTCATACTTTCAATGCTCTTCACGACACCAACCGCCAGATAGTCCTTTCCAGCGACAGACCCCCTAAAAATATTTCCACCCTTGAAGAAAGGCTCAGGTCCAGATTTGAGTGGGGCCTGGTCACCGATATAAGGCCTCCCGATCTTGAGACCAGACTTGCCATACTGAAAAAATACGCCGAGAGAGAGAAAATTGCAGTATCTGATGACATACAGAATCTGATCGCTGAAAAAATAACCTCAAATATAAGAGAACTTGAGGGTGCTCTTACCAGGATCGTAGCATATTCTACTCTTACAAACTCAAAACCAGATTTGATGACGGCACAAAACATTCTTAAAGACATCCTGCCCGACGATAGGGAACATAAAACAAGTATTCAAACAATAATAAAAGAAGTATCAAAATATTTCTCAATACCAATTAACGATATCCTGGGCGCCAAGAGAAATAAATTTATTTCACATGCCCGCCAGCTTGCCATGTACCTTTCCAGGGAACTGACCAGCAGCTCTCTTCCAAGGATCGGTAAATCATTCGGAAACAGGGACCACTCTACAGTTATATACGCTATCTCAAAAGTAGCAGATCTTATTAATAAAGATAAAAGCGTTTATATACAAATCCGTGAAATTACCAGCAAGATAAAGACGTCTTCATAGAATACTCATACCTTTTTATGTTTAAATCCTGTTTAAAAACCCTTACAGCTTTCAACATTTCCATTCACTTTATTGTTAATAATTTGCAGCGTTCTTAACCAGCCGTTTCTTTCTACAAACATTAAACATCTTTCAAACTTTTTTTAAACAACTCTTATTGTTAATAAGCCAAGCGTGGCAGCCCTTTTTCTTACTTGTTAACAATTCCAACAGGCATTACAACTACTACTTACTATTTTAATTAACATTATATATAATAAAACGTGTTTATGTTTCAAATATCTAAAAGAGGTTGAGATGAAATTTCAAACAACAAAAAACGATTTTCTTAATGCTGTGCTTACAGCGAACAAAGCAATAGGCCTAAGGGCTTCTTCTTTTATATTGGGCGGAGTCATGCTGGATTTACAGGAAAGCCTTATTGTATATAGTACAGACCTGGAGACCAGCATTAAATGCGAGGCGAAGGTAAAAGTGCTCGAAAAAGGGAAAACGGTGGTGCCTTCAAAAGTATTGATAAATATACTTAAGAGCCTTGAAGAGTCAAAAGTGGAATTAGGGCTTGACAAAGAAACCAACAGGGTGAAGATTACATGCGGTGAAGCCCTGTTTAGTCTTAATACCATGTCTATAGAAGAGTACCCCGACTTTCCTGAGATAAAAAGGGAGAATCCCTTGAAAATAGAGTTAAAAAAGTTTAAAAACCTCTTATCCAAAGTACAGAAAGCGGCATCGCTGGATGAGAGCAGGGGGGTTCTTACCGGAGTACTTATGGAAACGGAAGGCGGTTTGTTGAGCATGGCAGCAACTGACAGCTACCGCCTTGCTTTAATAAAAGAAAAGCTCAGTGCGGGCTCACAAAATATAAAAGTTGTGATACCCACAAAGGTGCTGGACAGCATAATTAAGAGCGAATACGATAAAGGTGATGTTGAGATATACCTTGAGGAAAACCAGATAAGTTTCTGCCTTGCAGTAGAGAAAGAGGGAGAGAATATAATAGTCTCAAGGCTGCTTTCGGGGAAATTTCCAGAGTATAAGCAGCTTATTCCCAAGAGCCTTAAACACAATATAGTTGTAGACAAAGAAAAAATGCTTGAAGTGGTAAAGAGAATTTCATCAATATCTCAGGACAATATACCTATTAAGCTGACCCTTGATAAGGGAAAGGCCACAGTTTCAATGGACATAAAGGAGGTAGGAAGCTCCAGCGAGGATTTTGATGTTTCATATGGAGAGGAAAGAATAGAAATAGCATTTAACCCTGAATTTCTGTTAGACGGGATAAACATAATGGATGACAGGAGCATAATATTGTCAATAGAGGAGCCCCTTAAGCCCATTATAATAACATCAGAGAAAAACAAGGAGTTGATATATTTGCTGATGCCGGTAAGGGTGTCCCAGCAGTAAGAAAGTGTAAGAAGAATTAGGATATGAAAAAAACAAAAAGTTTGGATGTATGTGTTATCGGTGCAGGGAGGCTTGGGACAACAGTAAGCTGTATGCTGGCAAAGAAAGATAATCCCGCTTTAAGGCTAAGAGCCCTGGCATCGAGGTCTACCCTATCATTGGACAGAGCGATGGAAATCATGGGCATTAAAGCTAAGGGCATGGTCTTCACCACAGATAATAAAAAGGCGGCAGCCCTTGCTGACTGTGTTTTAATATGCACTCCGGATGATGTCATAGGGGCGGTCTGTAATAAGATCTTTGCAGAAAAAGAATTAGATTTCAATGGCTGTTACGCACTTCATTTTAGCGGATCAAAACTCTTGAGTGTATTAGATTCTGCAAAAAGAGCCGGTGCGAAAGTGGCATCAGTACACCCGTTGAAATCTTTTGCTTCAATAAAGGAGGCTATAAAAACTTTACCCGGTACTGTTTATGGCATAACTTACTGTAGCACGGAATCAAAAAGAGTAGCAAAGCTTATAGTGAAAAGCCTTGGCGGCAGGGCGATTGAAGTGGATGACAGCAAAAAAACTCTTTACCATGCTGCGGCATGTGTAGCTTCAAATTACCTGGTGACTCTTATTAATTATGCGGTTCTAATACATAAAAAAATCGGAATAAAGTCGGAAGATTCTTTAAAAGGCCTTATGGGGCTGGTAGAAGGGACGGTAAGCAATATAAAAAAAATGGGAACGGAAAAGTCGCTTACAGGTCCTATTGCAAGAGGGGATCTGGGCACTATAAGGGAACATATGAAAGACTTTAATAAGTATTTTGACAGAGAAAATATTGACCTTTATAAAATGATGGGTAAGGAGACAGGAAAGATTGCACAAGGTAATGACTGGATAGACAAAAAAACTGTCAGGGAATTAGAAAAGATACTGGGTGATTAGTAAGGGAATATTATGGTCATAGAAAAAGTTACAACGAGTAATCTGTTAGAAATGAAGGAAAAAGGAGAGAAGATAACAATGCTCACCGCATACGACTACCTGATGGCCTCCCAACTGGACGAGTGTGGTATAGATTTATTATTGGTGGGGGACTCTGTGGGCAATGTACTTTTAGGATATGAAAATACCATACCGGTTACAATGGATGAGATGATTCATCACTGCAGCGCGGTTGCCAGGGGTGCCAGAAGAGCTATGGTAATTGGCGATATGCCTTTTATGTCCTACCAGGCCAGCAGCGAAGAAGCGCTAAGAAACGCGGGAAGGTTTTTAAAAGAAGCAGGCGCTGAGGCAATAAAGCTTGAAGGCGGAAGCGAATTTTATGACACTATAAAAAAGATCGTGGACGCAGGTATTCCAGTAATGGGCCACCTGGGGCTTACGCCGCAGTCTGTTTATAAATTTGGAGGATATGGAGTAAGAGGAGAAGATAGAGAGCAGGCTTTAAAAATACTGGAGGATTCACAAGCACTGGAAAGAGCAGGAGTGTTTTCAATCGTGCTGGAGAAGGTTCCTGCAAAACTTGCAAAGAAAGTGACACAGCAGTTAAAGATACCTACTATAGGGATAGGAGCAGGAGTGGACTGCGACGGTCAGGTTCTTGTAACGCACGATATGCTGGGTTTTTTTGAGAAATTCAAACCAAAATTTGCCAAGAGGTATTCCAAGCTGGGAAAAGAAATGAAAAAATGTTACAGGAAGTATATTGAAGAGGTAAAAAACGGGGAATTCCCCACCGAAGAGCATTCATATTGAGGATATTAAATTAATCCCACTATTATTTTTATCTACAATTCACACGCTTATAAATGAAAGTAATTAAAAAAATAAAAGAATGCAAGTCAGCTGTCAGTAGCCTGAGAAGGCAAGGATACCGGATAGGTTTTGTTCCCACCATGGGTTCATTGCACCAGGGCCACCAAAGTCTTATTAGAATGGCGAGGAAAGACTGTGATAAGGTGTTTATAAGTATTTTTGTTAATCCTACTCAATTTGGACCTGGAGAAGACTACAAAAAGTACCCCAGGGATATAAAAAAGGACTGCATGCTGGCAGAGAAGGAAGGTGTGGACTATATATTTTTCCCTACAGCACAAGAGATGTACAGGTCTGATTATAAAACTTTTGTGGTGGTAAGGAAGTTGGGCCAGATCATGTGCGGAAAATACAGGCCCGGTCATTTTAAAGGTGTGGCTACGGTGGTTCTCAAATTGTTTAATATCGTAAATGCACACAAGGCTTATTTCGGGCAGAAAGATTATCAGCAGATGATTATAATCAAAAAAATGGTCTACGATCTTGATCTGGATGTAGATATTGTAAGCGGGCCCACAATAAGAGAGAGTGATGGGCTGGCAATGAGTTCCAGAAATAAATATTTATCTAGCGAGGAGAGGGAAAATGCCGTGGTCTTGTATCAAAGCCTTAATATGGCAAAGGATATGATAAAATGCGGTGAAAAAGACCTGGAAAAAATAAAAAAGAAAGCATTAAAAAAATTAAAAGGGAACAAATTTATAAAAAGAGTGGATTATTTTGAATTCAGAGATCCTATAACGCTGGAGGAAAGAAAAAAAGCGGAAAAAAAACACAAGAGCCTACTGGTTGCTTCAGCAATATGGATCGGGAAGACCAGGCTGATTGATAACGTGGTTATAAAAGTTTGAAAGTAGTAAAATATGTTATCTGATCAAAGAGAAAAAGGGGAAAATTAAAAAGTGTTGATCAGTATTTTAAAAAGTAAGATTCACAGAGCCACTGTGACTGATGCAAATATTGATTATATGGGAAGCATAAGTATAGACGGCAGTTTAATGGAACATGCAAACATACTTCCTTATGAAAAGGTGTTGGTTGTCAGCCTTGACAGCGGGGAGAGGCTGGAGACCTATGCTATAGAAGAGAAAAGAGGCAGTGGAGAGATCTGTGTTAACGGGGCAGCTGCAAGGAGGATATTGAAGGGAGAAAAGGTCATAATAATATCATTTGTAGCTATAGATCCGAAGGGGGCAGCAGCCTACCGCCCGAAGATTTTATATGTTGACGGTAAAAATAAGATCATAAAAGAAGAGGATCATGTCGGGAAATATGACCAGTGTTAAGTTGGGAAAGAAAGCTTCTGATATATTTGTCTCACTGATTATTATAATTTTTTTTCTATCTCCTACCTTTTTAACTTCATGCAAGCCCGGTGAAGCTTACAGCCAATATGCTGAAGACGGCAGCGGCAATAGAGAGGGAGACAGCTTATATTTATTTGATTATGGAAAGATCGAAATAGAGAATACCAGCTCAATAGATTTAAAAATCAATGGAAGCAATCTATATTTGGATATTTACCAGGACCTTATAGTGCTGGGGGAAATAGAGAATATTTCTGCTGAGAACAAGACCGATATAGAGATCACTTTTGATTTCTACGATAAATATGGAAACGAGATCATCTCGGCAGATCTTCCGGCGGCAGTAAATTATCTGAGAGGAGGTAGTACCCTGCCGTTTTGGTACTATGTAACCGAGAGAGAGAAATATATAGATATATTTAAGTTGAAAATAGGAGTCAATTATAAAGATTACTATAAAAGTTTTGAGGGGAATCCCATAGTTGAGAGTGAGAGTTACGGCTACACAGGGGATTACCTGATAATTGAGGGAAGAATTATTAATTTAGGCAGGGGGAGGATAAGGAACCTAAAGCTTTTTTGCACCTTTTATAATGAAAAGGATCAGGTAGTGTTCATAAAGCAGTGCTATCTGCCGGTGGAAGAAATGGATCACGGCAAAGAACAGGGGTTTGTTTTAAAAGTTTTACTTGACGAATATCTACCGGACTTTACCCACTATAGTTTTGGGATATTCTTTGAAGATGACATAGAAATGCCTGTTTGACTTTATATCCAATCTTTATATTTAAAATAGACCAGCATTCCTATGGACATCATGATCATAGCAACTATGATTATGATAAAAGCAAACGCGTTACTTTCAAGAGGAAGTCCAATATTCATGCCATAAATTCCGGATATAAGTGTTAGGGGTAGAATAACTACCGAAAAGATAGTAAGTATACGCATTATATCATTGATCTTATTGGATAGAAGTGACTGGTGGGCGTCATGCACTCCTTCTATCAGTTCTTTGTAATTTTCAAGGGTATCCCAGATTTTTTCAATGTGGTCCACAAGGTCGCTGAAATAAACATCCAGGGCCTCTATTAAAAATTCCATGTCCTTTATTTCCAGTGTTTTAAGCAATTTCCTCTGGGGAAATACTATATTTCTGAATGTTAAAATATTAGTCCTTATGAGCAATATGTCTCTTACATTTTTACTACTTGCCTTTTTAAATATAGCATCTTCCACGTTTTGTATATTTCTATAGATTTTATTTAAAATAGGAAAATTATAATCAATTAGAGAATCAATGACTTTATGCAAAAGATAACCGGAACCTTTCTCAAGGATCTGGTGGTTTTCTTTTAAATTGTTAAATGCGTCCTGTATCGGTTTGCATAATCCCCGGTGAATTGTTACCAGGAAGTTATTACCGATGAAAATATTTACATTAAAAGGCACAAGTCTTCTGGCCTGTTTTATATAAAAGGGCATATGTAATACCAGAAAAAAGTAATCGTCATACTCATCCATTTTCGGTCTTTCAATAACACTCAGGCAGTCTTCAATATCAAGGGGGTGAAAGTGAAAGCGATCTCGCAAGAATTGCATATTTTCTTTACCCGGGTTTTCAATATCGATCCAGATAAGGTATTCGGCATCATTGATGTAGGAGGGAATATCTTTTTGAGTAACTTTTTCCAGCAGCTCCTTTTTTCTCTTATTGTATATTATTGATTTCATCGAAATTCAACTCCTATGCTAAATCTTTATAAAATTTTATAATTTATCATAGAAAAAAGAAATATAAATTTATTTTATGTGTTGTTATATAAAAACCATACCCGGTACCTTTTCTTAAGGTTTTGATATAGATTGAAAGCTATATTTATAATATAATTGATAAAAGCTTGGTCAATATTGAAGGAATAAACGTGTAAAATGATTGAAAATTCATTAAAATCCCATAGCGTGGCAATAATAAGATTAATAATATTTTTTATCATAACCTTATTGTTTTTTCTGTTATTTGCCGTGTCCTGTGATTTATTGAGTCCCCGGACTGGAGAGGAAGGAGAAGAATCAGAGGAAGGTGAATCCGGGGATATCGAAGGGAAATCGGAATACGGCGAAGGGGTTTCATCTCAGATAACCCTCTGGGATTGCAGTGAACCGGAAGAAAAAATTGCTCTTATCAATAGCATAGAGGATTTTATGGCTGAAAACAATAATATTGAGATAGAGACAAGACATTTTAGAAACCGGGAGGAAATGGAGGACCAGTTTGAGGCTGCCAGCCTGGCAGGAGCTGGTCCTGAGTTAATGCTGGTGAATCTTGACAGCGTTCAAAGACTGGCCACGGGAAACGTATTAAAAGAAATAACCGACAATGAAGATGGATTTGATTACTCTCTGATAATAGATGGTCTGGTAGAGGTTTCTGAATATAATGGAAGAAAATACATAATACCTTTTAGAGGGTTTGATTTTCTGATGTTCTTTTATAATAAGGATCTTTTGGAAGAACCCCCGGAAAGTTTTGAAGAGGTAGTTGAGTACTGCAGGGAAGTGAATAATTTCGGGCAGCAGACCTATGGATTTTTATTGAAATCCAGTGAGCCGGATTGGATCATACCTTTTATAGGCGGATACTCGGATTGGATTATTGATTACAGTTCGACCTCGCTGACCTTGGACACTGATGCAACCGAAAAGGCTATGGAATTTTTAATATATATATACAATGAAGAAAAGATTATGCCTAAAAGTATGGAATACAGTGAGATAAGCGATCTGTTTAAGAGTGGTAATGTCCACATGATTATGGATGATTTAAATGCAGTTGAGGAATACCAGGAGGCTGGACTAAATCTTGGGGTATCAAAGATACCAAGAGTCTTGGGAGGGAATAAATATCCGACTCCCTTGATTTCTGGATTTGGTTTTATGATAAATGTAAACTGTTATGGAAATGAGCTGGAAGCAGTAAATAAATTCATAGACTATATGATGACCGAAGAGGTGCAGTTAGCCTGGAATTCGGATACCCATACCATACCGGTTCTAAAGAGTATGGACAGCAATATAGCGATGAGAGTCGACGATATACTTTATAACGCATTTCAACAGGCGAAGCTATGCCGTGGAAAGCCTTATGAAAGACTTATAATGGTAATAAGGGATGCCATAAGGGATAATGTTGAAAGTGTCATATCTGGAGATCTTCTGCCCGAAGACGCTGCAATTTTGATGCAGGAAGATGCTTTAAGATTAAGGTCGGGTGAGATTTTGTTAGAAGAGCCTGAAGATGAAGGCGGTGATGAAGGTCCTTAAAAGACTGGTTAAATAATCGATAAATATTGGAATAGGAGGACTTTGATATGAAAGAGAATGATGGGCTTAGGTCTTTTTTTGTAAGAGGTATTTTTATAATAATAATAGCAGTAGTATTTTTGTTTATAGGGGCAACTATTGTAGTGGGGATCCTTTCAGTAGTAAATAAAGTCACCCCGCCGGAATTGCTAAAAGGTTATTTGGAAAATGAGGAGAAGCCAGCGGTAGAGGAGAAGGACCAGGAAGAAGAAACCCTGGCAGAGGGACAAGAAACAGG
>CAZLOE010000001.1:29740-88112 GCA_964561115.1 uncultured Actinomycetota bacterium
CGGTAGAGGAGAAGGACCAGGAAGAAGAAACCCTGGCAGAGGGACAAGAAACAGGTGAATCGGAAGAAACCGGGAAGAAAGAAACAGGCGGGTTTTTACTGGAGGAATTTGATAACGCTGTGAATGAAGTAGTTGAGGAGATCAACAGTTCTGTGGTTAATATAATGGTTACTGTAAAACAGACTGATATTTTCGGACAGGAGACCCTGGCGGAAGGTTTAGGATCTGGAGTAATATACAGCGAGGACGGATATATAATAACCAACAATCATGTAGCGGGTGAAGCTGAAGATATTCTGGTCACTTTATATGACGGCAGCGAGTATCCCGCAGAACTGGTAGGAGCAGACGAAAACACAGATATCGCTGTTATAAAAATAGAAGCAGGTAATCTGAATGATGCCAGCTTTGCATCCATAGATACAGTAAAAGTAGGGGATCTTGCGATTGCAGTTGGCAGTCCTTTTGGGCTTCAACAAACAGTTACCATGGGGGGTGATAAGTGCCAAAGGGAGAGATATCACCATTTCACCTGAAACACTTCCGATGGTCAACCTGATACAGACTGATGCTGCCATAAACAGTGGTAACAGCGGTGGCCCACTAATAAATTCGGCAGGGCAGGTAATAGGTATTAATTCTTTAATAATAGAGCCATCACTAAGTTCAGGTATTGGATTTGCTATTCCCAGCGATACAGTATTGAATATGGCAGAGCAGATTATAGAATTCGGCAGAGTGAAGATCCCCTATATAGGAGTAGAAATGGGGGAAAACAAAACGGATATAACAGGTGTTTATATCAATGATGCTCCGGAGGGGTATCCTGCAAGTGAGGCAGGGATAAAAACAGGGGACATAATATCTAAGTTTGATGGAGTCGAAGTAAAAACATCTTATGAGTTGTTTGCCCAGATTCTGAGGCATGATGTCGGAGATGTGGTGGAAGTAGAAATATATAGGGTCGGCGAGTATCTGACTGTGACTCTAAAACTGGTTGAAAACCCAGCAACACAGAAAAACTCTTAACTGTTTTAAAAAGAGGGAAGTATTGGAAAGTAATAGCGGTAAAAAAAACAGAGAGGTAGATGAGAAAAAATTAGTATCAAAGTCAAAGCAGGGAGATAAAGCTGCTTTTGAAGAACTTGTAAGGCAGTTCTCAAAGTATGTTTATACCACTGCTTTTTTTATATTAAGGGATGCCCATGAAGCAGAAGACGTAAGCCAGGAAGTATTTGTAAAGGTTTACCTGTCAATAAAGGGTTTCAGAGGACTTTCAAGTTTCAAGACCTGGATAAGAAAGCTGACCGTAAATACCTGTATTGATAAGCTAAGACTGCGCTCGAAAACAAAGGACAGGAAAGTAAGTTTGGATAAAATAACCGAGGAATACGAAGTAGTCTTTGCCAAATTCAGCCAGAACCTTGAAAAGAGTTTTTTTAATAAGGAGACTGTCAAAGAAGTTTTAAAAATAATAGTAAACCTGGGTGAAAATTACCGCATCCCTTTGATTCTAAGAGATCTGCAGGATTACAGCTATAGAGAGATTTCAGAGCTTACCTCAAAGCCCATCGGTACGGTAAAGACAAATATACACAGGGCAAGGAAGATGGTTAAAGAAAAAATAAAAAATTATAAATGATATTGTTATGGGTTGAAACAAAAAAAAATAATTTTAATCTATAATAATGAATCTTTAAGGGTTTTTTATTATGAACAGCATAGATAGATATTTAAAAATTGCAAAGGACGCAGTTATAAAGCCTTCGGATAATATAGATGAAAAAATAATTAAAAGGATTTCTCATATCAAAAAATCCGACCTGGACCTGCTGGATGAGAGATTTATGGATTACTTTGAGAAGAGCAATTCCAGAGTATATCTGATGCTTGAGAAAATAAAGAATAATCCCGGAGCTTTTGCCCTTCTGGTAATAGCCGTGATTTCTATTATTATTGCTTTTATAGTTAAGAAATATCTAAGCGAAGACGGAGACGGAGAAGAAAATAATCAGTTATCTTCTTCTAAAAATGAGACTCAATAAAAACAATGCCAGTATTATTATCCAAAACCAGGGGTTAGTAAAAAGGTTCCTTAAAGGTTCGTATCCCAGCTTACCGAAAATTTTTGTAAGCAACCCCTCTATCCAGTCGTATATGGTCACCAGCAACGAGTGTATATTTTCCAGTGTAAAAAAGTCTCTTAATACTTCCATGTTTTATAAATTCTAACGTTTATTAAATGTTTTGTAAAATTTAATAATAATTTTAAATTTAAAAAAATAGAGAAGGAGATATTCTTTGCGGTATTTTAGAATCAAGGAGAGAAAGACCACTGTAAGAACAGAAATCATTGCCGGAATCACTACTTTTATGACCATGGCCTATATTATTTTTGTCAACCCTGCAATTCTTTCAGCAGGAGGTGAGACGGGAATTCCTTTTGAATCAGCAGTTATTGCTACCTGTATTGGTGCCGGAGTAATGAGTATATTGATGGGGGTTCTTACCAATACTCCTTTTGCACTTGCGTCCGGGATGGGAATCAACGCAGTAGTTGTGTTTACCATAATATTTAGATTGGGCCTAACATGGCAGCAGGCAATGGGTATTATTGTAATAGAGGGAATAATCGTAACCATTCTGGTGCTTACCGGGCTAAGAAGCATGGTAATGAGGGCCATACCAATGGGCTTAAAGTATGCTATTGGAGTAGGAATCGGGCTTTTTATTGCCTTTATCGGAGCCCAGCAGGCGGGCTTTGTAGATATTGATCCCACAACTGCGGTAAAGCTGGGCGATTTCACCGCTCATTATACACAGCTGGCGGTCTTCGGGCTTATACTTACCACAATACTGGTTGCGTTCAGGATAAGGGGCGGAATACTGCTGGGAATCATCGGGACCACGATTGCAGGAATGGTATTCAGAGTGATACCTGTTCCAACCAGATTCATCAGCATTCCCACAAAAGAAAGTTTTTCAACATTTTTCCAGGCAGATCTGGTAGGAGCGGTATGGAGCAAGGGGATGATAAATATAGCAGCGCTGATTATGATTTTTGCCTTATTCATGACAGACTTCTTTGATACCATGGGCACAGTCATAGGAGTAGGAGGGGAAGCAGACCTGCTGGATAAGAAGGGAAGTCTCCCTAATTTAAGAAGGGTCCTGCTGATAGATTCCCTGGCGGCAGTAGCCGGTGGTCTGTTTGGTGCAAGCTCAGTAACCACCCGTATGGAAAGCGCATCCGGGGTATCTGATGGTGGAAGGACCGGTATAATGCCCACAATGACCGGATTTCTATTTTTAATCTCTATATTTTTTGCCCCTCTGATTGCAGTGATAGGAGGAGGGGTAGAGATAGTAGAAGGTATCTACAAATATCCTATAACTTCTCCTGCTCTGATTGTGGTTGGTTTTTTAATGATGGCTGTGATCAGTAAAATTGACTTTAAAGATTTTGAGATAGGAATTCCGGCTTTTTTGACTATAATTATAATGCCTTTTACCTACAGTATTTCATACGGGATCGGATTTGGATTTATAAGCTACACATTAATAAAACTGTTCAAGGGTAAGTTTAAAGAACTCCATCCGCTAATGATTATAGTAAGTATATTATTTGCGGTAGCTTTTATCGCAGAGGCAATAGCTACAAGGATCATTGGAAGCTAAACGGTGACATGAAATAAATTTTAAAAGGCTTTTACAGTAAGGGACAGATTAAAGATCAAATGAGAAAAAAAGTTTATTTTTCAATGCTGGCTGTTTTAACTGTGTTCGCTTTGATTTTTACGGTCAGCAGCTGCTCTATTATCAAGAGAATTACCGGAGGAAGTTCATACCATGGCCTGGAAGGTGAGTCTGGAGGGCAGAGCCAGCAGAATGACAAAGAAACGTACAGCCAAGAAACTAGTAATACACCGCCTGTTGCTGTTATGGAGATAAATCAGCAGAATTCCAGTAGCAACTACTATACAGTAGGAAATACGGTGTATTTATCTGCATCCAATTCAATCGATATGGATGGAGATCTCTTGAGTTACAAGTGGAAGATAGATAATATAGACACTTTATCAGGAGAAGAGATCCAGTATATTTTTGGCAGCACTGGAGAATATGATATAGTCCTTACGGTTTATGACGGCACTGAATCCGCAAGTGTCTCGAGAAGAATCTTCCTGGTAGAACCTAATGAAAATATCATAAAAATAAAAGCCCATGATATGATAGTGGGAATCGAATATATTATTACAAATGCGGGACCAGGGGGAGTCGATGACCTTATGTGCCTGGTTGAAGTGCCGCAGACTTATCTACCGTTCCAGATTATAGAAAAACGGAAATCTAACTACGGTGAGACTGACGATCTGTACACGGATGATTGTAATTTAATTGCAAGATTTAATCTGGGCAGTCTTCAGGAGGGCGAGTCAACAAATATCTATATCGACTGCAGTACGATTCTTTACGAATATGAATATGCCGATATCTCGGACGGTCAGGATTCATATAAGTTTGGAGATAAGGACCTGTCTCTATATACAAAAGGGGAATACTTTATAAACAGTGATTCAAGAACAATCAAATCCACTGTTGAAAATTTAATTGGTGGTGAAAAAGACCCTTTAGTGATTGCCGGGAAACTGTATGACTTTGTATGTAATACGCTGGTATATGACCAGGAAAGATTAATCAAAAAGGATTTTAGTTATTATTATGCCTCGGATATTTTACAGAGGGGGAGAGGTGTTTGTACGGATTATGCAATCCTGTATGCAGCATTATGCCGGGCTGCCGGGATACCTGCCAGATTTGTACAGGGTATTCCGGTGTTCACCATGCTAACAGAGGGAGACGGCAGGCTTTCATATGGTCATGCCTGGGTAGAAATAAAGTTGCCCTCCTATGGGTGGATTCCAATTGATGTAACAGCGGAGAGCGGGTTTATGTCTTATAATTACTTTCTTAATATGCAGACTTACAAAGGGAGCGGGGTATTTTATAAAAGCCTTACCATAGATAAAGAAAATTACTATCCCCTCGGTTTTTATTATTCATGGGAGGGAGCAACAGAACCCAATGTGACCCAGGAAACAATATATAGTGTCAGCGGTTTGGATTCTTATGACATAGAGGTAATGTCGCAAAGTGAGTTTCTGGATGAACTAGAGGTCATACTTTACGAGTATAATGCTGCTATAAATCATATCAATCAGATACAGTCTGAAAGTTGGACTTTCAATGACCCGCAGGTAATTGCTGTGGAAGAAACTTTCCTGGAAAAGCTGATAGAAATATCTCAGAGTTTGAAAAGTCTGAGCTATTCGGACAGCTATTCTGAAGATAGAGACAATATGGTGATTATAAGCGATAATATTAATACTTACAAAGAAGGGCAGATTAACTGCATGAAAAGCGGAAATTACGAATGCTATAGAAATCAATATAAAATGTTTGCCAGTTCCATGAATGATCTTTTTGATTATTATAATAATATGGTAAATGAGTTTAACAAGAAATATTAATAATACATGATATATCAGAGAATACTTTTAGGGGCTGCTTCAGTTATTATTGTGTCTGCAGTCATATATTTATTTTCAGCTGTCTATAGATTTGCAACCCAGTCCTATTTTGTGTATAAACCTGATAAAGAAATAATAAATGACCCTTTCAATATCAGATTGTACTTTGAGGAGATTATCTTTAAAGCTTCTGACGGTACAAGTCTTTCCGGATGGTTTGTTCCGGTAAAAAACCACAAAGGGGTGATACTTGTTTTACATGGGAAAAGCGGGAATATTTCAACCAGGCTTACCTTCCTCAACTATTTCAGCAGGAAGCTGGGGCTGTCAACATTTATCATTGATTACCGTGGGTACGGCAAGAGCGAGGGCAGACCTTCTGAAAAGGGGACTTATTTAGATGCCGAAGCTGCCTGGAAGTATTTGACTGAAGTCAAGAAAATAAAGCCCGGTGATATCATAATTTTCGGCAGGTCTCTGGGAGGCCCCATTGCAGCACGGCTGGCTGGAAAGGTGAAGGCAAGGGCATTGATATTGGAATCAACTTTTACTACAATCAAAGAAATAGTGACCCAGATGTATCCGTATCTACCGGTAAGAAGATTTTTTAGATTTGAATATCCTACTATTGATTACCTAAAAAAAGTGGAAAGCCCGGTTTTGATCATTCACAGCAGTGAAGATGATTATATTCCGTTTTCCCATGCAATGAAGCTTTACAGCGCTGCTAATAAGCCAAAGCAGTTTTTAAAGATAAAAGGTTTGCACAGTACTAATTACCTGAAATCAGAAGATATTTATATAGAGGGGATAAAATCTTTTCTTTCCAAGCATTAATTAGGGTCTTGAATCTCTTTTTTCATATATATCCAGTCCCGGTAGCCGGAAAATTTTTCTGCCACCCCGGAAGACCTCAGAACTACATCGTAGAAACCGGATTTTGAATACAGGGTATAGGCATTCTTATTTGCGGCAGCAACCCAGAGGGTTAAAACATCTTTACTGGATTTTATGGCATAATCTTCTACGAAAGAAAGCATTTTCTTGGCAACACCTTTTCTTCTGTTGTCTATATCAACTGCAACGTTGTCGATATAAACAGTGCTGCTGTCAAGTTTGGGTGTTTCGAATAGGTTGAATAAAAATGCTTTTACTGCTCTAAAAAACCCCAGGTATTTGATATAGGTGCGGAAACTTTTGGAATAAGCCCTGGTATTTTCTTTGGTCACGATCTCTATTATTCCGACTGTAATACCGCCTGATCTGGCATTATAATATCTTCCGGTGTCAATATTATTGGAAATCTCTTCTTTTAAAATATTAAAGGCGGCTTCCTTTTTATTACTGAACATTATTTTTAACTTGTAATAAAATGCGGCAAACTCAATTTTAAGGTATCTATCAAGGTCTTTTAGTTCTAAATTGCTTATATGTATGTCGGGATTGTGATTATCCTTGTTTTTATGACTGTTCATCCGATGGGTATTTTTTACTAAGCAGCCTTCTGGCTTTTTTGACATTTTTTGGAGAAGTCAAAAGTTTTACTCCTCTGGCACTTTGAAGGGAGACGATACTCTGACCGGCATCATCTGAAAATATCTCTGTTTTTATGCCAAAACTTTCCAGGTAACTTTTTGCTATTTCTGCTTCCATTCTGGAACCAAATACCTTTACCACAGGTAAAACGCCTGTATTGTTTGTATCGTTCATATTAAAGTTTTGCTCGCATACTAATTCTTAATGTTGTTATAAGGAGCTAAATTATATCACGTCAACAGTATTTTATCATACCTGTCCATAACTTTTATTTGAAGAATTAATATCTATGATATACACTAATTAAAGTCCCGAAATTCCAACCTTACTAGACATAGGATGCGATAATTGAAATGATAAAAAAATCGCTTCTGGTCAAAATTTATGAAGCTGCCGGCATGCAGAGATGGAATGACCAGATCCGCACAATTGAACTTACCGAACTTGATAAACAGGCCCATAAAATGATAATCGCGTATATATTAGGAAAATGTGAACAGGATATAGGCGGAGAGATTGACTGGATCAGGATAATAGAAAATGGCCTGTTTGAGTTTCTAAAAAGGATTATTTTAACTGACCTTAAACCCCCTTTGATCTACAGGATAAAAAGAGATAAAGAGCAGTATGAAAAATTGAACCGCTGGGTATTTGAGAGAATAAGCCCCTTTACCAGGCAGGTGGGAAAGGATTTTAATTTACGTTTTAAAAAGTATTTGCTGGAACAGGAAGAAACTCTTGAAAAAAATATTGTGGATGGAGCTCATTTCTATGTGACTAAGTGGGAATTTGACATCATTAAATCATCAAATACCAGAGTTTATCTGGTTGAAGAGATTGTAGAAAGCATATCCCGGGAGCAGACTAAGTATAAGAATTTAAGATGTATGAGAGTCTTTACCAGAAATAAAAGGCTGCTGGATTTTGCCAATATATGCGGGCAGCTCCGCTTCCAGCAGAGATGGAGCCATATTTACCGCATCCCTAAAACTTCCGTATTGGGGCATATGCTGATAGTGGCTATATTTTCATTCCTGTTCTCTTACACAGCAGGGCTGGCAAGGGAGAACTGCATAAATAATTATTATACAGGACTTTTTCATGATCTGCCGGAAGTTTTGACCAGGGATATAATCAACCCTGTTAAAAAATCGGTCAAGGGACTGGATGAGCTTATAAAAGATTATGAGATCGAAGAAATGGAGAAAAAAATCTTTAAGCTGGTCCCCGTAAGCTGGCATGATGATATAAAAATGTATACAGAAGATGAGTTTTCCGAAACCGGCAGGAGAAATGGAAAGCTGGTCAAAGGCGCAGATGACTTGGCTGCATTTATCGAGGCATTTCTTGCATTAAAAAATGGAATAAGGAATGAAAGCCTTATTTATGCCAGAAACAAGCTGGCCCAGAAATATAAGTCCAAAACGATTGACGGAGTAAATTTTGGTGAGATTTATGCGGGGTTTGATTGAGTGAGTTGATGCTGTGAATAAAAAGATAATAATTTCAAAATCAAAATATATGGCAGGATTTCAGTGCTCAAAGTATTTATGGTATCTGGTAAATAAAAGGGAAGAGATACCCAAGCCGGGTTTTGTTTCCACCTATATTTTTAACCAGGGGATACAGGTAGGCGAGTATGCTAAAAAACTCTATCCCGACGGAATCGATGTAGAGAAGACGGGAGATTTAAAGACCCAGCTTATAAACACTTCTGAACTTCTTTCTCAGGGGAAGACTTTATTTGAAGCGAGCCGCAGCTCGCAAAACATGTATAACAGAGCTGATATACTGGTGCCTGCTGATAAAGACATGTGGGATATTATTGAGGTCAAAAGTTCAACCCAGTTTAAGGAGGAATATATCCACGATGTTTCCTTCCAGAAATACTGTTTTGAAAAAACAGGAGTCAAAATTAGAAAATGTTATCTTATGAATATCAATAATCAGTATGTAAAAAAAGGAGATATAAATCCCAAAGCGCTGTTTAAAAAAACGGATATTACAGCAGAGGTAGATGAGAAGATATCCAGCGGAATAAAGGACAGGATCAAAGAAATGCTGAAAATTGCGGCAGGGAAGGATCCCCCGGATATCTCTATCGGGAAGCATTGTAGTAGTCCCTACCGCTGTCCACTTAAGGATAAATGCTGGGAGTTCCTTCCGGATAACCATATTTTCAATCTTTATGGAAACAAGGAAAAAGCGGTAAAGCTATACAGTGAAGGAATTCTTTCAATAAAAGATATTCCCGATCGCTTTGATTTAAATTTAAAGCAGCAGATACAGCTTGAATGTGCCAGAACAGAGAAGCCCAAAATAGACAAAAAAGAAATATCAAAATTCATTGGAAAACTTGAATATCCCCTGTATTTTTTTGATTTTGAGACATTCTCTACAGCTATTCCCCTGTATGATGGGGTAAAGCCTTACCAAAGGATTCCTTTTCAGTACTCAATACATATGCTTGATTCAATTGACAGTAAGCCTGTCCATTATGATTTTCTGGCAATAGGGGACACTGATCCCAGGGAAGAACTGCTTTCAAACTTAAAAATTCATCTGGGGGGAAAAGGAAGCATAATCGTTTATTATGAACTATTTGAAAAAGGAGTCTTAAGGGAACAGGCAGAAATTTTTCCTAAATACAGGCAGTGGGTAAGTTTAATTATTCCCAGGATAGTTGATCTGTATAAACCCTTTGGGAATTTTCATTATTACAATTCTTCGCAAAAGGGCAGCGCATCGGTGAAAAGTGTTCTTCCTGCTATTACTGATTTGAGCTATAAAGGAATGGAGATAGCCGAGGGCCTTGCAGCAAGTGTTTATTTTCTTTATATCTGCGGTAAGTATAAAGGCGGTGAAAGCTGTCCAACCAGAGAAGAGGTGGACAGAATAAGAAAAGCGCTTATAAAATACTGCAGGATGGATACCGGAGGTATGATACATATATTAAGGGCCCTGATAAAAGAAACCGCGTAATATAAAACAACCTGCGCTTTATTTTTCCTGCCTCTGCTTTGCAGCAGAGAGTCTGATTGCTTTTAAGGATTTAGGAGTAACATCACTATTTTTTCTTGATAGAGATAATGACTATAGATACTATAAGAAAAAAGACACCTGTGGCAATAAGGACAAGTATATTGGTAAGAGCAGTAAGTCCTTTTCCGCCGAAATAGAAAATAACGCCCATTGACTCCTTAAAGCCGGAGACTACCTCTGCTGGTGCATTTACAAAAGATTCTGACATAGGTGCTTCCATCATGATCTGCCGGTACAGTGATGCCGCGTGGCTTACAGGAAAAACTTTTATCACAGTCTGTATGCTGGACGGAAATGATCCGATTGGGATATATATTCCAGTCAGGAAACCTATAAGTGTCCCGATTATAGTGCTTACTGTGGAAAAAGCGGCGCTTCTCTTAAAGAAAGATACAATGAAAAAAACAATCGCAGACCCAGCGAAGATAGAGAGAAGCATTACTCCCAATAATTTTACAAGCGCAGTTATTTCAAGAAGTTTTCCGCCGTTTGCTATAATATATATTTCGGCAATAATTAGTGCAGCAATACTCATTATCACACCGATGATATAGGAGCTTATGTAGTACCCTCCGACGATCTGGCTGCGTTTGATAGGCGACGAAAGGAAATCATCTGATATTTTTTTTGTTTTATCTTCTATCATAGTATGGAATGCGCCCATTGTTGTAGTCAGTGATACAACTGACAGGATTCCTGCCATTACCCAGGTATCGACTATAAAACGGGCATTGCTTCCCATGAGATCTTCAAGATCGCTGGTCATCATATTCCCAAGAAACAGTACGTATACCCCGATTATTATTAGCACTGAAAGAAGTGAAAAAAACACGGAAACCTTGTCACGGAAAAAAAGTTTTAAGTTTCGTTTGACTAAATTCACCATTACTGTCATTTATTTCCATCCTCCCTCATGGCATGTCCGGTAATCTTTACAAAAGCATCGTCCATACTGCCGCTTAAGACCTCAAAATCTGATATAAGATTTTCTACTTTATTGACCAGCGGTATAGAATCAAGAGTTTTTGGAATCTCGATAAAAAAAGACTCTCCTGATATTGTAAATCTAATATGGTCTTTCTTTAAAAGTTCAGCAAGCATCTTGATTTCTTTTGGGACCAGACGGAGAGTATCAGTACTGTATTTTGCGCGAAGCTCTGAAGGGGTTCCTTTAGCAGAAATGATTCCATTGTCGATTATGGCAACATAATCAGCTTTAGCAGCTTCCTCCATATAATGAGTTGTGAGAAATACAGTCATCCCGGTGCCCTTCTGCAGATCCCGGATGGTATCCCAGACGCTTTTTCGCGTCTGCGGGTCAAGCCCTGTAGTAGGCTCGTCCAAAAAAAGGATTTTAGGTGTGTTTACCAGTGCTCTCGCAATGTCTGCCCTGCGTCTCTGGCCGCCTGAAAGCCTGCCGTAGCGGCGGTTAAAAAAACTTTTTACGTCTGCTGCTTCTGCTGCTTTTTCAACTGCAGCCGAAAGGTCTTTACTTGACATTCCATAGAAGCTTCCCCGGGTGTAGAGATTCTCCTTTACAGTCAAAATATCGTCAAGGATGTTATCCTGAAACACGACTCCTATGTCTTTTCGGATTTTATGGTCCTGTTTCCCAAGTTTATAGTTATTGACGGTCACAGTTCCACTGTCAGGTTTAAGAAGGGTACAGATAATATCGATGGTAGTGGTTTTCCCTGCACCGTTTGGACCTAAAAATGCAAAAAGCTCACCCTTATTTACATGAAGGTCAATACCTTTTACTGCCCTGACCTTTCTATAACTTTTTTTCAGGTTGCTTACTTCTATTATGTGAGGTGAAGACATATTTTATAGTAAATTATTAATATTTTTAATATTTTAAGATTTTTTACACTGTAGTGACAAGTTTTGATGAATTATACATTATTCTGACCGTATTATGAATAAATTTTTATGTTTATTGTTATTTGTAAAACTGATAGAATAAATTTAATCATAGAAATCTACATTTCAGTTAAATAATTGTCTATAAAGTGACGGTAATATGTTACTGGGTGACCAACCAATATCTAACAGTCTGCAGGACAAACTGGATAGAGCTGATTTCTGCAAATACCTGGCCAAGGCTATTCTGTCTTACGAATCGAAAGAATGCATTGTAATAGGGCTGCTGGGTTCCTGGGGCTCCGGGAAAAGCTCAATGTTAAATATGATAATTGAGTTTTTGTATAAGAGTTCGAAAAGTCAAAATAGATTTAAAAAACCGATTATCGTAAAATTCAATCCCTGGAATTATCCTGATCAGAACGGTATAATGGCACATTTTTTTTACAATCTTGCGTCCAAGCTAAAACCTAAAAGGCAGAAGAAATTGCAGAAACTAAGTGATAAAGTTTTAAAATATGCCGAGTCTTTTATTCCCTTTCAGGTTTCAGTCAGCTCCCTGGGAAAGCCTGTTTCTCTTAAACTTAAAAAACGTGATAAAAGAAGTATCGATTATAAAAAAGAAAAACTGGCAAATTATTTTCAGGAGATAAAAAATAAAATAGTAATTATTATAGATGACATTGACAGATTAAATGTAGACGGAATAAAAAATATTTTTCAGCTGATAAAAGCCTTCGGTAATCTCCCCAATATTATATATATAGTAGCGTTTGATAGAGGGATAGTCTCAAAAGCGCTCTGCGATGATCAGTTAAAAAACGGGGAAGAATACCTGGAAAAGATCATACAGGTCCCGTTCGAAATACCCTCGATACCAAGGGAAAAAGTCTTAGCAATATTGCAGTTCCAGCTAAATGAGATTTTAAGCAATGTACCAAAGGATATCTGGAATCAGGAGTACTGGTATAATGTCTTCCACGGCAGCATACAGTACTTTTTTTATACCATAAGGGATGTGATCAGGTATATAAATACTCTAAAAATAGGCCTGCCCTATATATATAAGGAGGTAAATCCTATTGATTTTATCGCTATTACCTGTCTGCAGGTATTCATGCCGCAGGCATATCTTGAAATCAAGGATAATAAAGAAATTTTTACTGGAGCTTCTTTAAGTGAAGACGATGAGCTGAGATACAAAGACAGCGAAACAGTAGAGAATATAATGGAATCAGTCCCAAAAAAAGACAGGGAACATATAAAGAGATTGCTGTGCTACCTTTTTCCGAGATTGCAGAATATCCTTAATTTACATCAGACAGCAGATGTCCATAAGCCGTCTGAACTTTTGAAAGAAAGAAGGATATGCAGCCCGAACTTTTTTGACACTCATTTCAGGCTGTCTGTTCCGGAATATGAGGTCAATCAGGCTGATATAGACAGATTGATTGAATCAAGTGAGTCTGAGAAAAACTTTAGCTCCATGCTGCTTTCCATTAATAACGGGGGCAAGATCCAGGTGGTTATTGAAAGTTTGAGGGATAGGATTTCAGACATCCCTAACAAGAATATCGATGTTGTAATAAGGAGTCTTTTGAACATTGCTGATAATTTTAAGGTTGAAGACACTTATAATGATATCTATGGCGAAATAATTTATTTGTGTATCAGCCTTTTATTTAAAATAGAGGATGAAGAAGAAAGATATAATATTCTGGAACGTTCAATAAACGATGCCGAGAGTCTTTACATTTCAACTGTCTTAATACGTAAACTGATAAGTGAAAATAAGCAGAAGAAATTTTTAATAGACGGTTTTAAGGTCATGTCTTTGGAAGAGCAGGTGGTCAGGAAGATCAGAAATTGGGTGAAAAGTGAAAATATCGATAAAAATTCTAAACTTCATTCCATAATATATAACTGGGCTGAGCTGGAAAACAAGAACCAGGCCAAAGAATTCCTTAACAATTATATAAAAAGCCACAGAGGTTTTTTATCATTTATCACATCCAATCTTCAGCAGAAATATATCTTTGAAAAGGGAGATTATATACCAAGGTTGGAGTTTGATATGGACATCGACAGGATTGTTGATTTCATCGATATACCAGTTAGTGAACTGGAACTTCGGATCAAAAATATAATTAATTCAGAGCAGTATGAAAGATTGGATAAAAAGGAAAAAATAGCCTTAAAGACTTTTACAAGAAAGATATCCTGATTTGACAGCGATGAAAGCAAAGCGCAGTAAAAATCTTTTGTTATATAAATTGCCAGGGAGACCAGCTGCTGACTGAGATACAGGACTGCTGGAGGCTGCCTACGGCAGAGGAATATGTAAGGCTTTCCACATATAGAGGTGAAAACTGCGGGGGATACCTTAGTGACAGCGAGGGTAAGGCATATTACACCAGGACTCCTGATAAAGATGCACCTCTGTGGGTCCCGGAAGGGATGGTAATATATTACTGGACCTCTACCTGCACTGATAAAACGCATTCATATGACATTACTTACTCTGGAGAGGTCAGAGATATTTCCAAGATAACCAAACAGGATTACAGGGGATGGAGAGCGGTAAGAGTCGATCCTTTTTAGTTTAACCGGCTTTAAAGGTTATTATGCAGAATGAAGAACCCCTGCAGATCTTATCTTCCAGACTGAATTTTATATTGTCTCCAAATTCATCTGCCCAAACGCTGTATTCTGCAGCACATATCCTGCTGCCTATTTTTTCTGAAAGGCTGGTCCTGTTGGACTTGATCAGTATATTATGCCAGGGGCAGCTGCTTATTATTATTTTCAATTTATTATGAGTTTTTTCTGTTTTAAACTTGAATCCGTCTAACTTTAATTTTGCAGAGAAGCATTCAAGAAGGGCTTCCAGGCCGCGTTCTTTTTTTAATTTGTTTTTTAAGAAGCGGGCCTGTATTTTGGGGACGACCTTCCATACTTCCTCATCAATATCCAGAGCAGTATTAAATCCGTATTTTTCTTCCACCTTTACAAACCATAATCCATCGACTGAAGTATAACAGCGGTGGAGATATTCTTCAGCTTCTCTTTCTGTTAGTTTCATAATTTTAATATAGGGATATTTTTAATTATTATCAGGGAATATAATACCATTTAATATGAAAATGAAACAATAATGATTGACTTATAAAGTATAGTTTTGGTATAAAATTAAAAAAGATAAAATTTTTTAATTAATACCTTGCAATGTAAGATACCTTATGCTAAACTACAGCTCTAAAGATAATAGAGAGGAAGTGATAATATGAATATACAGTTTAAAAAAGGAGTACTGGAACTATGTGCTCTGACACTTCTGGCCAAGAAAAACCGGTACGGTTATGAACTTGTAAATGAGATATCTAAAAATATATTAATTTCTGAGGGGACGATTTATCCATTGCTAAGACGCCTTAAAAATGATGGTTATGTTACCACTTATCTCGAAGAATCAAGGGAAGGAGCTCCCAGAAAATATTATCAGTTGACTGAATCCGGAAAAAAAATGCAGAAAGAGCTGAAGGAGGAGTGGTTGACCTTTGTCAAAAAAGTAAACGGCTTTTTGAAAGGTGGTGTGAGTAATGAATAAAAAAGATTTTATTAATAAATTATCATCATATCTGGGAGGGATCCCTGCAGAGGAAAAACAGGATGTAATCAGCGATTTTGAAGAACATTTTAAGGAAGGGATGGCAGAAGGAAGAAAGGAAGAGGATATAGCTGAAGCTCTTGGCGATCCCAGGGCTCTGGCCAATCAGTTTAAAGCCAGCATACTTGTAAGTCAGGCAGAAAAAACGACATCACCGATAAATATAACCAGGGCGGTTTTTGCTACCCTGGGGCTGGGTTTTTTTAATCTAATATTTATACTTGGGCCTTTTGCGGTAATAGCTAGTGTTCTTATTGCCTTGTTTGCCTGTGCGATTGCTATTACTGCAGCAGGTATAACCATATTCTTTGGTACTATTTTTGGACCGTTGTTTCCGGAGTATGTTTCGGTTTTATATAATCCGGCGGCGGCAATATTTGGTTCAATAGGGGTGACCTGTCTGGGTGTATTGTTTTTTGTAGGAGATATATACCTTGCAAAGTTACTTAATAAATTATTTTTAAGATATATAAAATTCAATATAAGGATTATAACTGGGAGGTAGTAAAAAATGAAATTTAATATAGGAAAATTTGTCATATGGGTTGCTGTGATAATGGCAGTCTCTTTTATCTGTGCCGGCGTCATACTTATGGTAACAGGAAATTTCTCAATAGCGGTAGAACAAATTGATGATTCTAAGACTTTTAATACTGGGGATATAAATAAGATAAGTATGAATATAACTAGTACAGATATTAATATCATACCTTCAGAGGATGAGGATATCAGGGTGCATTTTTACGGGGAAGTCTCTACAAACAGAAACAGGGACATACCTTCTCTGGTTGCCTATGAATCAGGTGACGAACTGCGTATAGAAATAATCAAGCCAAGGACAGTTTTTATTGGAATAAATGTATGGAGGACAGAACTGGATATATATATCCCGGAAGATTCTCTGGAAGTATTAAAGATAGATGTGGTTTCATCAGATATAAAAGTAAGTGGTTTAAAGGTCGATGAGTTTGAGTATAAAGGTGTATCTGGAGATCTTAAGGGAGAATCGGTATTCGCAGAGGATATTAAATTTAATACCACCTCAGGGGATGTCAGCCTGAAAAGCTATACAGGTGATGCAGATATCCATGTTGTATCAGGTGATTTAGTACTTGAGGATGGAAGCCTTAATGATAATATTAAGCTGGTTACCATATCCGGTGATGTATATATAGAACAGGAAGTTCCAAGCAATATGGATATCAAGACCACATCCGGTGATGTAGGGATAAATATTTCCGAGGATGCCGGATTTTATCTTAAGGCGAGCACGATATCGGGCGAAATCGATAACAGATTTCCCATCAAGATCACCTCTTCAGGCAGAAGAAGCCTGGAAGGCAAGGTGGGCAGCGGAGAAAAAGAAATTGTTGTAAGCACGACTTCAGGCGATATTAAGGTAGATTATTAACATCTGTGATGTGATTAAACAAATATTTATAAAAGGAGTGAAATATGAAAAGAATAAATAAAAGAAGCAGGGTCATAAAAATAATTATGATAATGCAGATAATCGCTATGATAGGTATCCTGGCGCTATTTGCAGTATCATGCAAGTGGACCATAGGGCTGGTAAGGGGATCTGGAAACGTGGAAGAAGAAGAAAGGGAGGTATCCGGTATCGAGGAGATAGACTTTTCAGGGATGGGGAGCCTTATAATAACCCAGGGAGAAGAAGAGTCACTGGTAGTGGAAGCTGATGACAATATACTCCCATTGATAGAGACAGATGTTTTCGGTGACAGGCTGAGCATCGGTTATAAGCTGGGGTATAATTTCATACCGACTTCTAACCTAAGGTTTTACCTGACTGTAGTCGATCTTAATAAGATTTCATTAAAAGGAGCCGGAAAGATTAATTGTGATGACCTGGAGACTGATGAGCTGGAATTCGAGATCAGCGGTGCCGGTGATATAGATTTTAATATTGATGCAGATAAGCTTGAAGTCACTTCGTCAGGAGCAGGAGATCTGAATTTTAGCGGTAAGGTGGAAAGCCAGAATATTGATATAAGCGGTGTAGGAAGATATAATTCAAAAGAGCTTGAGAGCAAGGAATGCAAGGTAACTCTTTCAGGTGCGGGAAGCGTAACAGTAAATGTTACCGAAGAACTTGATATTAAAATCAGCGGTGTGGGAAATGTCTATTATGTCGGGACTCCGCGTATAAGACAGGATATTTCCGGTCTCGGTAAGGTCGAGAGTATTGATTAAGAAAAGACTTTTGGATTGGTATAAAAATAAATTTAAAAAATGGATATTAGAAAGGAATGTTAATGATAGAGATTACTGAAGAGGAACTAAAAGAAGGAAAAAGGCAGCTGGAAGGGGTATTGATACTATGCTGGGTAATGGCTTTTTTAACAGGAGCTGCAATCATTTTCGGGTTTGGTCCTATGGGATTTATAGGAGATTATCTGGGTGGTCTTTTTAATATCAATACTGCAGCAGGTGTGTTGAGGAATATAGCAAGTTTTCCTTTTAGAATGATGTATTCTTTGATCATCCCGGTACTATACATAATAGAAATAATCGGTATTTATCAGAGGAAGGCTTTTGCAGTACCTCTGGGAAGAGCGGTTTTAGTTGTGACTATGGTATTATTTTTCCCGATCGGGACTATAGTAGGAGCTGTCCTATGGAAGAGATTCAATTATCCCCAGGCAAAAAAATTTTTAGATTATGAATATCAGATACCTCAGGAGACGGAGTTAAATTATAAAAATATATCAAAGCTAAAGGAGGATAAAATAATGAGTGATAAAAAAATTGATGAAGAAAAATACAATATGGCAAAAAAAAGAGTTGAGGAGATCAAGGGTTTTTACGGACACCTGTTTTCTTATGTGGGTGTTAATGTAGTGCTGCTGGTGATCGATTTGATCACAGGTAATGGATTATGGTTTTACTGGGTTTCTGTTTTCTGGGGAATCGGTCTTTTCTGGCATGCCATGGGAATTTTTGTGTTCGGTAAATTTACCGGATCCAGCTGGGAGAAAAAGAAAATAGAGGAAATAATGGAAGGAATGGACAGCAAGAAGAAGTAATCATAAATTTTTTATAAGTTTTATATTTTAGGGGGATCAATTAATTGACACCCCTTTTTTTGGATTTAATCATGTCTGTTTTGAAATGTAAAAATACAGTTTGGTGTGATATTATGAGTGGTGAAATTAATTAAAGACAGGTGTTGGATGAGTTATGCTGGGTGCTATTGCGGGAGATATTATTGGTTCCCCATTTGAGGGTAATAATATAAAGGACTGCCGGTTTCCTTTGTTTACATCAAACAGTGCTTTTACCGATGATACAGTTATGACTGTGGCCACGGCTGACTGTATATTGCATAAGGGAAGTTTTGAAGAGTTTTATAAAAAATATTACCTTAAATATCCCGGACGGGGATACGGTCTTAAATTCAGCATGTGGGCAGGTTCACCGGACAGTAAAGCTTATAACAGCTGGGGGAACGGCTCGGCGATGAGAGTAAGCCCGGTTGGCTTTGCCTGCTCCAGGCTTGATGAGGTTTTAAAGCTGGCCAGGAGAAGTGCTGAAGTCTCGCATGATCACCCTGAAGGAATAAAAGGGGCACAGGCAGTAGCTACTGCAGTTTTTATGGCCAGAAGAGGCGATAAAAAAGATAAGATTGCAGGTTATATTGAAAAAAATTTGGATATGACCTGAAGCAGTCAATTGAAAGTATTAAAAAGTGGTATAAGTTTGACAGCTCCTGCCAGGGTACTGTTCCCCAGGCCATAAGAGCTTTTTTGGAGTCTGGGGATTTTGAAGATGCAGTCAGGAAAGCTATTTCTATTGGCGGTGACAGCGATACTATAGCCTGCATTGCAGGTGGGATTGCAGAAGCATGTTACGGAAAATTACTGGATGAAATAAGGGAAAGTATTCTTAAAATACTGGACAGAGACCTTATTGGAGTCATAAAAAGCTTTTATAAAAAATTCCAATTATAAAACAATCAAATAAATGGATTTGATTTTTTTAAAAGATTTTGGCAATTTGTGCAAAAATTGCTGCTTTTTTTATCGGTATCAAGCAGAGTGTTAGAAAAATACATGACGCATTTATAATCGGGGCAATGCCAAAGTCCCAGAGTATGACCTATTTCATGCACTGCTTCTTTTAATATTCTTTCATTAAATATTTTTCTATCTTCTTTAGAAAGATATATTGCTCTACTTTTCCCCCTGGGACTGCTTTTTAAGTCAGAATAAAAAAGAGGATTTAATCTTGCAGTGGATATCAAACAAATTCTGGGGAAGTTTACTGCCAGGCCAAATACAAAATTAAGCTGGGGAACAAATATATCAAGATCGAGTACGGCAATATTTATATCTCGAATATTTTTTAAGGAGAGTTTTTTACTTAAGTGAGCTAAGATAATCTCTGCATTATGCCGTTTTCTACTCTGGTCATATGAATCATCAGGGATACTTATTCTGTATAAAACGCGGGTTTCTTTTTTAAAGATTTTTCCTAAATTATCCTGAAGATACTCAAGTATGTCTTTATTTATATTGCTTAACGGGATGATATTTATAATATCTGCCATTTTTAGTCTTTTTTAAAAACCTGGTTTAAAAAAGTTTTTTTAAAATCCTAAGCATAAGGCCGGGTCTTTGGGTAGAATCCTTTATGCGGATTGAATACAGGTTTACGCCTGCCAGATCAGATGCGACCTGAAGGGCTTTTTCTCTTCCTCCCAGGTAGTCGATCAGCCCAAGATCAAGCGCGTCTTTGCCGAGGTATGATTTTCCCGATGTGATATCCCTCAAGATTTTATTATCTTTTATCTTTCTATTTCTTTTTACTTCAGCAATAAAATATTCGTTGAAGGTTTCAACATGTTCTTCTATAAACTTTTTTTCCTTTTCTGAAAGCTCTGAATAAGGGGATCCGACTCCTTTATATTCCCCTTTTACAAAGGAATCTATCCTGATGCCGATTTTTTTAGCAAGTTCTGATAGGTCGATCCTGTCTGCTCTTGTACCGATTCCCCCGATACTGCTGAGTGGATCGGCTATAATTTTTTTACAGGCAGATGCTACCCAGTAAGCTCCCGAAGTACCGTGTTCGCGTATCTGGGCGACAGTGGGTTTTTTTACTTTTTTTATGGAATCAGCTATCTCTTTGCTTGCATAAGGTGTCCCGCCAGGGGAATCAATTTCAAAAATAAAGGCTTTAATTCTTCTATTTTCCTCGACCTGCTGAATGTATTTTACAATTTCGTCAGAACGTGTGATCCCGCCTCCTGCAAAGGGAATAAGCGGGAGCGGTCCCGGTGAAGATGATTCTCCGGAAATAATGACACCTGTTATGTGAATAATCATTGCTGCATGTCTTCTCATTTCACCGCCTTAATTTAATTATATATCATATTTATTATACTCCTATAATTACTTATAAGGATATTAGTAATTTTGTAAATAAACAAATATAATGATAAAAAAGTCAAAGATTTTTGGATTTAAAGTAAAAGAAATATGCAAAGAAAGGCAATAATTGCAGCAGCAGTTCTTTCTATATTGCTGATATGCATTTTTTTTATTAGTCCTTCAAATAACCTGGAAGCTTATATTTATAAAGGCTCTCTGGGTGACGGCCCAAGAGACTATCTTAAAATAATACCCGGTACACAGAAAGGATTATACCTTACCGGATATAACACAGGTAATATTGAAAAAAGAAATGAGATATACAGGTTAATAAGCGAAACAGAGTTAAATAGTGTTGTATTTGATGTCAAGGATGATTGGGGATATATTGATTACAATACTGATGTTGATTTTGCCAAAGAAATCGGAGCGGATAGAAACTACTGTGGAATAGAAATACTTCTGGAAGAAATGAAAAGCAGAAAGATCAATAGCATAGCCAGGATGGTTGTCTTTAAAGACAATGTACTTCCAAGAGCCAGGCCGGATCTGGCGATCAAAGATTCAAGAACAGGAAAACCGCTTTATTCGGAGGGTTCATATTGGCCCGATATTTACAGTGAAGAGGTATGGTCTTATCATATAGAACTTATAAAAGAGCTGGCGGAAAAGGGGGTAAAGGAGATCCAGTTCGATTACATGAGAGCTCCGGCAAGGGGGAATATACATTATGCAGAATACACGCATAATACCGGAGATAATTCTAAAGTGTGGGCCATAACAAATTTTTTGAAGAAAGTAAGAGAGGAAGTAAAAGACTATGATATAAAGATCTCTGCGGATGTTTTCGGGTGGACTTTTATAGCAGATAATGACCAGGGTATTGGGCAGCGGATTGAAGAAATGGCGCCCTATCTTGATTATATATATCCTATGGCATATCCTTCTCATTACTCTGAAAATTTCCTTGGATATGAGATTCCTGATGAACATCCCTATGAGGTTGTAAGATATACTCTGGAAAAGGGTATTTCGAGGATAGATAATACAGAATGCAGGGTGATTCCTTGGATACAGGCATTTAGCCTTGGTTTGAAGTATAATGAAGTAGAGATCCTGGAACAGATCAGGGCTGCAGAAGATCTGGGAATAGATGGGTTCTTATGCTGGAATGCATTTAATAGTTATTATGATGTAGAAAGAGCTTTAACAGCTGTAGATGAACCGTAATATATTTTATTTTTAAAAATAAAGATTTTTATCTAAGGGGGAATTTAATGGAGATTCAGGAAAAGTTTAATTTTGGAGGTTGGAAAAACTGCATTCATATGACTGATGGTACAGCGGAAATAGTAATTACAACTGATATCGGGCCAAGAGTCGTCCGTTTTGGATTTGTCGGGGATGATAATATTTTTGGAGAGATGGAGGAGCAGCAGGGAAAAAAAGGCGGAGATAAATGGTTGATATATGGAGGTCACAGGTTCTGGCATTCACCTGAATCTTATCCCCGTACAATATATCCGGACAACAGTCCCGTTCAATATAACTGGGACGGAGAGACTCTTAAGCTTATCCAGGATATTGAAAAGACAACTGGTATCCAGAAGGAAATGGAGATAAGCTTGGTGCCGGATAGCAGCAGCGTCAGAGTGCTGCACAGAATGATAAATCATAACCTATGGGAAATAGAAGCCGCGCCTTGGGCACTTTCGGTAATGGCAAAGGGGGGAAGGGCTATAATACCCCACGAGAGTTATCAGCCTCATGGGAAAAAACTTACCCCGGTAAGACCTCTTGTTCTCTGGAGTTACACGGAAATGAAAGATCCCAGGTGGATCTGGGGGAACAGGTTTATCCAGTTGAAGCAGGATCCCGGTGCAAGAGGCAGCCAGAAAATAGGAGTTTTAAATACACTGGGCTGGATTGCGTATTATCTGGATGGGAAAGTTTTTATTAAGAGATATAATTATGACCCGGAATCAAAGTACCCTGATTTTGGATCGAATACGGAAGTCTATACCGATAAGGATATAATTGAAATTGAAACACTGGGAAGTTTGGAGAGGATATCACCCAATGACTCTGTTGAGCATATAGAAACTTGGTTTTTATTCAAAGAAAATCTTGATGAGGATGAGAAGTCCCTGGAAAATAAATTGATTCCCTTGGTAAAAAAGACAGATGATGATTTTTGAGAGGCTGCAGTCAGGTAAAAAGCTTATATAAGATAAAATAAAATATAAGATATTTTTTTACTTATTTCTTCTTTGCCATCTTGTTTTTTTAAGCATCTTCTTATGCTTCTTTTTCCTCATTTTTCTTTTTCTCTTTTTGACTACTGAACCCATGACAATCCCTTAAATACTAATATATTTATAAAAAATTTAAAAAATCGTTCTGATACCAAATAAGCTATTATACCAGAAATGATTCTTATATTGTATTTATAATAAAGGAAATTTTATCTATGATTAGAGATGTAAGAGAGAGTATAGAATAGAGATGATTTTTTTACCATAATTATAAAAAAAATATTAATTAGAAGATAAAACTAAAAAATATCGGTTTAAAATGAGTTTTTATTGACATACAATATATAGTGTATTAATATATATAAATGTACAATATAGTGAGTTAATTTAGATTTCCAGGTATAATTATAATTTTCATAAAGGTAAGAAATAATATTAATTGTTCTCACGGTTTTGCTGTTTCCTCTATGAGAACGGGCAATATTAATTGAAAAAAATGGAGGTTTTAATCAATGAAAGAAATTAAAGAATTAAATAAAAAGAATCTGAATGATTATTACCTCAATAAAAAGGTCGACCTCTCTGAAAATGCGGTAAGAGTGCTGGAGAGAAGGTATCTAAAAAGGGATGAAGAAGGAGTCCTTTTAGAAAAACCCCTGGATATGTTTATAAGGGTGGCCAGAAACATAGCATCTGCAGAAAAGAAATATGGAAAGACAGAACAGGAAATAATACATCTGGAGAAGCAGTTTTTTAATATTATGACAGATCTTGACTTTCTTCCAAATTCTCCGACGCTTATGAATGCCGGAAAGGAACTACAGCAACTGGCTGCCTGCTTTGTCCTTCCTGTAGGTGATTCTATGACTGCTATTTTTGAAGCATTAAAAGAAACTGCATTGATCCAGAAGTCTGGAGGCGGTGTCGGTTATTCCTTTTCCAGTATAAGACCCAAAAACGATGTGGTTCTTTCCACAAAAGGAGTTTCAAGCGGGCCTATATCTTTTATGACTGTTTTTAATGCTGCTACCGACACCATAAAGCAGGGCGGGACCAGAAGAGGCGCTAATATGGGAATACTGAGGGTAGACCATCCCGATATTCTGGATTTTATCACCTCAAAGGAAAATAATGAGAAACTGACCAATTTTAATATTTCTGTAGGAGTTACCGAAACATTTATGAAAGCGTTAGAAAATGATGATGAGTATGAAATCGTAAACCCCAGGACTAAAGAGGTGGTAAATAAGTATAAGGCAAGAGAGGTGTTCAATAAAATTGTCGAGCATGCGTGGAAGAACGGTGATCCCGGTATAATATTTCTTGATAGATTAAATAAAGACAACCCCACTCCTGATCAGGGACAGATTGAAAGTACTAATCCTTGCGGTGAACAACCCCTGCTTCCGTATGAGGCCTGCAATCTGGGGTCCATTAATCTTGCCCATATGATAAAAGAGGAAGAGGGCATGGCAAAGGTAGATTACGACCGGTTAAAAAAAGTAGTCCATATTGCGGTCAGGTTTTTAGATGATGTCATTGATATGAGCAGGTATCCGCTGGAGAAAATAAATAAGATGGCTCACGGGAACAGGAAGATAGGACTGGGCGTGATGGGATATGCCGATCTGCTTATAATGCTTGGGATCCCCTATGACAGTGAAGAAGCTCTTGAACTTGCCCAGAAAGTAATGAGTTTTATTCAGGACGAATCCAAAAACGCATCAAGAGAACTGGCAAAGGAGAAAGGGATATTTCCAAACTTTAAAGGAAGTATATATAACGGTCCCGACGGTTATGAGATCAGGAATGCCACTACAACTACCATTGCTCCTACCGGAACTTTAAGTATTATTGCTGACTGCTCAAGTGGGGTAGAACCGCTGTTTGCCATATCTTTTGTAAAAAATGTAATGGACAGTGACAAACTGGTGGAAGTAAATAAATACTTCAAAAAGATTGCAGCTGGTGAAGGATTTTACAGCGAAGAGTTGATGGAAAAGATAGCGGAAACAGGCAATCTGAAAGAGACCGGCAGCGTTCCTCAAAAATATAAGAGGATATTTGTTACCGCACATGAGATATTCCCAAAGTGGCATGTAAGGACTCAGGCGGCTTTCCAAAAATTTGTGGATAATGCGGTATCCAAGACGGTCAATTTTCCTAATGATGCCAAAGTAAGTGATGTGGAGGATGTTTATATGCTTGCATACAGGCTGGGATGCAAAGGTATAACTATTTACAGGGATAAGAGCAGGGAAAGTCAGGTGCTTCAGGTAGAAGGTAATAAAAAAGAAGGGAAAGAAAAGATAAAAAGAGTTGTAATAAAGAAAGTGGCAGAAAGAATGGTGAAGAGTTCTTCTAAAGAAGATATAAAAGATAAGGATAAGCCAGAAGGAAAAAAATTAAAACCAAGGTCGAGACCTGAAGTTACTTACGGAATGACCAAAAAATATAATATAGGGAATTGCGGGAAGCTTTATGTGACTATAAATTCAGATGAAAACGGTATCTGTGAAGTTTTTATCAATACAGGCGAGGAAGGTTGTGCCGCTTTAACAGAAGCTGTAGGTAGACTGGTAAGCATTTCTATAAGGTCGGGCATAGATCTTGAATCAGTAAAGGAACAATTGAAAGGAATAAGATGTGCAACATGTATAGCTGACTCTGAGACGCATGTTCTTTCATGTCCTGATGCTATATCAAAAGCTATAGATTTCTATCTCAATGGAACCAGTAAATTTGATCTGTCGGCAACCAAAGGACCAAGATCTCTGGTGGTATGCCCTGAATGCGGGGACGTAATGGAGCCCGAAGGGGGCTGTTATGTCTGTAGGAACTGTGGCTATTCCAAGTGTTCTTGATCTTTTTTTATTCTTTTAGGATCTTTTCCAGAGAAGAAATGTAGATATTATAGTCTACCCTGGTAAACAAAACCATCCTTACAAGACTTATTTCAGGGTGTTCATTTAAAAAATCGATGATAGTCTTAAGGGCGGTATTAGATGCTTTTTCTACCGGGTATCCGAATATCCCGGTGCTTATGGAGGGAAAAGAAATACTGCTTATTTTATTTTTTAAAGCTGTAAGGAGACTGTTTTTATAACAGCTCTCAAGCTTTTCGGCATCATCCTTAGCGCCGCTGTATACGGGGCCGACGGTATGGATGACATATTTTGCCTTTAGGCCATATCCTCCGGTCAGTCTAGCTTCGCCCGTGTTGCAGTACTCAAGAGTCTTACACTCAGCCCACAGCTCCGGTCCGGCTGCCCTGTGAATGGCGCCTGCCACTCCGCCTCCGGGAGCAAGATGGCTGTTTGCAGCATTGACCACTGCATCAGTGTCCTGTATGGTTATATCTCCTACTGTAAGCTCCAGAGTTGATTTTCCGATTTTTTTTCTGGTCAACATATGTTATTTGGGCTTTAGTATATGATTATTTTAATATACTTTTTTATAAATAATTACTCGTTTTTCCAGCAATATTTAGTATAAATGATCAAGCCTGCTGCAAAGAATATAAGAGATATTATTATGGTAAGTGAGAGATTTAAAGCAGAAGTGGTGTTATATGCTTCATTGCCTGTAAGGTAATATGCAATGATGTTATTTATTGATGACATGGGCCAGTACCTGGCAAAGGTCTGCAGTACTTTTGGAAGCATGCTGTAATCGAAAAACACGCCTGAAATAGCTGAAGTTATAACAGCTACACCAGTAGCTGTCATTATGGCACCCTGAACGCTTTTAATAAGCGAACCGAAGATAAGGCCTAATCCTGCTGATGAAAGAATGCCAAGGATTAAAAAGCCTATTGATTTAAAAAGGTCAGCTGTGCTAAAAGAGAACCTGGCCCCCAGCGACATCCCTACTATCAATATGATGATGATGCTTATAATGGAAAAGAAAAGGACCGCAAGTATTCTTCCTATTGATTCTTTCCAGGGCTGTACAGGCATTGATTTAAGCTTGTAAAAAAGACCTTTAAACCTGTCTTCAGAAATTGTCGCCGCAAGGCTGGTCATACCTGAGATCATAAAAGAAAAAGTGATCATAGATATGGTTATCTGGCCTTTGGCGAGTCCAAGATATTCTTCAGGAACGCCTCTTAAAAAAACAAATACTCCCAGAAGCAGCCAGAGTACAGGCCAGGCGATCACCCAAAAAAGCGCAGATTTACTCATAAGATTATCTTTGATTCCTTTTACAAGAGTAGCAGAAATCTGATTCACTCTTTTTCCTCCCTGACAAATTTTCCTGTCAATTTAAAAAATACATCTTCCAGCGATGGTATTATGGAACCTATCTGGATTATTTTATATCCTTTTTCTTCAACAGCTTTTACTATTTTTGGGATAATTCCTTCAGTTTCATTATTGTAAATCTTATATCCCTTCTCAGTCTCCTGTAGTTTTTCTCCCTTGCTGAAGCCTTCGAGTATTTCCATTATCTTCTCATTTTTAATAGAGGTCTCTATATTTATTATGTTTTTAAGATCGCTGTTATTTTTAAGTTCATCAGGCGTTCCCTCTGCAATGATTTTGCCATCATCCATGAAGCCGACCCTTGATGCGTTTTCTGCATCAGAACCAATATGGCTTATTAATATAATAGTTGTTGTTTCATCTTTTATTATATCAATAAGTCCAAAAAAGTTTCTTCTGGCCGAAGGGTCAAGACCGGTGGTCGGTTCATCCAAAATTAAAATTTTAGTTCCAGGGAAAAGAATTGTGGCAAGTTCCAGTCTTTTCCTCATACCGCCAGAATATTTACTCACCCTTTTATCTGCATCTTCGGCAAGGCCGATTTTACTTATTAGATCATTGACAACATGTGATGCTTCTTTTCTTTTATATCTCAGCATTCTGGCAAAATAGGTAAGATTTTCTCTTCCGGTAAGGCTTGAGTCTGAAAAATTTTCCTGAGGCAGATATCCTATCATATCTTTTGCCTTGGAAGGATTTTTACCGTAGATCTCCACTGTACCGCTGTTCTGGGTTCTTATTGATGCGATGATCGAGGACAGTGTAGTTTTTCCTGAGCCATTAGGTCCCATAAGACAGTAAAATTCGCCCTCTTTAATATTTAGACTAAGATTGTCTACTACTTTTTTACCGCCATATTCTTTAGTAACATTTTTTATGACTATGGAATCCATTATTCTTTAAAAGTAAAAATTTAATTGTTTTTTGATATGATAATATAATAATGGTTTTTTTTGAAATAAAATATTAAATTTTTAGTATTATCTATATTTTAAATCTACAGGTGATAAGCTAAAATAGACAGTTGGAAATTTAATTATCAATGACCAGTTATATTAAATATGAGATGTTATCTTACAGGGTCTAAAGCCTGCAGTCTAAAAATAAAAGAAAATCCCAGTCAGATATTTATTGCGTATAATTATAAATATAAGAATGTGGGAAAAGTCGTTGAAGAAGCAGTATTTCCTGCACTGAAAAAAGCAGGATTAAAATATAAGGTAGCCAGACTGGAAATAAGGACCAAGGATTTCTTCTGCAAAATATGCGAACTTATCCAGGAATCAAAATACTTTCTGGCAAATCTTACCAATCCGACCTTTAATGTCGGACTGGAACTGGGGCTGGCTTTAGGGCTGGAAAAAGAGATTATTTTAATTGCCAGCAGGAGGACAAAAATACCTTCTGATCTTATAAGACAGGAAGTCATCTTTTATTTAAAAGATATGGAAGATCTAAAAGCCAAAGTTATAGGGTGTATAAAAAATAATCGTTAATATTCTATATATTAACTTTTAGCAGGAGTATCTGATTTTCTCCTTTTATAAATAATCTCGTTTATGAAGTTTATTATAAGAACGCTTATTACCGAGCATGCAATAATTAAAATCCAGTGGTATAAGCCAAGGCTTGCAGTCTTGAATATATCCTGAAGCCAGGGGATATAGATTATCCCGATCTGTAGCAGGATCGATGCAAAAACAGCAAAGTTTAGATATCTGTTCGCAAATATATTCTTTCTGAATATGCCCTTATCCTCAAACCTGAAATTAAAAGTATGGAAGAGCTGGGTTATTACAAGAGTGGTAAATACTGAAGTCTGGAAAATCTCCCGGTCATAAGAAAGATTTTGGGTACTGAAAAGAAGGGGACCTGCAAAGTATACAAAAAGTGCCCCCAGAGTCAAAACAATACCCTGCCATAAAATAGTATAGAGTCCTCTTCTGCTTAAAATATGTTCTTTTTTCTTGGTAGCCTTTCTTTTCATGATATCTTTTTCGGGAGGATCTATACCCAGTGCCATGGCAGGCAGCCCATCGGTTATCAGGTTCATCCAGAGTATTTGGACAGGCAGCAGCGGAATGTATAGAAATCCTCTCTGGCCGGTCATAAAGTAGAATATATAATCACCTGCCACTATGGCGATAAACATCAGGAGAACTTCCGAAATATTGCATGACAGAAGGAATAATATGAATTTTTTCAGGTTATCATATATTACTCTTCCCTGTTTTACGGCTTTTACTATGGTGGCAAAATTATCATCGGTCAGGATCATGTCGCTTGATTCTTTACTTACATCAGTCCCTACTATTCCCATTGCCACGCCAATATCGGCTCTTTTTAGTGATGGGGCATCATTTATTCCATCACCGGTCATAGCAACTATATGCCCGTTTTTCTTTAGAGCTTCTATAATGTCCACTTTGCTGGCAGGAGATACTCTGGCGAATATTCTTATATCTTCTATCTGGTTTTCAAGTTCCTCTCTGGTCATCCTGTCAAATTCTTCACTGTCAATGATTTTGTCGGCAGCGCCAAGTATCCCCAGTTCCTCCCCTATGGCTCTGGCAGTTATTTTATGGTCCCCGGTCACCATAATGATCTTAATATTAGCTTTTTTACATTTTTCAATAGCGTCGTATACTTCCGGCCTAGGAGGATCTATCATTCCTGCTATACCAAGATATACAAGATCGTGTTCTGATTCTTTTATTTCCTCTTTATAAGGAAGACTGTCCAGATATTTAAAGGCAAAAGCAAGATTTCTCATTGCCCTGCCGGCAAGCAGAAGATTGTTTTTACTGATTTTTTTCTTGTCAGTGTCAGTTAGATTTTCTATCCTGCCATTTTTTATTATTTTAGTGCATTTACCTGTAATTACCTCGGGAGCCCCCTTTGAGAACAGGATGTATTTATGACCAGAATTGGTATTGCCGCCGGCTGGTATTTTGTTAATGGTGGTCATCATCTTGCGGCCGGAATCAAATGGTTCTTCCAGTGTTCTGGGATAGTCTTTTTCAAGCTGGTCTTTGTCTATTGAGTAAAAACTGCTCATTTCAATCAGTGCTGCTTCGGTAGGGTCTCCGGCGATTTCCCCTTTTTCCTTATCTATGTAGTGTGCATCATTGCACAGGACAGCATTTTCAATTAGTATTTTAAGTGCACCGCGGCTGTCTAAATTCTTCAGTCTTGGGGGGTTTTTTATACTATTTTTATCTTTCTTACTATATTTTTCTATAAAATCATTATAGTCCCCGACCTCATTTAGGCCTGAATAGATTCTTCGCACCATCATCTTATTCTCAGTAAGGGTCCCCGTTTTATCCGTACAGATGACAGAGACACTGCCCAGGGTCTCAACAGAGCTAAGTCTTCTCACAATGGCATTATTTTTAGCCATCTTCTGGACACCGAGTGCTAGGGAAACTGTGACTATGGCCGGTAATCCTTCGGGTATGGACGCGACTGCCAGTGCAACGGCAACCAGGAGCATCTGTGCGATTGAATTGCCCTTAAGTATTCCAGACAGGAAGACAATAACACTTACAGCAAGGCATATTATGCCGATCTTTTTTCCTACTGTTTTTAATTCAATTTGAAGTGGAGTAAGTTCTTCTTGTTCCTGGACCATACTGGCGATTTTACCTATCTCGGTATGGGATCCTGTACCGATGACCACTGCGCTGCATCTCCCCTTGACAATTGTAGTACCGCTGAACAGCATATTTTTCTTATCACCGAGTGCAGTATTTGTTTTTTTAATAGTACTGATGGTTTTATTTACCGGAAGGGATTCACCAGTGATAATTGATTCATTGGCCTGAAGATTTACCTGATCAATGATTCTGCTGTCTGCCGGTACGAGGTCTCCTGCGTTAAGTTTTATAATGTCCCCGGGAACTAAATTTTTAGAATAAATACTTGATTCCCGTCCATCTCTTATGACTAAGGCACTGGGGGAGGCAAGCTCTTTTAGGGCCTGCAGGGCTCTTTCAGCTCTGAACTCCTGAACAAATCCCAGAACCGAGTTTAATATCAGTATGATGAGTATCACGATGGCATCGGTGATTTCTCTTATGATTATCCCTGAGATTAATGCAGCCGCAATAAGTATCCATATCATAAAGTCATTGAACTGTGAAATGAATATTTTAAAAGGCGACCGCCCCCTTTTTTCTTCCAGCTGGTTATAACCATAGAGGGATACCCGCTCACCAGCGTCTTTTCTGCTTATACCGTTTTTAGGGTCGGTCTTCAGAATGTTTAAGACTTCCCGGGCAGACTTTGTATGCCATAATGGTTTTTTAGAAAGAACAGGATCGGTTCTGGAATTGTCAGTTTTATATTTTATTACCATTCCTCCATTTTCTGTTTACCGGTATATTATTAATTGTAAAAAGATTAGATTTACGGGTTGTTAAATATTAAATCATATATATTGCGGTGAGTAAATTGTAAAAGATGGTAAGTTATTTCGCACTCCAGATATTGTGAAACATTTCCCATTCGGAAATATGGCTCTTTATATACTTTTCCATTACTGCCAGTATTTTTACCATATTTTTGGATATCAGTGTTTCCTTGTCGCCTTCTCTTATAAGGTCGAGCGGTTCTTCAAAAATCAATAAATGGTTGTATTTATCTTTTCTCCAGATAAAACTTGGCACAAGCGACGCTCCGGATCTTAATGCTATCTGGAGAGCACCGGTAGGCAGATAAGCAGTTTCTCCAAAGAATTTGAAAGGCCTTGCAGCCTGTCCGGTAGGGTCCCAGTCAGTAGGTACCGCTATTATTTCATTATTTTTAAGTATCTTAAAGACTTTCAGCATCCTATTAATATAAAGTGTCTTAAACCCTTTTGACATTCTTTTTGCTTCAAAGAATCTACCAACAAGTTTATTTTTTCTGACCAGGCTTGTACCCCATATCTTATATCCGTCTACTGCTAATCTGCAGGCACCCCATTCAAAATTTCCGATATGGGCAGTAAAAATAACTACCCCCTTTCCTTTCAGCAGCGCGCTGTCAAGATTTTCAAGACCCTTTGTTTCTATTCTTTGTTTTAATTTCTCCCTGGAGATAATGGAATGTTTTAAAAAATCTATAATGTTCTTCCCCCAGTTTATAAAAATTTTTTTTGCTATATTATGAGTTTCCTTACTGTCCTGGCTGATGCCAAGTACTATAGATATGTTTTTTTTGATGACCTTGACACCGACGCCGGTCGCAAACCAGAGCATTGCACCAAAAGCTGCAATACAGTATGAAACGGGATAGGGTGTCGCAATAGCAATAAATTCAACGATCCTATATCCTATATATCCAAACATTGATACTCTCTTTCTTGAAAAGATATTGTATAATAATAATAAATTTTAGTTATAAATTAAAGTTCTTATATCAATAGTGGTCTATTTAAGTAATAAAAACAATATTTATCAAATATCAAATAGCGATAGGAGGAGTTTTATTTATGGCAGAACAGGAAAATAAGGGTTCCGGTCTTGAAGCAATATTGAATTATAAAACTACCGGGAAGTTAGTGGTAAGCGTTTATCTTATGGTAGACGGTTCCAGAGTGATCAAGAAAGACTACCAGACTAAGTTAAATTCCATGGTTGTCGCTACAAGAGAGAAGATTGAAGCTGATACTAATTTAGACCGAAGCCAGAAAAAGGAAGTATCCGAGACTCTTGAAAAAGTGAAAGCATATATAAATGATAAGTTTAGGGCAGATTCCACCAGTACAATTGTGATTTTTTCCTCTGGAGACGGGCTCTGGGAGGAATTTAGAATACCTATAATAATGAGATCGAAAATAATTGTAGATCCCAAGCCTTACACCCAGAATATAAGATCCCTTATCAATAATTCAAAAAGGTACGGTGTGCTGCTTTTAAACAGAGAAAAGGCACAGATATATTCTATATATCTTGGGGAAGTAAACCAGTATCTGGCAGCATTTATAAGTGACGTTCCGTCAAAAGTCAATTTTAGGAGCCAGGCTGCTTTTAGAGAGAAAAAGATACTGGGAAGATTGGAAGAAAAGCTTAACCATTTCTTTAAACAGGTAAATGATAAAGCTATGGAACTTTTTAAAGAAAAAAAGTTTGATTATTTGATTTTAGCCGGCAGGAGAGAAATAATCCCCAAATTTACCAATTATCTTCACAGTTACCTTCAGTCAAACTGTATTGGAAATATTGATGCCGAGCCTGATTCAAATATTTCTTTAATTGAGGAAAAGGCTAAAGAGGTCATTGACAGGTTCGAGATTAAATCAAAGAATGATCTGATTGACAGGTTGCTTGACGAATATAATCCGAATAGAATGGGCGTGCTGGGCATTGACGCAGTGGTAAAATATTTGTTGATCGAGCAGATAAAGACTTTAATATATGACAGGCAATTCACACATAAGGGATATCTATGCAGTAAATGTCACTATATAACCATTGAACAGAAAGATAGGTGCCCTTATTGTAATGGAGATCTGACATTTTACAGTGATATAGTAGATGAGATTGTAGAAGGTGCCCTGGACCAGGGATGTGAGATCGTAGATATAGAAGGTAATAAGAAATTGACGGAAGCCGGAAGCATAGGTGCCGTGTTGAGGTATAAATTATAATAAAGATGATTTTATTTTGGTTTTTGCAGTTCTGAGAGTTCCTTGGTGAATTGCTTTATATTATCAAACTGCTTGTAAACGGAAGCAAACCTGATATATGCTACTTTATCCAGATCTTTTAATCTTTTAAGGACCAGGTTGCCTATTTCCCTGGAATGTATTTCATTAGAAGGCATACTGGAGATCTCGCTTTCAATATCGTCAACGATTTTATTTAACTCTTCTGTGCTTATATTTCTTTTTATGCATGCCCTGATAAGACCGCTTAATATCTTATTTCTGTCGAAGGGCTGTCTGGTATTATCTTTCTTTATGACTGCAATGGGTTGATTTTCAAGTCTTTCGTAAGTGGTAAATCTTTTACCGCATTTTTCGCACATCCTTCTTCTTCTAACGCTATCATTAGAATCAGTCAGTCTGGAATCTATGACTCTTGTATCAGGGTTTGAGCAGTATGGACATTTCATTTTTTACATTCCTTTGAAAAATACTCTAAATAATTTTTTCATTACCGGGCTTACATCTTTTCTTCCTTTCGTATAGTAAGATTTTAACAAATTTCTGGTTTTTATGCTGTATACAATAGTTACAAGAAGCCCAAAGATCAACCACCAGATGCTTCCTTCGTAGACCCAGATAAAAAAAGAAAATATGAAGAATCCCATTGCGGTGGAAACATAAGAATCTTTAATTATGAATAGAGCCACGGGTATAAACAGTAGATAAAGAAAAGGAAAAGATATTGGTGACAGGTAAAGCAGTCCGCCCAAAAAAGCAGAGACTCCCTGGCCTCCCCTGAAGCCGATATAGATCATCCAGTTATGGCCTATTACTACAAAGACAACAGCAAGAAGCGGAATAAAGACGTGTTCCGAAAACCTGTCTGCAATATAAGCTGCCAGCGCTCCCTTTCCGATATCTGTGATTATTACCATTACTCCGGCAAATCTTCCTACATTGGTGATGGTATTCATCCCTCCGACGTTTTTGGATCCTTCTCTTCTTATATCAATGCCTTTTATTTTTCCTGCTATATATGCGGATGGGAAGGACCCAATAAGGTATGATATTAAAAGAATAACTGCTGTATTCAAGTAAAAATTTCGTAGAAGCATTTATCTCCTGTGATCAATTGATAATATAAAATATGACAGGAAAATAAAACAGCAAGCTGCTTACCGCAATAATGAACTGATTATATCATAAAGAAAATTCATTAAAAAACGATTATATATATAATATGAAATAAAATATGAAGGTGATTTTTCTAGCAGATTACTGTTTTCTTAATATTAATAGTATTTATTAATTAAAATATTTTTACTTTTAAGTGAAAAATTAATTTTGCGATTTATTAAAATTCTTTTATAATAAGTTGACAATAATGATTTTATTTAATAAAATTATAGATGAAAATAATAAGATTGGTGGGTACATTGTTTGAGGAAGAAGATAAAAGTTATCCTATTGAATTGGTAGCTGATTTTTTAGGAGTAAACAGCAGGACTCTTTACTATTATGAGAGATTTAGCCTGGTAAGACCTTTAAGAAGAGGCAGAAAAAGATACTATTCAAAAATGGATGTCAGATGGCTGGAGTATGTCAGGGAACTTATGTATAAACAGGGTATGAATTTGAGATCAATAATCATACTTATAAAGAGGAGAGATAACATAATTTTAGGAAAGTGTCCTGAAGATGTGGTTGAGTGTTTTAAAAATTACTTAATGCGGATCAGCAAAGAAGAAAAGTGATTTGTTGATACCGCTGAAAAAGGCAACTTTAGATTTAATTAATTTATAAAGATAAATTAAAGGGAAAGGATGAATATAATATGGCGAAAGCAGTAGGAATTGATTTGGGAACAACTAATTCATGTATTGCTGTTATGGAAGGCGGAAAGCCTACGGTTATAACCAACAGCGAGGGCAACAGGACTACGCCTTCTGTAGTAAGCCTGACAAAAAAGGGTGAGCGGCTGGTAGGGCAGCTGGCTAAAAGGCAGGCAGCTTTAAACCCGGAAAATACTATTTATTCTATAAAAAGATTTATAGGTAGAAAGTATAGTGAGGTTGAAAGTGAGAGAAAGATAGTATCATACGAAGTAGAGAAAGGAAGAAATGGTCTGGCGGAAGTAGAAATAGGAGGTAAGAGCCATACGCCGGAGGAGATATCGGCAATGATACTTCAGAAATTAAAAAGGGATGCAGAAAGTTATCTTGGAACCAGTATTACAGATGCTGTAATTACTGTTCCCGCTTATTTTAATGATGCCCAGAGACAGGCGACCAAGAACGCAGGAAAAATTGCAGGGCTTAATGTGCTGCGAATAATCAATGAACCAACAGCAGCATCGCTGGCTTACGGGCTTGAGAAGAAAAAAGAAGAAAAGATATTGGTATTTGACCTGGGAGGAGGGACATTTGATGTTTCCCTTCTGGAAGTCGGAGAAGGCGTATTTGAAGTAAAGGCAAGTCACGGTGATATGCATCTTGGTGGAGATGATTATGATGACAGGATCATGAACTATGTTGCTGATGAATTTAAGAAGGACCAGGGGATTGATTTAAGAAAGGACAAACAGGCACTGCAGAGATTGATAGAGGCATCAGAGAAGGCAAAGACAGAATTGTCTACGGTAATGGAAACTAATATAAGTCTCCCTTTTATAACCGCAGATGCTGATGGTCCCAAGCATCTTGATGTAAAGATAACCAGGGCTAAATTTGAACAGCTGACAGCAGATCTCACAGACAGGTGTAAAGGACCTCTGGAGAAAGCCCTAAAAGATTCTGGATTAAAAAAAGCTGATATTGATGAGGTGATACTTGTAGGTGGAGCAACCAGAATGCCGGTTATACAGAAGCTGGTCAAGGATTATACAGGCAAGGAACCCAATAAAAGTGTAAATCCCGATGAAGTGGTCGCAGTAGGTGCAGCTATCCAGGCAGGGATATTAAAAGGAGATGTTAAGGATGTGGTACTTCTGGATGTGACGCCGCTTTCTCTTGGTATTGAGACTCTGGGAGGTGTAATGACCAGGTTGATTGAAAAGAACACCACCATTCCTACCAAAAAAAGTGAGATATTTACCACCGCAGCTGATAATCAGACCAGCGTTGATATTCATGTTCTACAGGGGGAGCGTGATATGGCAGGGGATAATAAGACAATAGGAAGATTTAGACTGGATGGGATTCCACCTGCCCCCAGGGGTATTCCGCAGATAGAGGTTACATTTGATATTGATGCAAACGGAATTGTAAATGTTTCTGCTAAGGACACTACTACCGGGAAAGAACAGAAAATTACCATTACTGCGACATCACACTTAACTGATGAAGAAATAGAGAAGATGGTCAATGAAGCGAAAGAACATGCAGAAGAAGATAAGAAAAAGCGGACGATCGTGGATGTTAGAAATAATGCTGATAGCTTGATTTATGCTAGTGAAAAGTTGATTAGAGATATTGGCAGCAAGGCTCCTGAAGATTTGAAAAAGAGCATTGAGGATCAGGTAAAAGTTTTAAGAAAGAGTATGGAATCCGAAAATGCTGAAGAGATAAAGAAGGAGACAGAGAAATTACAGAACCTTCAGAATGAGCTGTCGCAGAGGCTGTATGCACAGGCCGGTTCGGGAGCAGGTGCTGGGCCGGGAGGTTCCGGAGCAGGAGGCCAAAAAGCTGAAGGCAAGCAGGCAGGCAATGGAGAAGAAGATGTAATTGATGCTGAATTTGAAGAAAAAGATGATGAAAAAAAATAATGAATTGATTTATGGATAAGTTTTTAAGGAGGTGATATAGATGCCGATAGTAAGATGGGATCCGTTTAGTGATATGATTCAGTTACGTGACGAGATAGGTAGATGGTTTGAAGGAGTGTCAGAGAGAGGAAAAGATAGGAAATCTGCAGTGTGGGCTCCTGATGTGGACATCAAAGAGACTGATAAAGAAGTGCAGATAAAAGCGGATTTACCGGGTATGAAATTGGAGGATATCGACGTCTCTGTAGATGATAACCAACTGCTGATCAAGGGAGAAAGAAAAACAGAAAGAGAAGAAAAGGAAAAAGACTATATTAGAGTGGAAAGAAGTTACGGATCATTCTACAGGTCATTTAATATTGGAGTTCCGGTAAAGGCAGATGAAATAAAGGCCTCTTATAAAAACGGTGTACTGGAAATCAATCTACCTAAAGCTGAGGTTAAGAAACCAAAGAAGATAGAGATAAGTTCCAAATAACAGGGTTTCTTAATCGGTAAAATGTATACTATAATGCTTGCCCATAGCTTGATTTTAGAAGTTATGGGCAGGCGTGTTTATAGAATGATTATAGGCGAATACAAATGGTTGAATATAAGGATTATTACAAAATATTAGGTGTAAGCAAAAACACATCACAGGATGAAATAAAAAAGGCTTTCAGGAAGCTGGCGAGAAAATACCACCCTGATGCCAATCCAAACAATCCGGAAGCTGAAGAAAAATTTAAGGAAATAGGGGAAGCGTATGAGGTGTTGGGAAATCCTCAGAAGAGGTCCAAATATGATCAGCTTGGTGCAAACTGGAAACAATATTCGCGTGCTGGTGCAGGATGGCCAGGCGGAGGCGGAAGGACATATACCTATGACTTCGGAGGAAGAGGTTTTAGCTTTGATGATATTGGAAGCGGGTTTTCCGATTTCTTTGAAATGTTTTTTGGAAGAGGTGCTGATGAAAGATTTTCTGGCTTTGGCCGGAGTGATAGTTCACAATACGGTAGAAGTACCCGCACCAATATGCAGAAAGGCCAGGACATGCAGTCAGAACTTAGTATAACCCTGAGGGAAGCTTATACCGGCACCCAGAGGTCACTGAGATTACAGAAGGAGGGTAGAACCAGAGCAGTAAATGTGAAAATACCAAAAGGAATTAAAGATGGTGGAAAGATAAGACTGGCCGGGGAAGGTGCAGGTAGTCCTACTGGCGGTCCGGCTGGAGACCTGTATCTTTTGGTAAATATTGCCGGTCATAACTTTTTTATCAGAAAAGAGGACGATCTGTACTGTGAAGTACCTGTTACCATAAAGGAAGCCTACTACGGCTCAAAGATAGATGTGCCGACTTTTGACGGCAAGGTAATGGTAAAAGTCCCGCCAAAGACCCAGGGAGGGAAGACGTTAAGACTCAAGGGAAAAGGTATGCCGAAGTTAAGAAAAGGCGGTTATGGAGATCTTTATCTAAAGATAAGGCTGGTACTGCCGGAAAAATTAAGTGGTGAGCAAAAAAAGAATTTTGATAAATTTGCCGAGAGTTTGGATGAGAACCCAAGGGATAGTATTATTGTATGATTTTTAATATAAACGGGAGTGATTTAAAAATATGCAGATAGATAAATTTACTATAAAAGCACAGGAACTTCTGTCACAGGCCCAGAGAATTGTATCTGAAAATGGGCATCAGGCTATCGATGATATTCATCTGATGTCTGCCATGCTGGAGCAGAAGGACGGAATAGTCATACCTATTTTTAAAAAACTGGAGGTCAGTATCGATGAGTTTACAGCCAAAATAAACAGTGAGCTGACAGAACAGACAAAAGTATCCGGGCAGACAGCTCAGGTTTATATGAGCCCCCGGTTAAACAATATATTAAACGGCGCCTTCAGCGAAGCGGAACAATTAAATGATGAATACGTTTCGACTGAGCACATTTTGATATCTCTGGCCCAGAGTGATGGGAAAGTGGGGCAGTTGCTGAAGCAGTATGGTGTCACCAAAGATAAAATATATAAGATACTGGTAAGCATAAGAGGAAGCCAGAGAGTTACTGATCAGAATCCTGAAGATAAATATCAGCCGCTCAAGAAGTTTGGAAAGGATATAACTTCCCTGGCAGCAAAAGGAAAACTTGATCCGGTCATAGGAAGAGATGATGAAATAAGAAGAGTGATACAGGTGCTTTCCAGGAGGACTAAAAATAATCCTGTACTTATAGGTGACCCCGGTGTGGGGAAGACGGCTATTGTAGAAGGTCTGGCAAATAGAATAGTGCTTGGAGATATTCCCGAGAGCCTAAAAGATAAAAAAGTAATAGCGCTTGATATGGGAGCTCTGGTAGCCGGGTCTAAATACAGGGGTGAGTTTGAAGACAGGTTGAAGGCGGTTCTGAAAGAAATATCAAAGTCCCAGGGACGTATAATACTGTTTTTAGATGAACTCCATACAATAGTAGGAGCAGGAGCAGCAGAAGGTGCTGTAGATGCTTCAAATATGTTAAAGCCCATGCTTGCACGAGGTGAACTACATGCTATTGGAGCAACTACCATTGACGAGTACAGAAAGTACATCGAAAAGGATGCTGCGCTTGAAAGGAGATTTCAGCCAATCCAGATAAACGAGCCTTCGGTAGAAGATACCATTTCAATACTTAGGGGGCTCAGGGAAAAGTATGAAGTGCATCACGGGGTCAGAATAAAAGATGCTGCGCTGGTATCTGCAGCAATTCTTTCAGATAGATATATATCCGACAGGTTTCTGCCTGATAAGGCCATTGACCTGATTGATGAAGCTGCTTCAAGATTAAGAATTGAAATAGACAGCATGCCCACTGAGATCGATGAAGTTGAAAGAAAAATAAAACAGCTTGAGATCGAGATACAGGCATTAAAGAAGGAGAAAGACAAGGCTTCTGCAGCCAGGATGGAAAAACTAAAAAAAGAGCTTTCTGGTCTCAGGGAAAAAAGCAGTGCAATGAAAATCCACTGGGAGCAGGAAAAGGAGATAATTGAAAATATAAGAAATATAAAAGAAGAGATTGAAAAGGCAAAGACAGATGCAGAACAGGCGGAAAGGGAAGCAGACCTTCAGAAAGCGGCAGAATTAAAGTATGGAAAACTGCTGGAGCTTAAGAAAAAGTTAGATAAGGAGAATAAAAAGCTGGAACAGCTGCAAAAGGGTCAGAAGATGCTGAAAGAAGAAGTGGATGAAGAAGATATAGCAGAAACGGTTTCCAAGTGGACAGGAATCCCAGTCACAAGACTGGTAGAAGCGGAAATCGATAAACTGATTCATATGGAAGAAAGATTAAAGCAGAGAGTCGTGGGGCAGGATGAAGCCATATCTGTGATCTCCAATGCCATAAGAAGAGCAAGAGCAGGCCTTCAGGATCCCAACCGTCCTATTGGTTCCTTTATATTCCTGGGTCCGACCGGAGTAGGCAAGACCGAACTTTCAAAAGCTCTGGCGGAGTTCCTGTTCGATAGTGAAAGAGCAATGGTAAGAATAGATATGTCGGAGTATATGGAAAAACATACGGTATCAAGACTTATCGGCGCCCCTCCGGGGTATGTCGGTTATGAAGAAGGAGGATATCTTACGGAAGCGGTTAGAAGAAAACCTTACAGTGTCATACTTTTAGATGAAATAGAGAAGGCACACAGCGATGTTTTTAATATATTGCTTCAGATAATGGATGACGGCAGGCTGACGGACGGGCACGGGAGGACGGTTGATTTTAAAAACACGGTAATAATAATGACTTCAAACATAGGGAGCCAGTGGATAACTGAACTGGGAGACAAGGACGAGGAGGAAATGAGAAAGAGGATCACTGAAGCAATGAAGGATAATTTCAAACCGGAATTTTTAAACAGGGTTGACGATATAGTCATATTCCACAGGCTGGGAGTGGATGAGATAGCAAAGATTGTTGAGATCCAGATCAAAGACCTAAAAAAGATCTTAAAAAACAAGAAGTTAAGCATAAGTATAACGGATAAGGCAAAAAAACTGCTGGCTAAGGAAGGATTTGATCCCGTCTACGGAGCAAGGCCGCTGAAAAGGGTAATACAGAATAAAGTTCAGAATGTGCTGGCTATGAAGCTATTGAACGGTGAAGTAAAAGAGGGAGATAAGGTAACGGTCGATGTGACCGGACCGGAAGGAAGGCTGCTGGATTTTAGGATTAAAAAGTAATAAAGTTTTATATAATACAAAATCAAAGGAGGCGAATTTAGGTGAAGAGATTTTTAATGGCTTTCTTAGCTATCACTGTTCTGCTTCTTTTAGCGGCATGTAATACGCAAGCAACAACTACAACAGATACTTCAACTTCAACAGGCCAGGAGGCTACTGATGTTACCGGCGAGTGGAGCGGTGACTGGCATAGGAGCGATGGAGGCGAGGAAGGTACCCTATCATCTACTTTGACCCAAAGTGGCAGTTCGCTGGTTGGTGATATGACTTTCACCAGCACCACATTTTCGTATAGCCAGGATACTACTATATCAGGGAGTGTCGAGGGTAATGATATAGTCTTTGGCATGGCTATAGGAGGTGAAGACGATTCAATAGTGACCATTGATTTTGAAGGAACAATTTCAGAAGATGGTAATCAGATGAGCGGAGAATATTCTATGTCCACAGGTTATACAGGTACCTGGAGTGTAACAAAAGAATAGTAAATTATTTCTTTAGTTAAATCATTAAAAAGATTAGTGCTCCTCTTTTGAAAGTTCGGAATCTACAAGATTTTCTTCTTCTCCTGTGCCGAACAGATCATCTGCTTCACTGGCCAGTTCCAGAAACTCTTTTTTCAGAGCATCATTTATGTTACTAATGATCTTTTTATGAACTCCGGGATCTGCAAAATCCTTAAACTCCTGCATTATATTTTCTGCAATAGGATTGATGGGCTCTCCTATAAATATATGTATTTTTCTAAAAGAATTGATGATAATTGAGATTATCCCCCTGCTTATCCTATTTTTCCAGACCCATTTTTTACTTTCAGGGCTTATATTTGTATTATGCATATAGACAGGGATTATGGGGAGCTTTGTCTTGTAACTGAAATAAGCAGCTCCTTTGTAAAACTCTTTAAAACCGCCTTTTTTATTAAGCATTCCTTCCGGGAATATTCCAAAAAAGACATTTTTATTTTTGGATATGTTAAAAAGTTCCTTAAAGCTTTTTATATTTTTAAAAGACTGTTTTTTAAAGACAGGTACACAGTTTGCAAATTTTCTCATAAAAAAACTTGATATCCAGTTACCGAAGTTTTCGCTTTCTGCTATAAAAAATATTTTTTTCCTGATTGCAGAAAGAAGTATTATAGGGTCTGCATCTACAGTATGATTTATGGCCAGTATTACAGATTTATCACTGGGCAGCTTTTTAGGGTTGATAACCCTGGCCCTGGAAAAAATTTTATAGAAGTTTATAAATAATATCCTGGGGATACTGTAGAAGAAATCAGATATTTTTTTGATTAGATTGTGTATCATCTTTATGAAAAAATAATTATAAAAGACAGATTTTAAATACTTATAGTGAATTATATAGTTTTAATTTAAAAAATTCTACTTTATTGACAAACTCTTTCATTATAGATTCGTAAAAGTGTTCTTGATATTAAGATAGTGAGTACCTCTCCAGTAATATTTATCGCATTTTTTACAATACATAAAATTTTTCTGTGTCTTGTATACATAAGGCGGAACCTTATTTTTAACATCTTCCTTTTTTACTCCGGCCAGCCTGCAGTTGCACTCTATACATCTTATAAGATTGGGTTTTAAGGAAAGACCAAGTTCTGACCGGATCTGTTCCAGCTGATTTTTTAGTTTGTCGTCCCTGATAAGTAAATATTTTATGGTGCCATTCTTAAATTCTTTTCGGGTAAGCATTAAAGAATCCCTGGTCAGGACAGCCCTGCCGGTTTTTACTGCTTTTTTTATTATTTCATCATCTGTGGCGGTATTTTTATAGAGTACGTCATAACCTGCCATGCGCAGGTATCTGGCAAGTTTTCCCACCATTATGTCTGCTATAAATTTCATATTTAAGCTGTGGCTATATCCAATGAGTTGACCTCAGCACCGATCAGAAAGATATAACTTGATATGTAGATCCAGAGTAAAAAACCGATTATGGAACCTACTGATCCGTAAGCCAGTTCAAAGTTTGCAAATCTGTTTATGAAAAAGATAAAAATATGCTTTGATATTTCCCATAAAAATGCTGCGATCAGGGCCCCTTTGTATATATGATGTTTAAAGTGGGTCTTCCTATTGGTCCCAAAGAAATAAACAATACCAAAAATCGCGAAATTAAGTAAAAGCCCCAGAAAAATAGATATATATCTTAACAGAAAAGTTGATAAGGATTCGCTTAAATCAAAGAAACCTATGACTGTATTTGTAAGATAGAAAAGGGCTGTAGATAAAAGAAAAGATAAAAATATTATTATAAAGGTCAGAGTGATTATTAGAAATCCGAAGATCTTTTGTTTCCAGTACCTTCGCTGCGATTTTGTTTTATATACCCTATTGAGGGAAAACTGTATTGAGTCAAAAACATATGTGGCTATTATTACCAGAAAAATAAAACCTATAATACCGATACTGGTCCTGTTTTCTATAATTTTTTCAATATTTGACTCCGTAAAACTATATATAATGGGGATTCTTTCTTCTACAAAACCAAGTATTGTAGTTTGGATATCGAGTCTGTCAATAAAGATACCGGATAAAGAGATAAATATTAAAATAAGAGGGAAGACAGAAAATAGGAAATAAAAGGCGATTGATGAGGCCATAATAGGACAGCCGTCTGATATAAACTTTTTTGACAGTCTCTTCAGATACCTGAAAGTGTTTATAAAAAAAAGTCTTATTTTACTCATCCGGCGCAAATTATAAGATAAATCATTAGTTAATAGTAATTTTTTTAATCTCTTTAAACTTACTGAGTTCTTTAATTATATGTGAGGGAAGTTCGGAATCCTTGCTTAACAGATTGAAAGTATAAATTTTTTTATTATTTTCATCATCAAATTCATATTTTTTGCTTTTTATATATACGGATATTCTTTTAAAAAGACTTAACATTTTATTTAGATCTTTAAAATTTTCTGAAACGGTTATTCTCACTATATAATTTGGCAGCTTTATAACTTTATCTTCGATGTATTTTAAAATGCTCAAAGTAACAAAACCAAGGATAGTTGCCAGTACTGCAAGGTAATACAGCTTGGTACCAAGTGCTATACCTATTGAAGCCACTATCCATATACTGGCAGCGGTGGCCACCCCCTTTATAAGTGTGCCCTGCCTGAAGATGACTCCTGCTCCTATGAATCCGATCCCGGCTACAATACCTGCAGCTACTCTGGAAGGGTCGACACCTGCAAGTGACGAAAACCCTAAATAGGATACTATAGTAAAGACTGTTGAGCCCAGGCATACCAGAGCGTGGGTCCTAAGACCTGCCGGTCTTTCTGCTTTTTCCCTCTGAAAACCTATTAATCCTCCAAAAATCAGAGCGAGAAAGCAGGGCATCAGAATATCAGAGATGAAAAAAATATAGTCAAATTGTATTTCTGATAGAAGCTTTTGGCCAAGTCCCATTTTTTATACTTTTTTTATTTTTAATTGAACATATATTTTATCATATTTTACTGCAGCAATGTTAATACCCATGATCTAAATAATTATTGTGCAGTTTAAAATATACTGATATGATTTGCCTTTGCCTTATGTTTTTAGTTTTTTATTTTTATTAAGATATAATGTAAGTGCTGCCGGCGCTGCAAGGAAGCAGGTTTTAGAGATATGATATTTAAGGAGAGATGATTGAGTGTTTAGATCGTCAATAAAATTATTTAAGATATTTGGAATAGAAATAAGGCTTGATTACAGCTGGTTTATAATATTTGCGTTGTTTGCCTATTTCTTTGGGTTTTATTATTTTCCCTCATACCTGCCGGAGTTAAACAAGGGCCTGCTGGCATTGATTACAATTGTAACTGTTATAGTCTTCTTCATATCGGTGTTGATACATGAGATAAGCCATTCTCTGGTCGCCAGAAGAAAGGGTACGCCTGTGGAGAGGATAACACTTTTTCTGTTTGGCGGAATGGCACAGATAGAGAAAGAACCTGAAACTCCCTATAGTGAATTTATTATGGCTATTGCCGGGCCTGTTGCAAGTTTCGTACTTGCTGGAGTATTTGGAGCAATATGGTTCTTTACCAGAGATATCAGGCCTATAGCGATACCGGTCGGGTATCTTGCAGTTATTAATCTGGTACTTGGGGTTTTTAATATGCTTCCCGGCTACCCGCTTGACGGCGGCAGGGTCCTGAGGTCAATAATATGGAAGGTTACGGGAAACCTGAAGCGCGCGACCTTTGTAGCTTCTACCGCAGGCAGAGTGCTGGGATTTATGATTATAGCAGCCGGCATATACTTTATTTTCACCGGAAATTTTTTAAATGGGATATGGCTTTCTTTTATAGGATGGTTTTTACAGTCATCTGCGCAGATGGGTTACCGGCAGCTTATTATTGAGACTTCAATAAAAGGGATCAAGGTCAAGGATGTAATAAACGAGGACATTGTATCTGTTTTAAAGGATATCACTATACAGGAACTGGTAGATGATTATTTTATGAGGTACAGGTTTGGGAGATTTCCGGTAATAGAAGATGAAAAGACACAGAAGCTAATGGGGATAATATCTTTACATGATATCAAAGAAGTCCCAAGAGAAGAATGGCATGAAGTCAGGGTAGGGGATATTGTAAAGTCGGTTTCAGATAGTGAAAAAGTGAGTCTTTCCACAGGGATATCCGATGCCATAAAAAAGATGGGCAAGAATAATCTGAGCCACCTGGTAGTGATGTCTGGAAATAAATTAAGAGGGATAATCACAAAAAGTGATGTAATGCGCTTCATAAATATCCGTTCGGAATTCCACTAGAGAGGAAAAGATAGGTTGGGATATAGATTATTCAAGCATTATAAGAAAGAGATAAAAGAGAATCTAAAGGATTTAAAGGTCATATATACGGACCTTGACGGTACCCTCTTTAATGACACGGGCTGTATCATTCAGGATAAAAAAGGTCATTACTACCTGGAGGCGGTAAAACTTCTACCAAAAATATCCAAAAAAAAATGGGATGTCGTACTTGTGTCGGGAAGAAACAAATCTCAGTTAAGATTTAACGCCCAGATGATAGGACTTAAAAACTATATTTCAGAACTTGGTTCCGAGCTGGTGTATAATTTAGGCGAAAAGGTTTATACCACATTTGACCATAAGAAAATAAAATATGACTTTACTTATAAGGGCAGGGACTTAATAGAAATAGTAGAGCTCTTTAAGACCCATTTTCCAAATAAGATAGAAAGCAAAATTGAATGGAGTATGTACCGGTCCTACAATATATTGTTTTTTGGGGAGATAGACCTTGAAGCGGCAAACGGGCTGCTTAAAAGCATGGGATACAGAGACCTGGTTATGGTGGATAATGGATTTTCACTGCTTGAAAATCTGGATCTTGATATTGAAAGACTGCATATCTATAATCTAATGCCTTCAGGTGTTGATAAGGCAAAAGGGATAAAAATGGATAAAAAAATTAGAAATTTTAATACTGATAATTGTATAGCACTTGGAGATTCTCTGGAAGATTTAAAAATGGCGGGAGAAGTAAGATATTTTTTTCTGATGAAAAATGCATTTGAGAATAGAGAAGCTATAATGGCTGCACTTGGTAAATATGACAATATATTTGTGACTGAAGGTGTTATGAATAAGGGATGGGTGGAGATAATGAGTTATCTGGTCAGTTAGACCGGTGATACCTTTACTTATTAACGGTTATTTCCATTATCAGTTATGTTCAATATAAATCTTAAATAGTTTATAATATAGAAATAAATAATCTAACAGAGGATGTATCGATAATGAGCGATAATGATAAGTCAGTTGGTAAGGGTCTTGCAGAAATGTTTACTGTTATTTCAGTTTCGGTTCTTGCAGGATTTGTACTGGGATTGCTTTTTGCACCTCAATCCGGATTAAAAACCAGAAAAAAATTAGCTGAAAAGATAAAAGATATAGTTGATAGAGGTAAGTTCGCTCTGATTGAGGCAAAAGTTTTCAGTGAGGAATTATTAGAAAAGGGTAAAGAAAAAGTAGAAAAAGTTTCTTCAAAGATCAAAGGTAAAAGCAAGTCAGATATTGACTGACGATTTGCCCATAATCCCACTTTTGTTTGTTGACAATGATTTTTTACTATAGTAGACTTTACGTTTGCTAATTTAATTGACAGCTAATGGCTACGGTAGTTTTTTAATCATTGTAGTGTTAAATTGGCAAGGGCCGTTAGCTCAGTTGGTAGAGCACCGGACTTTTAATCCGGGTGTCGAAGGTTCGAATCCTTCACGGCTCACCAGACAGAGGCCTGTTCGTCTAGTGGTTAGGACAGTAGGTTTTCAACCTACCAACAGGAGTTCAATTCTCCTACAGGCTACCATTGTAAAAGGGCGTTTAGCTCAGCTGGGAGAGCACCTGCCTTACAAGCAGGGGGTCGCAGGTTCAATCCCTGCAACGCCCACCATAGATTGATAGTAGTGCGGAGCTGTCGTCTAGCGGTTTAGGACACATGCCTGTCACGCATGAGATCGCGGGTTCAAATCCCGTCAGCTCCGCCAGTCTTGATTACGGGTTGGCGAGATAGCTCAGTTGGTAGAGCAGTGGACTGAAAATCCATGTGTCCGCAGTTCGATTCTGCGTCTCGCCACCAGTATTTGACTAAATTTTTGAATTTGATTTTATAAAATCAATAAGTTCATCGACCTGTGTGAAAGCAAGACAGGTTACTGTATCAGCAGCACCATAATAGACTGCTATGCGTCCTGTGGGCGCATCACAAAGTGCAGCACATGGGAATACTACGTTTGGCGTATCTCCAACGCATTCGTATGTTTTTTGCGGTGAGAGCAGATAAGGCTCAGTCCTATATAGAACATTCCACGGTCTGTCTATATCAAGAAGTGCAGCACCCATGCTATATACAAATCCATTACATGAGGTCAAAACGCCGTGATATATAAGGAGCCAACCTTCTGAAGTCTCGATTGGTGCAGGGCCTGTCCCTACTTTAGTGGCCTGCCATCCATAAGTTGTTGACATAACATGTCGGTGATTACCCCAGTAACGAAGATCAGAGCTTTCACTATAGAATATATCTCCAAACGGTGTATGGCCGTTATCGCTGGGACGGCTCAGTATCGCATATCTATTTTTTATTTTTCTGGGGAACAATACCCCGTTTCTGTTAAATGGAAGAAATGCATTTTCTGTTTGATAGAATTTCTTAAAATCATATGTATAACCCATACCTATTGTAGGGCCGTGATACCAGTTGCACCAGGTAATGTAAAACCTGTCTTCAATCCAGCATACACGGGGGTCATAACCATATACAAAATTACTTATTTCAGGATCATCACAGATAAAAGATATAGGCTTGCTTACTAATTTCCAGATGATACCGTCGCTGCTAAAACCGCAGTGAAGCTGCTGTTTACGCCTTCTGTCATCACAGCGGAAGACTCCTGCAAATTCTCCTTTGAAAGGTACCACGGCACTGTTGAAAATACTGTTGGACGATGGTAAGAGGTCTCTTGGTATAATAGGATTTTGTTTATAACGCCATACTGTATGTATATAGCCTTTTGGTTTTTCTTCCCAGGGAATATTAGGTAATGCGGGGCCTAAGATTGTTTGTCTGCTCATTTTCGCTGACCTCCTTGCTGTAATTTTTTGATTTAAAGATTTTGATCATTTATTATTTTATTCAACCTTTTACTTACCTCTATACAGGCACGCGCATTATGGTAGGGACATTTCCATATACCGACTTTTTCCAATCTGTCATTTACATTTCTGTCTTTATCAACAGACCAGAACCACTCTCCATAATGCTTATCAATAATATACTTTTTTACAAAGTCCCAACTGTTTAGTGATACCTGAAGGAACTCCTCTCTGCTGCTTATTTGATATGCATTTAAAAAACCCACCATTGCTTCTGCCTGAGGCCACCAATCACTGTTAAATTTAGTAATACCTTTTGAATCTCCTTCATACCACAGGCCTCCGTCGAGTGCAACACCCTCCTTATAGGCAGCATCTGCCATTTTAAGGGAAATATCTTTTATATCTTTTAGAATAGACTCCTCGCCCAAAATCTCCGCAGCCTCCACCATAAGCCAGCTTCCCTCAATATCATGTCCATAGGAGACAGTATCTGAAAGAACCTCCCAGTTTTTTTTAAAGAATAGTTTAAAGTGGCAGCTTGAATAATCAATAATATGATTGGCAATAACCATTATTAAATTTTTTAAACTGTTGCGGAGATCGCTGTCATTCCAGTTTAGGAGAAGGTTTGTATATGCTTCTAAAATATGAAGGTTTGTGTTCATTGTCTTGGGAGCATTCATATCTCCTTCGCCCAGCCGCATATCTTCAGCGGGAGACCAGTCGCGGTTGAAGGCATCATAATAGCCTCCATATTGCTTTTCAGATCCAAATTTTTCTATTTTATAAAAAATATCTTTTGCAAGACGCAGGGATTCAGCGGAATTGGCTGCACGATAGAATTCCGCCAGAGCATATACTGCAAAAGCCTGGGCATATATATGCTTTTTCGTTTCGATAGGCTTTCCTTTATGGTCTGTTTTCCAGTATACTCCGCCAAATCTATCATCTATAAAATAATCAGTAAGATATTTGTAAGCCAGACTGGCGCGGTCCAGGTAAAGGTCGTCTCCAAAGGCAGTATGGGCACGGGCAAAAGTCCATAAGATTCTGGAACATAAAACCGAGCCTTTTGGTGCAGAGGGATCTACAGTCAGATCATTTAGAATCAGACCATAAAATCCGCCGTTTTCTTTATCCGGCGTTTTATAAGCCCAGAAAGGAAGAATATTTGTCTTTATTTCATTTTCTACTTCAGATTGGTAACGTTTTAATTCTTCTATGTTCATCGTAACCTTAAAAAGTCATTCTGCTGCTAGATCAGCAAGGTGTTTGATCTGACTGCTGGTACCGATAGCAATTATTTTATGCCCTGCTTTCATATCTGTACTTCCGCTGGCCTTTCTAACCGAGATTTTCTCTCCTTTTTCGATTACAGATATAATCAGAGTTTCAATACCATATTTTTTTCCGGATTCGCCTATAGTAATGCCGTCAATCCTGCTGTTTGGCTTGATCTCAATCTCTGCCAGTTTGATCTCGGCTTCTTCTGTTTGCATTACGGTATCTAAAAAGTCACATATTGAAGGCTGCAGTGCCATTGCAGCCATTCTTCTACCTCCGATTATCTGAGGCGAGATCACCCTGTCTGCTCCTGCCTTTTCTAATTTGTTAATAGTCTCAAAAACAGTCGCCCTTGCTACAATAAATATAGAGGGGTTGAGAGATTTAGCCGATAGGGTTACATAGACGTTCTCAGAATCGGTATCTAATGCTGCAAACAAACCTTTGGCACTCTTTATCTGGGTTTCCAGCAGGGTCTCATCGTTGGATGCGTCGCCCTGGATATACAGCCAGTTATTCTGCCTGGCTATCTCAATGGGCTTATCAGCATGGTCTACTACTATGAAATCAATTTTATTGGCGCCTAATTCATTTGCTATTTCAAGCCCCACTCTTCCCAGCCCGCATATTATATAATGGTTTTTTAGTTTTAATATCATTTTCATCTTCCTTCTTTTTTCAATTCTTCCTAATAAAAATTCACTTAGTATAAAGTCAGCTAAATTGATTAAAATATAAGCTACCGTACCGGTACCGATTACAATCAATAGAATAGTAAATACAGTTCCTGCTGTTGACAGTTCTTTTACCACGCCGTAACCCACAGTGGTTATAGTGATAGTGGTCATAAAAACTGAATTTAAAAAGCTCATATCCTCGATTATCATGTACCCAAGAGAGCCAAGGAAATATACTATAATCAGTATAATGATTGAGATCATGATTCTTTTGGGAAATTGGGGTAGATTTTTAAATTTCATATTCAAATTCTGACCTAATATCATTTTTTTTTCAAGTTCTGGTTTTATTTGACTGGTAATAATTACTATTATATAATAATTATAACTAATTAAAAATTAATTAAGACTATGGACTCTTTTATAAAGTTATGCAGAAAAAATAATTTAAAGATCACGCCCCAGAGAAGCCTGATCTATAAAGAACTGGTAGGGTCAAAAGATCATCCCAGCGCAGAGGCTCTATACAAAAAAGTAAAGAAAATATTTCCTACCATTTCTTTTGATACAGTTTACAGAACCCTTCTCACCTTCTTGAAAATAGGGGCTGCCGGTATACTGACAATACCCGGTGAACCCAAGAGATTTGACGGTGAAATAGAAAAACATGATCATTTCAGATGTGTAAAGTGTGATAATATAATAAATGTTTATGACGGTCCTTCCCGCATAAATATACCGGAGAGTATTTCAAGGAGATTTGACGTACTGGACTCAAAAGTTATTTTTGAGGGAATATGCGATAAATGTAAAAAGACAGATGACTTAAAAAAAAATACAGGAAAGGGGGAAAATAATGGGCGATAAGACGTCTAAAAATCTTGCAGATGCTTTTGCAGGTGAATCACAGGCAAACAGGAAGTATCTTGCTTTTACAAAAAAAGCTAACCAGGATGGTTATTTCCAGGAGGCAAAACTGTTCAAAGCTGCCGCAAACGCGGAAACCGTGCATGCCCACAATCACCTGAGGGCAATGGGCGGAGTAAGATCTACGGAAGAAAATTTAAAAGAGGCAGTAATCGGAGAGACCTTTGAATTTGAGAAAATGTATCCCGGAATGATTGAAGATGCGAAGAATGAAAATGAAGATGAAGCAAAGATCAGTTTTATTTATGCCAATAAGGTCGAGAAGGTCCATGCTGGATTATATAAGAAATATCTGGATAATCTTGGGAATAATCCCAATACTGCAATATTTGTCTGCCAGGTATGCGGAAACACCGTAGAGGGTGCCGCACCGGACAAGTGCCCTATCTGCGGAAATCCCAGGGAGATGTTTAAGGAAATAAAATAAGGTCTGAGATTTATTGACGGGGGGAAATATTAAAGGGACTCTTTTTATTTGTTCGACGCCGATCGGAAATCTGGAGGATGCCAGCTTCAGGCTTATAAGGACACTCGGCGAGGTAGATCTGATTGCTGCTGAAGACACAAGGACTACAAAGAAACTACTCCAGAAATATAATATTTCTAATAAGAATATAGTAAGCTATCATGATTTCAGCAAAGAGAGCCGGATAGATTACCTGATAGATAGACTAAAAGCGGGCTGTAGTATTGCACTGGTTTCGGAATCAGGCACACCTGCGATTCAGGACCCGGGATTTAAAGTAATAAACAGGTGTATAGAAGAAGGCATCCCGCTCGCTGTGATACCCGGTCCCAATGCTGCAGTAAGCGCGCTGGTCCTTTCAGGGCTGCCGACGGATTGTTTTTTATTTATAGGTTTTCTACCCAGAGCAAAAGCAAAAAGAAAAAACAGGATTTTAGAACTTGCTGCAGCCTCCTGCACCACTATATTCTATGAGTCACCAAAAAGGATAGAAACACTTATAAGTGAGCTTTTAGAGAAGTTCGGCGACAGGAAGGCAAGCCTGGTAAGGGAGATCTCCAAAATATATGAGGAGTCAATAAGGGGAAGATTAAGTGAGATCTCAGCTAAAATAAAACAAAAGAAAGTAAAAGGCGAGGTAGTCCTTGTAGTCGATGGATATAAAAAAGAACTCATCAGGGGTTTTGCCGAAGAAGACATAAAAAGAGAGCTTATGGGCCTGCTCAAGCAGGGCATTTCCAAAAAAAGTGCTGTAAAGATATTGTTATCAAGGTATGACATAGAAAAGCAAAAATTGTATAATATTGCAACGAAAATTTAAGGCAAAGGATACTATGACCAAAGAAAAATTTTACATCACAACCGCGATTCCATATATGAACGCCAAACTGCATTTGGGGCAGATATATGAATTCATACTTACCGATGTAGTGGCAAGATTTAACCGGGCTATGGGAAAGGATACTTTTTTCCTGACCGGTTCCGATGAGCACGGGCAAAAAATAAATAAGAGCGCGCAGGAGAAGGGAGTCTCCCCGCAGGTATACGTAGATGAGATGGTCAAGGATATGAAAAGGCTTCTAAAGCTGTATAACATAAGTAATGACAGTTATATCAGGACTACTGACAGCAGGCATGAAAAAATAGTCCAGAATATACTTACGAGATTAAAAGATAACGGTGATCTATATAAAAGTGTGTACGAGGGAAAATACTGCACACCCTGCGAGACGTTTCTGCTGGATTCCCAGCTGGTTGAAGGAAAGTGCCCCCAGTGCGGTAGAGGGGTCGAGGACGTAAAGGAAGAAAACTATTTCTTCAAGCTGTCCGAATATGAAGATAGATTGATAAAGCATATTGAAGCCAACCCGGATTTCGTAATCCCCGAGACCAGGAAAAATGAGGTAGTGGGTATTTTAAAGCAGGGACTAAAGGATATAAGCATTTCCAGGACTGCAGTAAAGTGGGGGATCCCCCTACCTTTTGATTCCGGACATTATTGTTATGTATGGGTAGATGCTCTTATCAATTACATTTCAGCATTGGGATACAGCTCCGATGACCAGGACCTGTTTGACAGGTACTGGCCTGCCAGGCAGCATCATATAGGGAAGGATATTTTAAAGTTTCATACTTTGATCTGGCCTGCTATGCTGATGTCGCTGGGTATTGAACTTCCAGAGCATATCGTAGTACACGGCTGGCTTCTCAGCGGAAGTGAAAAACTGTCTAAGTCAAAGGGTATTATCCTGGATCCCGATGAGCTGTTGGATAAATATGGGGTGGACGGCATAAGGTATTTTTTGACCAGGGAAATATCTTTCGGACAGGACGGCTCTTTTGCAGATGAAACTTTCATAAGAAGGTATAATTCGGATCTGAGTAATGACATTGGAAATCTGGTTTCAAGGACTCTGGCCATGGTGGATAAATACAAAAGCGGCATAATACCTAAAAAAGTCTCGAGCCCTGTTTTTGAGAAAAAATGGGGTGAAGTAAAAAAAGAAGCATTAAAATGCATAAACAGTTTTAAATTCTCAGAGTATCTTATAAAGGTATGGGAGTTCATAAATGCAGCCAATAAACATATTGAAGACAGCCAGCCCTGGAATCTGGTAAAAAGCGGCAGCGATGATGACCAGAAGAAACTGGACGGGGTATTATATGAAGTAATAGAAGTTATCAGGCTGTCGGCTGTTATTTTGGCACCCTTCATACCGTCAACCTGCCAGAAAATATTTTCTCAGCTTGGAATAGCCCAGGATACTTCCCAGATCACAATCGAGGGTGATGGAGTCTGGGGTAAATTTGAAGGTGGAACAAAAATAGGTAAAAGAGAAATACTGTTTCCCAGGATAGATGAGAATAAGTGATACTATGTATTTTATAGATACACATGCTCATATAGATATGCTAAAAAACATGGCTCCCGAAGAGGCTGTCTCTAAATCCCAGAGCGAAGGTGTAAAATACATTATAAATGTGGGTTCAAGTGTCAGCGGCAGCAGAAAATCGCTAGAATTTGCAGAGAAGTTTGATAGCGTTTTTGCCAGTATTGGAGTCCACCCTCATTATGCTAAAGACTTTGGAAAGAATGAAGTAAAAATCCTTGAATGTCTGATACAGGGTAAAACTGAAGACGAATGTGATAGTGATGGTAGAAGATATAGGAAGGTAGTTGCAGTAGGTGAGACAGGTTTTGATTTTTACCGGAACCTTAGCCCCGCAAAGGATATGGAAAAGACTTTTATATCTCATATAGAACTTGCATTAAAATACAATATCCCCGTAATAATCCATGACAGGGACGCTAACGAGCAGACTTTGAATGTAGTAAAGAAATATTCAAGCCAGAAAAATTTCAGAGCTGTAGTACACTGCTTTTCAGGGGATACCAGTTTTGCAATGCAGTGTCTTGATCTGGGTCTGTATATTTCCTTTACCGGTATAATCACCTTTCCCAATGCCGCTGGTTTACTGGAAACTGTAGAAAAGGTACCTATTGAGCGGCTTTTTATTGAGACTGATTCACCTTTCCTGGCTCCGCAGGCAGAGAGGGGTAAGGAGAATTACCCCGGATATGTGAAATATGTGGCACAGAAAATTGCAGAAGTAAAAAATTTAAGCATTGAGGAAGTAGCAGAAGTCACTTCTAAAAATGCGGAAGATTTCTTTTCCATAAATCAAATTTAAAAAATGCATTCTTATATAAGCTCACCCGGGAAGACAACTGAGATTTTAAAAAGGTACAGGATAAAGCTGAGTAAAAAATTAGGGCAGAACTTTCTGATCGATACCAACAATGCAAAAAAGATAGTCTCGCATGCAGATGTCAGCAGCAGTGATGTAATACTTGAGATTGGAAGCGGGATAGGCAGCCTTACTGAGATTTTACTCTCCAAAGCAAAAATGGTGGTCTGTATTGAAATAGATAAGCTTCTTGCAAAGGTATTTGAGGATATATTCCAGGAAAATATCGGTGGGAAAGTAAGGCTCATATGTTCGGATGCCTTAAAGCTTGATTATACTGATATCGCAGCTAAATATGGTGTAAACAAAGTAGTCTCAAATCTCCCATACAGCATCGCTGCACCTCTGGTATTAAAAATCCTTTTGGAATCAGAGGACATAAAAAAGATGTTTATAACCATACAAAAAGATATAGCTTTAAGGATGCTTGCTTCAGTAGGAGATAAGAATTACAGTTCATATACGGTGAAAACCAACTTTCTTGCTGATTTTGACCTTTGCTTCCAGATCTCGAGAAATTGTTTTCTGCCCAGGCCTTTTGTTGATTCAGCGGTCGTAGAAGTGACAAGGAAGGATGATAAGATCTTGAACCGAGAAAATTTTAATATAAAGGATTTCTTTGATTTCGTGACTGGATGTTTTTCACACCGCAGGAAGAAACTTGTAAATTCACTTGCTCAAGAAAAATCTAAATATTGCTATAAATCAGAAATAATAATAAAATTGCTGTCTGAAATGGGACAGGATAAAAATACCAGGGCAGAGGAGCTTATCCTGGAAAATTATATTTTTCTGTATAGAAATCTTAGTAATATGTAATATATTGTATTTATGTTATTATATAGCAGAATGGATGTTAAAAATATTTTAAAACTTAGAGCTTCCGGGAAAATAAATCTATATCTGAATGTTACAAAAAACGGCAGGACTGATGGCTTTCATGAAATAAAATCAATAATGCAGAGTATAAGCCTTTCTGATGAGCTTACTTTTAAAGTTCTGAGAAGTAAGAAAAATCACGGTTCAGAAAACAGGAATGGGATTTATATCACCTGCAATAATGAAGATATCCCTCTTGATGAGAAAAATCTGGTCCATAAGGCAGCGGCGCAGATTTTAGACAATTACGGTCTAAGAGATAAATATTCTATAGTGATCAATATAGAGAAGCATATTCCGGTATGTGCAGGCCTCGCCGGGGGGAGTACCAATGCTGCGGCGACTCTGGTGGCTTTAAACAAACTGTTTGAACTGAATATAAAAGCCGCAGATCTGATGCAGCTGGCAGGCGAAGTAGGATCAGATGTTCCTTTCTGTGTCAGAGGAGGTACCACTCTTGCGGAGGGCAGGGGAGAAAAACTCTCTGAGCTGCCCCATCTGCCCTTTTACTGGATCATACTTGCTACAAATGATGCCAAATTCCTTTCCAGAGATGTATATGAAAAGTTTGACCTGGTCGGAATAGAAAAAAGATCCATACACAGGGAACTTGTTGATAATATTATTAAAAAGAGATTTTCCGAATTCTTTAAAAAGCTTAAAAATGATCTGGAAGAAGTAGCAGTTATTGAGGATAGAGAAATACTGGTGCTAAAAGAGAAAGCATCTGAACTGGGAGCTGTTGCCACTCAGATGACCGGAAGCGGCCCTACCGTATTTGCATTATGCGATAACCTAAAGACGGCCACTGAGGTATATAATGGTTTGGAACCATTATCCACAAATGTATTTTTATCACATACCACACCTAACAGCTTGACTATTTATAAATAAACCATCAGAGCTACACTCAATTTATTTCAATATGACAATCCTCTTAAGATTGAATTTTACCAGGATCTAATATAAAATTTATTAGCTTCAATGGGGAGTAGCCAAGTGGCAAGGCAACGGGTTTTGGTCCCGTGATCGGAGGTTCGAATCCTCCCTCCCCAGCCAGATAGAGACCTAAGAAAAAAATGGAGAAATCCATTTTAATCAGTAAATT
>CAZLOE010000002.1:0-8060 GCA_964561115.1 uncultured Actinomycetota bacterium
TTGCCTTCAAATTCTTCATAAGGTATATTGACTGTAAAATCTCCGGCTGCATACGGGGCTACCTGGTATGCCGGAAATTTTATTATAAGTTCAGAAGGAGTCACAAGGAAGTTTGTAAAGTTATCAATGTTATCCGGGTCTGTGCCGTTTTCCAGCCACTGTATATCTGGTTCAAAGTCTCTGTCATTTATCTGTCTGGCCAGGTCCTCCCTGCAGTATTCAGAAATTATACCAAGATAGTCATATCCGGCTGTAAAGAGATCTCCTAACTCTACCAGGCTCATTTTTTCAAGGTCGAAATTTATAGTCTCAAAATAAAGCATTCCATGTGCCCCTCCAAGATAGGGATAGATATCAAGATATATCGAGATCCCGTTTTCATCATACATGACTACAGAATAATCTATTGTTAAAAAATAGTTAAGGCCAAAGTCTTCATCCTGATATGAAGAAACCTCATCCTTGAAATCATTTATTATTGAGAGCACTTTTTGCTTATATATTATTTTATCAATACTATCGTTTAATCCACCTGCCACAGCAGATTGAAATTGCGGATAAGAGACATCGATGATGTATTTTTCCTCGATATTTTCTTCATAGACCCTTTTGTCAATCAACCTGCTGTATCCAGCCGATGCTCCCTTGAAATCATTTATCTGAAGCAGGTATCTAATAGAATCAAATGCATCAAACCATTCTAAGGAAAGGCCCGTTAACTGACCGCTCATCAATTTATCATAAAACTCATCCTGTTTCTCAAAATCCCATACCTTTTTATTTAAGCAGTTTGCTTCGTCATACCTAAAATATTGGTCCATGCTTTCCACTATTTTATCCGAGTCAGCTGTAAGTTTTATCAGTACCCGGTAGCCGTTGTTGTAAAAGTGGCTCTCCCAATCAAAATTTACATCACAGATATCGTATCTCGAGAAGACCAGAAACTCTTTTACAAATGTATCACTGACCTTGACCACTTTTTTTGAGAGCTCATAGGAAAAATCTGTGTCTGGACCAAAATCTCCTGATTCGAGGGCATCTCTTTCGCTTATTGCAGCTTCCTTCTCAGAACCTTTAAGGTCTTCTACGGCATTTATACTCACATTTAGAGATAGATCTCCGTAATCTACCGGCCAGTATGGATATGAAGAAATAGTCAGATAATCTTGCGGGTAGATAAAAGCAAAATTTACTTCACTATTATAAAACATAACATCGTTTCTTGGTTTATCTATTGATCCACCATTTTCAGTTAGAGTGCTTTCATCTTCCCCCGGGCTCTGTTCGGAAGTCTCATCCTGTGATTCTGTTGAATCTGAGAGTTCCTCAATCCCAATTCTACAGGAGTTAAGAACAAGTATTGAGAAGAATAGGCATATTAAAATGATGATAATGAAAGAGTATCTCATAATAAAAAAAATCAATCTTTTGTTCTTCTTTTTATTAACCTTATGATACCCGCGATGAAATTCAGCCTGGGTACTTTTTCAGCATAATCTGAATATTCTTTTCCGAATTTTAAGATTAAGTTCTGATCTGCTCTTAAGGCATCGAGATAGATTAAAACCATGGACACGACACCAATGATTATTATAAGCCAGTGCTGGGAGATAAGGATAAGTCCTATATTTATCAGTATCCCTGCCATATACTGGGGGTGCCTGATGATTGCATATATTCCGCTGGTCACTATTTTTGTGGTGTGCATATAGCTTTTTCTTTTTTCAATCCTGCCCTTCATTCGAAAGGTGAAGATGGGGAGCATCCCAAAGATCGCTGAGAGAAAAATGAATCCCCACCCTATAGGTCTGGCTGCAGACACCCAGTCTTTACTGAAGAAAAAGGCCAGAACAATCTGGGCCACCATCAATATCGACCAGATAATATCTACAGCAATCCACAGGTTTCTCTTTAAGTTTCCCATTTTTCTAACTCACTTTTTAAATTTCATTTTATTCTACTCTTTAAATCATAGATTTAAAAGTAATTTAAAGTACCGGGATCATTCTGATTTTAATTAAAAAATCAATTATTACTACTGGTATCTTTAGAATATAAAAGTTGTTATAATATCAAGTTATATAGTATTTAATCGATAACTCTAAAAGTTATAATAAGATTTTAATACTTTATTCTATGGAATTAGAACGTAAAAAGTACTGGATTCTTCTTTACGGATTGATCGTTGGGATTTCGTTCGATGTCCTTTTTTATGATAAGACGCTGGGTATTTCTTATCCTGTTTATGTTGTCCTGATCCTGCTGATATTTATAGCAAGCTTTTGGGGTTCCTTAAGAAAACTAAACAACCTTATATGGTTTTTTGCAGTTCCTATACTACTGCTTGCAGCTACCTTTTTTATTTACTCCAATCAGATACTTAAGATTTTAAATTATCTGATCGTCCCTTTTTTAGTAATAATGTTCAGTTCTCTTGCGGCAGGGGTCAATAGATCAGACTGGTCGGATATAAGGTTTATAGGAGATATTGTCAAGAGAGTATTTGTACCTTTTGGATTTATACATAAGCCGTTTGTGACATTATTCAGGCTGAATGTTCGTGAAGGCAGGGAGGGCAGAAGCAGGGTTCTGCCAAAGGTACTTTTAGGAATACTAATCTCGGTCCCGGTTCTGGCCATTATTATATGGCTTCTATCGTCTGCGGATATTGTGTTTAAGAACCTTTTTGTAAATATACCTGTTTCAAAGATAATCAAGCATTTTTTAGTGGTAATTTCAGTTTTTATTTATACTGTCTGTTTCCTGTGGTCTTTGCTTAAAGCCTTTGATGAGAGAGAGAAGTCCACCTATGAAAGAATAAAGTGGAAATTGTTTTTTGATCCTGTGATACTGCTTACCATACTTGTTTTAATAAATGTGATCTATGCTGTATTTTCTGTCATTCAGTTTGCTTATCTTTTTGGTGGGAGTTCTTTTGTCCTGCCTTCTTCTTATACGTATGCGGAATATGCAAGAAGAGGTTTTTTTGAACTTGTAGTTGTATCGATTATTAATTTTGGCATTCTGCTTTTCGGGATTGTATTTGTAAAAAAAGAAAATAAAAAAATATTTACTGCTATCAGGGCTTTTCTTACACTGCTTGTAGTTTTTACATTTGTTTTACTTGCATCTGCGTTTTACAGGATGCTGGTCTATGAGCAGGCATATGGTTTTACCTATTTAAGGGTATTCGTTCAGACTTTTATGATAATGCTGTTTTTTCTTTCTATTGTGAATATTATTTATATCTGGTATTCGAAAATACCTATTATCAAATCTTATTTTATAATCTCACTTGCAGTCTATATAATAATGAATTTTGCAAACGTGGATGTGATAATAGCAAAAAACAACATAAACCGTTATTATGAGACCGGGCAGATAGATATGGATTATTTAAAGGGCCTTTCCTATGACGCTGTACCTGAAATGCAGAAACTCCTCGTATCTGTAAAAGATTCATCAGAACCGTATGAAAAGCAGATCGCTGAAGATATTATAGAAGATTTTGAAGAGAAAAAAATAAAACTTGAGGACCAAAAAAGCTGGCAGAGTTTTAATATTTCAAGATATGAAGCAGAGAAGATAATAGATAAATATGCGCAATAACTTTTTATTTATTATTCTCTCCTGCTGAAAGAATATTTTATTACCCCCTGTTTGCAGTTATCAATGCAGGTGCCGCAGAGAATACACTCTGGATTTTCCATTTTTCTGCTTTTAACCTCAGAGACGGCCACCTGAAGAGGTTTCTGAGTTTTCTTCCTCCTATCATAAAAGGGGACATCCAGCATACATAATGGCAGAATGCCCTTTTGCCTACTGAAAAGAACAGCAAAGACTATAAAGCTGCCGCTTACTATTCCCTCCGGAGCTCCCATGATGATAAGGATATTACAGAAATCGTGGAAAATATTTCTAAAAGGCTGGGTGCAAAAGATGATTCCTGGAAAAATTTTTTCCGGTATAAGGTAGACATTAGCAGGAATATAAAATAGTGGGAGGAAAATAAAAAATACTATAGTATTATTAATAAAATGAAAGAAGCATATCTTTACCAGAAAAAAGAAAACGGCAAAGTCAGGTGCAATCTGTGCAATCACCGTTGCCATATAAAGGAAGGAAAAACCGGTAAGTGTTTTGTCAGGAAAAATATAGGCGGTGTCCTGTACAGTCTGGTGTACAGAAAACTTATTTCTGAAAATGTAGATCCCATAGAGAAAAAACCCCTGTTTCATTTCCTGCCGGGGACAAGATCTTTATCCATTGCTACGGTAGGATGTAACTTCAGGTGTTTTTTCTGCCAGAACTGGCATATCTCCCAGCTTCCCAGCGACCATGGAGAGATTGAGGGAAAAGATGTCCCTCCGGGAAAGATAGTGGAAGATGCCGTAAGCGCAGGATGCCAGAGCATTGCATATACTTATACTGAACCGACGATTTTTTTTGAGTACGCTTATGACACAGCTAAAATAGCTCATAAGCGGGGGCTAAAAAACATATTTGTCACCAACGGATTTATGACCGAAGGGTGTCTTGAGATGATAAAACCATATCTTGATGCCGCTAATATAGACCTTAAAAGCTTTTCCGACCGTACTTACAGAAATAAAATGGGGGGAAGACTGAAACCGGTGCTGAGTAATATAAAATTTATGAAGGATCTTGGTATATGGATTGAAGTAACCACCCTTGTTATACCAGGGATAAATGATTCGGATAAAGAGTTAAAAAATATAGCCGATTTTTTAGCGGATCTGGACTCCGGTATTCCATGGCATATAAGCGCTTATTATCCAACCTATAAATCCGATATTCCTCCTACAAAAAAAGAAAAGATAGAAAAAGCCATCGTAATCGGAAAAGAAGCCGGCTTAAAATATGTATATGGCGGAAACATCATTTAAGAACAACTGACTTTTCAAGAAAGTAAGATAAAAACTTAGAGATTTATATTAAAGATATCCGGAGATATAAGGACAGGCAGTTTTGTTTGAGGACAGAAAAGATGCGGGTAAAAAACTGGCTAAAGAATTAGCCAGATATAAAGGGAAAAGTGTTCTTGTCCTGGGTATTCCCAGAGGTGGGGTAGAAGTAGCCTATGAGGTAGCAAAATATCTGGATGCAGAATTATCTATTCTGGTATCAAGGAAACTTCCGCTGCCTTTCAATCCTGAAGCTGGATTTGGAGCAATAGCTGAGGACGGTTCTACCCTGATCCAGAAGGATACCTACAGCTGGTTATCAAGAGAGGAGGTAGAGGAGATAATCAGGGAACAGAAATTAGAAGTGGATAGAAGGATCAAGGCGCTGAGAAAGGCAAAGCCCCTTCCCAGGATAAAAGGCAGGACCGTTATACTGGTAGATGACGGTCTGGCGATGGGATCCACAATGAAAGTATCCGTAAATCTATGTAAAAATAAAGAAGCCGGTAAAATAATAGTGGCGGTCCCGGTTTCGGGAGAGAGCACAGTCCGGGAGATAGGCGATATGGTTGATGAAATCGTGGTGCTGGAGATGCCGCCGTTTTTCCAGGCTGTGGCCCAGGTGTACACCAACTGGCGCGATGTCCAGGACTCCGAAGTGATAGAAATACTCGAGCGGTGGAAAAGTAAGCAGAATTGATTTTAATAACTACAAAGAGGAATTAAGAAAAAATACTACATATCGCTTATAAGTTTCTGCATGGTGTCTGCATTTTCTACTGCGTAACCGTGAATGTCATTATTAAAATATATAAAAGAGTAAAATCCTTTATTATGGTATTTGATGATTATTTTGGCAAACTTTTTGAGTTCCCCGTTCGAATATTTAGAGGAATAAAGCTTTTTACTGCCGTGCATTCTTATGTAGCATATTTTGCCTGTGGCAATATCCTGAAAAGGGAAATCTGGTGAAGAATTGATCACCACGCCGCAATTATTTTTATCCAGGATTTCAAATACTCCGTCGTCGAACCAGGAGTAATGCCTGAACTCAAAAGTATATTTATATTTATCCGGAAGCTGATTTAGAAAGTTTTTTAATTTGCCTGTATCTTTGCTTTGGTTAGCCGGCATCTGAAATAAAAAAATTCCAAGTTTTTCTTTAAGCCTGGAAGAGTGTTCTATTAATTTATCCACAGCCTCACCGCACTCATTAAGTTTTTTAAGGTGTGTTATGTATCTTGAAGCTTTGACCGAAAAAATAAAGTCTTTCGGGGTATGATCGGCCCAGTTTTTAAAGGTATGTTCTTTGGGAAGCTGGTAAAATGTATTATTTATCTCTACCGAATTGAACTTTTTAGAATAATAATCCAGCCATTCTTTCTGGGCAAGCTCCCCGGGATAAAATTTGCCCTTCCAGCTTGTATAATTCCATCCAGATGTTCCTATATATATTTTTTGTTTATGTCCCATTATTTTGTACCTTCTTCCCGCAATACTTCTTCAGGATCTTTATCATCCCTAAGCTCTTTTAATGTTTCCATTTAATTAAACTGATTATATGGAATGAGATATAGATTTTAAGACCGGGATTGGAGGTTATCATATTTTTTTAATGTCTTCAATTTTTTTACCGCTTATTACAGATTCGGGTTCGGTTTTTATAGGATCTCTCCTGGCATCTACATACTTATCTTTCATTTTTATAAACAGCCACCACTGGCCTTTATCCTGCTTTTTACCGGTCCTCAAAAGAACGTAGGCGCCCTTTAATTTTTTACCTTCAATGAAAATTTCCAGTTTACCTTTTTCATAAGCCTCTTCAAGCGAAATATCATCTTTAAGGTTTCTGTAGGATCCCTTATCCCAGACTATGACGGTACCTGCGCCGTATTCACCCTCTGGGATTATCCCTTCAAAATTAGCATAATCTATGGGGTGGTCTTCGGTCGGGACAGCAAGCTTCTTTTGTGATGGATCCGCGGAAGGGCCCTTAGGTATGGCCCAAGATTTAAGGACTCCGTTTAATTCTAATCTTAGGTCATAGTGTAGATTAGTAGCTTTATGTTTTTGTATAACATAGATAAGGCCGGTCCCTTTTCTTTTTTTTGACTCAGGTTTTGGCTCTTTAGTCTTTCTAAAATTTCTTTTCTTTTTATATTCTTTTAAATTATTCATGGATAAATAATTTACGTAATCTCTGATATAATGGGCAATAACAATTAGAACTGTTATTGATCTTTATTCTCTTAATTTTACCATAATAAAACAATATGACATTTTAATAGTAGGAACCGATTATATTTTAAAAGTTTTTATTTGTTCTCAGGAGAATTTATGAAAGTTGAATTGATCAAAAAGATAAAGGAAGCAGAAGATTCATTTTCTTTTATTTTTAAACCAGAAAAAGAAATCTTTTGGAAGCCAGGACAATTTATTTTTTATGAAATACCTCACAAGGATCCTGACAGCAGGGGTATAAAAAGGCATTTTACAATATCTTCCGCACCTTACGAAAAATATATTATGCTTACCTCAAAGTTTGATTTTAAAAAAGGAAGTTCTTTTAAAAGAGCACTTTTCAATCTTAAGTTAGGGAGTCGGATCGAAGCATTTGAGATCAAAGGCCATTTTGTGGTAAGTGATACAAATAAAAAATTAGTGTTTATCGCAGGTGGAATAGGTATTACTCCCTACCGGTCAATACTTCTTGATTTTATCCATAGAGGTATCAGCCCGGACGTGACCCTGCTATACGGAAATAAAAGCAGTGATATTATCTTTAAAGAGATCCTGGATAAGATTGAGAGTAGTAATGACTGGTTGGATATCAATTATATAATAGAACCACAGTTAATAGAGAGTGACCTAATAAAGAGAAATGTAAGTGATATCTACAACAGTGTTTATTATATGTCCGGCCCTCCTAAAATGGTAAAAATAATAAGGAACGCACTGTTAGAAATGAAAATAGATAAGGAAGATATCGTAATTGATTATTTCTCCGGTTATGATGATTAGATAATAATAAAACCTTTCTTATTTTAAAAAGCTTTTAAAATTTGCATGATTCCAGTAAATTAAAAATATCAAGAAAGAGGATATTAAAATGTATGATGTAATAACAATAGGGTC
>CAZLOE010000002.1:8160-86693 GCA_964561115.1 uncultured Actinomycetota bacterium
TTAAAAATATCAAGAAAGAGGATATTAAAATGTATGATGTAATAACAATAGGGTCCAATACTGTAGATGTATTTGTTTATACAGATAAGACGAAATCATTCTATATAAAGACACTTGACGATGAAGAACACTATATATCCTATCCTGTAGGTTCAAAATTATTGATAGACCAACTTGATTTTTTTACCGGAGGGGGAGGTACCAATACTGCTGTATGTCTTTCCAGGCTTCAACTGAAAACAGGATATCTTGGAAAGGTAGGCAAAGATACTCATTCCCAGAGCATACTGGAAGTATTAAAAAAAGAGAAAATCGATTTTCTGGGATTTAAGGATGATTATAAAAATAATAAGACCGGTTATTCGGTCATTCTGGACAGTCTGGAAAAGAAAAGGACCGTTCTTACCCACAAGGGAATCAATGATTATCTTTTTTATGATGAGATCGATCTGGAAAAACTTAAAACCGGTTGGTTTTGTATGACAAGCATGATGGGAGAATCATTTACAACTCTGGAAAAGCTTTCACAATATGCAAAAGAGAATAACATTAAGATATTATTCAATGCCAGCAATTACTTGTGTAAAAAAGGAGTCGACTTTTTAGATAAGTTAATTAAGAACACTACTGTCATAGTGCTCAATGATGAAGAAGCAAATATACTTATAGGAAGAAAGGAAAAGGTAAATACTCTGAGGTCACTGAAGGATCTGGGTCCGGATATTGTGGTCATCACCGATGGTGAAAAACCTGTCCACTGCATGGATGGTGAGAACAATCATTTTGTATTATATCCGCCGGAAGTCAAAGTGGTAGAGACTACCGGCGCAGGTGACGCATTTGCGGCTTCATTTCTGGCAGGCCTGATCAAGGATGGGAGTATAAAATATGCCCTAAAGCTGGCATCTATAAATTCACGGTCTGTACTGCAGTACAGGGGAGCAAAAGAAAAATTGCTGACCTATGATGAAGCAAAGAAAGAAATGTCCAGGACGAAAATAAAAATAGAAAAGATATCGTAGAAAACAAAAAAAGGAACACCGGAGATGAGCAGGAATAAACATGGTGGTAAGATAAAAGTAACCATAGTCGATATAGCAAAAAGGCTGGGTTTATCACCTGCAACGGTATCGAATGTACTCACAGGCGAAAGATATGTAAAAAGAGAGACCATTGAAAAGGTAAAAAAGTTAGTAAAAGAGCTTGATTATAAACCAAATATTATTACCAGGGCTCTCAGGAGTAAAAAAAGAAATATTGTGGGTCTGCTTACTCCAAACATCAATAATCTGTTCACAGCTGAGATCGCTTAAGGTGTGGAGGATGTAATATCAAAGAATGATAACATATTGGTAATAAACAGTACCCGCTACAATAAAGAAAAAGAGGTAGAAGCTGTAGAACAGTTAAGTAATTATTTAAAGACTACTTTGATTGAAAGATCTTCGGTAAAAAACATATCAGGAAAGAACAATAAATGATTACAAATATGTTAAGGCTGTTAATGGCCAGATCGATAAGGCCCTTTGTTTTCAGTAGTAGTTTTAAAGACAGGCTGGATATTGATGTAAAGAAAATAGGTCTTTATTTCCACATACCGTTTTGTAAAAAAATCTGCTCATTTTGCCCCTACTATAAAATAAAGTTTGATAGGATCCTTTTAAAAGAATTTAATAGGGCTTTAATAAAAGAATTATATTTGGTATCAGAGCTGGCAGGCAGGAAAAGAGAAATAACCAGTGTATATTTTGGCGGAGGATCACCTGCCCTGATGATAGATCACCTGCATGAACTGATGGATATTATCAAAGACTTATTCATTATCAAAGGTAATATAGCAATAGAACTGCACCCACGGGAAATAAATGAAAGACTGCTGAAAAGGATAAAAGACCTTGGTTTTAATATGATAAGTATAGGCATTCAATCCTTTCAGGACAGCTGTATTATTTCACTGGGCAGGGAAATAATAGATGGTGAGGGTAAACTAAGAATAGCAAAAAAGGCCGGGTTTGAGGCAATTGATGTAGATCTGATATTCGGTATTCCAGGACAGACAAAAGAAGACTTAATAAAAGATTTTAAAATAGCTGCAGCTTCAGGCGCCACTCAAATATCGACTTACCCCTTTATTGAATTTTCTTATACGCAGACTGTAAAAAATCTATCCGGCAACAGGTCGGGTAAACAAATGCTGCAGATTTTATCGAATATCAGTAAAAAAATGGGTTTTGAAAGGAGCTCTGTCTGGACTTTTACAAAGAAGAATACACCAAAATATTCTTCTGTGACAAGAGATAACTATATCGGGTTCGGGCCAAGTGCAGCCAGTCTGCTGAAGGATGTATTTAAGATAAATACTTTTTCTGTTAAAGAGTATATTAAATGCCTGGATGGCAACAGGATACCTACTGCTCTCGGTTTAAAATTTAACGAGAGGACAAGAGCGCTTTACTGGCTTTTTTGGTCCTCATATAATCTAAATATTGGCCAGAAGGACTTTCTCAGGATTTTTGGCAGGAGACTTGGAGATTTTTTTAGAATTGAATTGTATTTAGGACAGAAACTGAAGTATCTTAAAAAGTATAAAAACATTTACAGGCTGACAGATAAAGGAGCATATATTTTTCATCTGGTCGAACAATCTTATACACATCAATATATTGATAAAACCTGGAAAGCTGCCATGAGAGATCCTTGGCCTGAGAAGATTGTCTTGTATTAAATATAATTGTTGAAAGTTAATAATTATTACTATATAATAATTATTATTAATTATAAAAAATGGACAGCTGTCTATTAAAAAGCAAAATAACAAAAAGGGGGTAAAAAATGGCTAAGGTAGCGAGAGAAGTGGTAGAAAAAGCGGGTGTTAATGTAGATGAAATTGTAGATCTGCTGGTAAAGAATGCAGCAGCAGAACTGACTACTTACTATTATTATACTATTCTAAGAGCAAATCTGATCGGTCTTAAAGGAGAAGGAGTAAAAGAAATAGCAGAAACAGCAAGAATAGAGGACAGGAATCACTTTGAAGCAATCGTTCCCAGGATCTATGAACTGGGAGGAAAATTACCGGAAAGCATGAAGGATTTTCATGATCTTTCGGCATGTCCACCTGCAGCTCTACCCAAGGATCCCACGGATGTAATGGCAATACTCAAAGTACTGGTAGAAGCAGAAAGATGTGCAGTCAGGGGATATACCCATTTATGCAATATTACTGCGGGTAAGGACCACAGGACTTACGAACTGGCCAAGGCTATACTCAATGAAGAGATTGAACATGAAAGCTGGTTTTCAGAATTCCTAGGTGAGGGCCCATCCGGCCATTTCCTTAGAAGAGGCGAGACCTCTCCATTTGTAGGGAAATTTTTAAGGTAAGCAGGAGTGAATATCTTTTAGCAAATAGAAGGCTTTGCCTTTAGCGCAGGGCCTTCTAATTTTAGGAGGTGATATATGTGAGAGTATTAAAATGGCAGCTGATCTTGGGCATAATTTTAGTATCTTTATCTGCGCTGCTTTATATTTTGCACTATACTATATTTAGAGATATGCACCATATCTTCATTTATTTTTTGGGTGATATTGCATTTGTACCTATAGAAGTATTTCTGGTAACTGTAATCATACACGGACTTTTAAACGATAGAGAAAAAAGAACCCTTCTTACCAAGCTGAATATGGTAATAGGAGCTTTCTTTAGTGAAGTCGGAACCAAGCTTTTGACCTATCTTTCAGACTTTGATGCTAACAGCGGTGTTCTTATTGACTATCTGTCCCGAATAGGTAAATGGACTGAAAGAGACTTTAAGGTCATAAATAAAAAATTTAAAGACCACATTCCAAATATTGATTTTAGTCCGGAAAACTTAAAAAGTTTGAGGGATTTTATGATTAAAAAAAGAGATTTTCTCCTAAGGCTGCTGGAGAATCCTAATCTACTGGAACATGAGTCTTTTACAAACCTACTGTGGTCTGTATTTCACCTTACAGAAGAACTGGAAAGTAGAAAAGAATTTAAAGCAATACCGAAGGAGGATTATGATCACTTGATACGTGATACCAAAAGGGCATACAGCGCACTGGTCTCCGAATGGATAATGTATATGAATCATTTAAAAAACAATTATCCCTATTTATTTTCTATGGCTATAAGAACTAATCCATTCAAACTTGAATCATCTGCAGCACTAAAGTAGGCAGTCTGCAGTGGACAAGTTTAAGGAAGAGGAGCTTTAAAAAATTACTGCAGCAGGACCAGACTCAGGATCATAACTGCAAGCCCGCAAATGAAGCTTACTATTGGTAGATGAGAGTGTCCATAAGATTTTGAAACCGGTAGAAGCTCATCGATTGATATGAACACCATAAGACCCGCAATACCTGAAAGCATATAGCCCAGGATCTGTGAATTTAAGAAAGGAAGAAGTACCAGAGCTGTAAGAAGTGCTCCTACGGGTTCCACTACTCCTGACAAAAATGACCACAAGAAAGCTTTTCCTCTGCTGCCAGTTGCTTTATAAACAGGGGCAGATACGGCAATTCCCTCGGGGATGTTATGTATGGCTATGGCTACAGCTATGGCCGTCCCAATTTTAATATCTACAATTGAACTGTAAAAGGTAGCCATACCTTCAGGGAAGTTGTGTATACCAATCCCAATTGCCACAAAAAGTCCGGTTCTGAGTAACTTTTTATCAGTCTTTTCATTTATATTTTCTTTTTGTCCGATATATTCATGAGGTATAAAATAATCGATCAGGAAAATAAAGATAAAACCGACTAGAAAAGCTGCACTCGCCTTTAAAAGTCCAAGCTCTTTAAAACCAGAAGGAAGAAGTTCAAAAAAAGAGACTCCTATCATCACACCTGCTGTAAAACCAAGTACGGCACTCATAAATTTTGCGTTTTCCCTTTTAAATGCCAGTCCTATTAAGCTACCTACAGTAGTGGCCAAACCGGCTATAGAAGTTAAAATAAGCGGTTTTATTAATTGTGGATCCATTTTTTTATTATATTTATTTGTTCTGAAGTTGTCTACTTGATATGACAAAAATTTTGACGCTTATAATTTTCAATATATCTTTGAAATTCGTATTAAGAAGAATATACTTATAAAAAGAAAATGAAGTTTTACAATAATAGAACCTATGGTTATGTATTTCGTCTGATATTTTAAAGGAGGTCATATGATTGAACAAGTTCACAAGCATATTACATCAGAACTTCAGCAAAACACCCGTACCGATACCATTTTTATAATCACTGCGATTTTCCTTAACCTGCTGGCACTTGGAATCAATGCTTCTGTTGCTGAAGGTTCCCGTGACGAGACAGATCTTTTTATTGTCATGTTTGTAATCGTAGCTCTTGTGATAGTAGTGAACCTTATTGTGATATTCGGGCTGCTTAAGGGCAAGCAGACAAGGTCAAAGCTTATAGGAGGTCTTCTAAGGATGTATAAGGACCAGAATGTAGAAGGATACTATGATGCGTCTCTTTTAATAAATTACAATACAAGATATAATCTTTTCATCCTGGCAGTCGTATTCACAGGGGTCGTTGCTATTGCAATACCTTTTATAATCAGATAGAAGTTATGTGGCAGACAGAAAGTGATGATTTTTTTATCCGGTAGATGTGTTATAATTGTCTAAAACTAGTATTAGAGTTTTATAAGATTTTATTTTTGGTTTAAAAAAATGGATGAGAGCAACAAATTTTACAACCTCCAACAAGCTTCTGAAATTCTGGGAGTAAGCGAAAAGGAAATCTTAAATATGATATCTTTAAAGAGAATCCCCGCTATAGAAGAAGGTGAAGCTGTTAAGATAAAAGTTGAAGATTTAGAAGGATTTCTTACCAGCCTTGAGAGGAAAGGTAATGTAGAGGAAGATGAAACGGCAGAGTCAGGAAGAAACAATGGAGAGGACAATTATAAGGAGAAGAGGGAAGTCGAAATCCTGCTTGGTGGGAAAAAAGCGCTTCTAGAGAAAGCTTACAGGGAACTGCTTAGAAAGAAGCAGGAATTAGAGGAAGATATAAATTACCTGCAGTATGAGTATGATGAATTTAAGAGCAGAATAAAGAGACTGATTATGGAAGAGCTCAATATGTTTTTAAGAAAAATTGAAAAAGAGAATTTAAAAGAAAGTGATGAAATCATAAAGGGCGATTTTGAAAAGAATTTAAATATAGCTGATGGCATCAGAGAGAGGTCGGAAGATAAGGAAGGCGTCTATGACGATGAAGAGACTCTGGTGTTTGAAAATAAAAATATAAGTGATGAAAAGTTAAAATAGGTTTTATTAAAAATTAAATGGGGTTTTATTATTTTTTAGCAAAAACTAGCTGTAAATATAAGGGAGAATCTAAGATTAAAAAAGTCAGAAGTAATTCTACTTCTGACTTTTATTTTTTAATAAAGTATATATTTCAATACATTTAAGAAATGAATATTGAAAATATCACAAAGGAACAGCTTATAAAAAAACTGGTAGAGATGCACCAGAAGATTATTGAACTTGAGAAATATAAGAAGGAATATAAAAACCTGGAAAGTCTGCTAAAGGAAAATGAAGGAAAATACGGCAGCATGCTGGAAACAGGTTCTGTTGGGATTCTTATAGTAGACAGCAAAGGAGTGATAACATCATGCAACGATGCGGTACTGGATTTTTCAGGTTTTACAAGAGATGAGTTGATAGGTAAATATTTTACAAAAAGGGTAAATATAAGCACAAAGGAAATCCCCAGGTATCTGGAAATGTTCAAGGCAGTCCTGGACGGGAAAGAGGGCAAGCCGTTAGAAATCACGCAGAAAAATAGAAATGGTGATGTTCTTTTCGGGGAAGTCTATTTCGGACCGTTGAAGAACAAAGATAATAAAATATCGGGCTTTAAGATAATAATTAAGGATATCACACAAAAAAAGAAAGCCGAAAACAGGCTGCAGGAAAGTATAGACAAGTTTAATCTACTGTTTAAATCTTCACTTTCGGGAGCAGTTATTCACAATAACGGTAAGATCATGGAAGTAAATGATGCTTTTCTGGCTATGTTTGGGTGCGGTTCTACTTCTCCTGTGGGAAAGAACTTATTGGAATTTATAGCTCCGGAATTCAGGGGCGTGATGATGGATAAAGTAAGAACGGATTATAAGAGCTCCTATGAGATAAAAGGGCTCAAAAGCACCGGAAGCAAAATTAGTATGGAGGTCACTGGCAGGACTGTTAAAAACCTTGGAGATGAGCTGGTAAGGATAGAGATATTAGGTAATATTAATGAACAGAGGAAAGCTGAAAAAAGAATAAGATATTTGAGTTTTCATGATAAGCTTACAGAGCTTTATAACAGGGTTTATTTTGAAAAAGTGCTTGCAAACATATACAAAGACAGGCAGCTGCCGTTGAATTTTTTAATCTGCGATCTGAATGGACTCAAACTGGTAAATGATACTTTTGGTTACGAAGAGGGAGACAAATTATTAAAAAGGCTGGCAAAGATATTAAAATACTGTGCCAGGGAAGAGGATATTATTGCCAGATGGGGTGAAGATGAATTCTTTATAATCATGCCCAGGTCTTCAGAAGAAGATGTCAGGGAGTTACAGAGTAGAGTAAGGAAGATCTGTGCAAAGACCAGGGATCAGAAGATCCCGCTGAATATTTCCATAGGGATTTCGACCAGAGAAAGCATAAACCAGAATTTAAGTGATGTAATAAAAGAAGCGGAAAATAATATGTACAAGAACAAGCTGCTTGAAAGGAAGAGTATCTATAATTCTATAATAGCATCGCTGGAAAGGGTATTATGGGAGAAAAACCGCGAGACAAAAGAACACGCAGAGCGACTGAAGAGATTAATATTGAAACTCGGTATAGCTATTAATCTGCCGCAGAATAAATTAGATGAGCTGGTGCTGCTTTGCGCTCTTCATGATATAGGAAAAGTGGCCATACCAGATAAAATTTTAAGTAAAAAAGGCAAGTTAAATTCCAGGGAGTGGAAGATCATAAAGAGGCATCCTGAAATAGGATATAAAATTGCCGAATCGGCCCCGCAGATCGCGCCTATAGCCGAGGATATACTGGCTCATCACGAAAGGTGGGATGGGACCGGTTATCCGCAGGGACTGAAAGAAAGAGATATCCCGATTAATGCCTGCATTGCTGCTATTGTAGATGCTTATGATGTTATGATAACCGGAAGACCTTATAAAGAGCCTATTTCAGAAAGGGAAGCTATAGAAGAGCTTAAAAGATGTTCAGGAACTCAATTTCACCCGATACTTGTAGAAAAATTTATTGCATCTCAGGGAAGTTTTAATTGATTCCTCTGGTGCTGAATGATTAAAGCTGGAAGTATAACCAGAGAGCAAATAAAATTTGTCTATCAATACCTTATCATCATGAATGAGAAAATATTATAAGGAATATCCGTTGACAACTTTGCTAAAATGATTATTAGAGGGATTTAAATAAATAAAACCTGACAGGGGTGGTATTATAAATGATCAAGAATATAGCTAAAGAGCTAAAAAATCATGCCCCGTTTACTTCTTTAGGAGCTTTAACAGGAATTATAATCATGATAGTGTCATATAGGCTTCCATTTAGAATCTCATATAATATCTTTTACACCTTACACCCCTTACATGTATTTCTAAGCGCATTTACAACTACTGCATTGTATATAATCTACAAAGGGAACAAAAGGAAGAATTTGTGGATGATAATTCTAATTGGTTACCTGGGTTCTGTAGGCATAGCTACATTAAGTGATTCAGTGATTCCTTTTTTGGGGGAGGTTATGCTTGATCTTCCCAATAAGGGAATTCATTTAGGGTTTATTGAGAAATGGTGGCTGATAAATCCCCTGGCTTTTTTGGGTATTACTCTTGCTTATTTTAAGCCTACCACCAAGATCAGCCATGCCGGGCATGTATTGGTCAGCACATGGGCTTCACTATTTCATATTATTATGGCTATGGAAGGCGAAATAAATTGGCTACTGTTTGTTATAGTTTTTATATTCCTATTTTTTGCAGTGTGGATCCCGTGCTGCACCAGCGATATTGTGTTCCCCCTGCTGTTTGTAAGGGAGAAAACCCCCAAAAAGGATGAACGCCGCAAAACTTTAAAAAAGAATCAAGAGAAAAAAGACCGGTAAATTCTTAAGCCACCTTTATTATTGACAGGAAGTTTAATTTATACTAAAATAATACCGACCAGTTGGTATGTTAATTGAAGCAGGTTCGATGAGTATAAGAGAAAAAGGTATAAAGTCTAAAAAGAAACTACTTAAGGCTGCTCAGAAATGTTTTGCAAAATACGGCTTTGATGCCACAGGTGTTGCAAAAATATGTAAGAGTGCAGGTTTGAGTAAAGGTGCGTTCTACCACCATTTTTCAAGCAAGCAGGACCTTTTTTTAGAGATGCTGGATCAGTGGTTAAAAATACTTGATGGGTACATAGATGATGTTAAGAAAGATTCAGATAATATACCGGAACTGGTAATGAATATAGCAAGCAAGGCAAGGCCGGTTTTTATAGAAGCTGAGGGACAACTGCCTATTTTTATAGAATTATGGATGAAGGCTTCAAGAGACCAGGGACTCAGAAAGATCACAATAGTATCCTATAAAAAATATTTGAAGCTTTTTAGAGAAATAATAAATGAAGGGGTCCAAAAGGGGTCAATAAGGAAAGTAAATCCTGACATAATATCAAGAATGATAGTGGCAGTTGCGGTGGGATTGATGATGCAGGGCCTGTTGGATCCAGAAGGAGCTAACTGGGATAAAACCGCAAAGGAAAGTATAGCAGTGATAATCAGAGGGCTTACCGGAAAGTAATATGAAAGATATTAGAAAAATCTATTAAAACTGGAGAAGATTGATTTGAAAATTTTAATTACAGGAGCTTTTGGAAGTATAGGAATATATACCTTAAAAGAACTGATCAAAAGAGGAAATAAAGTCAGTGTTTTAGAACTTAAAACTAAGGCTAATCAGAAAATATATGAAAAATTTAAATCAGACATAGAAATATTCTGGGGAGATATTACAGATAAAGACGATGTAGCAAAGGCGGTAGCAGATCAGGATGTAGTAATACACCTGGCTTTTGTCATCCCATCCAGGAGTGAAGACAGGCCAAACTGGTCGTGGGAGATCAATGTTGAAGGCACCCGCAATATCCTTAATGCCATGAGGTCTTCTCCTAAAAAGCCCAGGATAGTATTTGCATCTTCAGTTTCAGTATTTGGAAAGACGCAGGATTTTACTCCACCGAGGACAGCTGCTGAACAGGTCATGCCCACCGATAATTATTCTCATCATAAGGTTGCCTGTGAACAGCTGGTAAAGATATCCGGTCTCGACTGGACTATTTTAAGGATAGGAGCGGTGCTTTCCGTGTCATTATGCGAGATAGATCCCATGCTATTTAATGTGCCGCTGGATACCAGGATTGAAGTAGTACATGCTCATGATGCAGGAATTGCTTTTGCCAGTGCTGCCGTCAGTAAAGACGTTTGGGGAAAGATATTACTTATTGGCGGCGGTCCCAACTGTCAGATTTATCAAAGAGATCTGGTAGGAGAGGTATTAGAAGCTGTTGGTATTGGAATACTGCCGGAGAAAGCTTTTGCATCAAAATCTTTTTACACTGACTGGATGGATACCAGGGAAAGTCAGAGGCTTTTAAATTATCAAAATCGTGTACTGAGCGACTATATAAATGATATTAAGACTTCAATGGGATTTAAAAGATATCTGGTAAGATTTGTGAAGCCTTTTGTACGTTACTGGCTACTCAGAAAATCCCCTTATCTGATGCAAAAAAATCTGGTAATGGAATTCTAACTGCCTATAATTGATTTTAGTAATAATGTATTTAGAAACAGGTGATATTCCTGTGGCATCAGGCTTACTTTCCTATATAAATAAGAGTTTAAAATCAAAAAGAAATTTTTTCTACTACAGAGGAAAATACAGGACATTATACTGGAGTTTTGGTGAAGTCTATGATTATGCCCGGAGATTTGCAGGGCTGGTTAAAGAACTTAAGCTGAACAAGGGCGACAGGGTAATAATAAAAGGGCAAAACAGGCCGGAGTGGATAATTGCTTATCTGGGCTGCCTTATGTCAGGAGCAGTTGCAGTACCGCTTGATTTAAAATCCGGTTATGATTTTGAGAGAAGGGTTCAGAAAAAAGTAAGGGCAAAACTGAAAATTTACAGCGGTGTAAAAGATAAGTCCTTAAAAATAAGATCAATTGCTATGAAAGAGATAAAAGAGATCCTATCATCAGTACAGCCGTTAAAGTATAAAGATGAAACTACCGGTGATAATGATCTGGCTCAAATCATTTTTACATCCGGTACTACTGCTGAACCGAAAGGGGTAATGATAACCCACCACAATATTGAAGCAAATATAAGGTCCGTTAAGCCTGTTATGGACAGGTGGAGAAATTTTTTCCGTCTTATGTGGAATCTAAAGATCCTATCCGTTGTTCCCTTAAGCCATATGTACGGTCAGTTTATTGGGATTTATGTTCCAATGATGATAGGCAGCTCGGTTGTTTTTATAAGCAGTACCAGTCCCAGGGATATTATAAAAGCTATAAAGGAAGAAAGGGCCTGGATGCTGGGAACACTGCCCAAGATATTGGAACTGCTGAAGGAACATATAGTCAAAAAATTCAATCTTGAAGGAAGCAAATTTGAAAGGAAATATAACCGGTTTAAAAAAATAAAGTGGCCGATAAGACTTCTTGCCTTTCTTAATATCCATTTGAAGATAGGCTGGAGGCTGGTAGTAATAATTGTAGGAGGAGCAGCTTTTGACAAAAGTATGGATGAATTCTGGAGGTGTATAGCATATACCATTTTCCAGGGTTACGGATTGACTGAAACGGCTCCGCTTATAACCCTGGCTGACCCTTCTCTGACTGGAGCAGGATCGATTGGAAAAGTTTTGGACGGGCAGCAAGTGCGTCTTGTGAAAGGTGAGATATATGTCAAAGGTGATAATGTTACACCGGGTTATTATAAGGACCCTGGATTAACGGGAGAAGCTTTATCTAAAGGCTGGTTTAAGACTGGAGACCTGGCTGAGATGGGTGAAGACGGAAACCTGTATTTTAAGGGAAGGAAAGATGAAGTCATAGTCAGGGCCGACGGAATAAATATTTATCCGGAAGATATTGAATCCGTTTTAAAGGCGTTCAGTCCGGTAAAGGATTGTGTGGTATTGGGGCTTAGGTACAGGAATAGTCTGGAGCTTCATGCAGTATTGATACTAAAAGAAAAATACAGAGCTTCACCGGAAAAGATAATCAGTAGCGCCAATAAAAAATTAAGTGTATATCAGCACATAAACAGCTATAGTATATGGAAAGGAAATGATTTCCCCAGGACCACAACTAAAAAAATAAAAAGAAATGAAGTATTAAAGTCTGTCCTGCGGGCAGGAGTTAAAGGACAGGCCCTGGGACAGGATACAGACAGGAATTCACAGGAGATCTTTAAAATAATAAGCAGTTTTCACGGAGTCAAGCAGCATGATTTTAAAAAGGAATCAGAACTGGAAAAGGATCTGGGACTTGATTCTCTCGGTATGGTGCAGCTAGTTAACGCCATTGAACAAAAATATGATATAGAAGTGGATGACTCTCAGATAACGGGCCGTACCACTGTAAAGGATATTGAAAATATGATCAGGACTCCGGGGGTAACTTCCCGGAGGATACCGTTTTACAGCTTCCCGTTCCGGACCCCTATGCGCCTGGTAAGGACAATCTTTCAGTATATTTTATATCCGTTTATGTTGATTATATACAGACCTAAAGTTGAGGGGAGAGAAAATATAAAAGATCTCAGCCAGCCGGTCGTTTTTGCATCAAATCATACCAGTCTTCTGGACACCTTTGTAATTCTTTATTTATTACCGCTGAGGCTTAGGCAGAAGGTGACTACTGTAATGTCCATAGAATACCATTTCAAACATTTCTTTTATCAAACCGGTCCCTGGTGGAGAAGGATCATAGAAGCAATAGGCTTTTATCTCCTTGTAAACTTATTTATTGTCACCTGTCCTCTGTCAAGAACACATGGGTTCAAGCAGATTATGGAAAATATTGGAAAGGTCATAAGCAGGGGATGGTATGTATTAATATATCCCGAAGGAAGGGTGACTACTGACGGCAGTATTAAAGAATTCGAGTCAGGAGTGGGAGTAATAGCATCTGATATGGAGATTCCCGTAGTTCCGGTAAGGATCGATGGGATTTTTAATATTTTAAAAAATGGTGTACTGCCATGGGGTCACATGCCCCGACGGCCGCTGGCAAAGGTCAGTTTTGGTAAACCAATGAAATTCAAAAATAAAAGTTACAGAGAAATCACCGGAATAATAGAAAAAAAGGTAAAATCAATGTAAATCCATCTGCTTTTTATTTGCACTATTTTGATTGTTGTAGGAAAATGTATTAGAGATTAAGGAGGATGAGATGACTGAGAAGTTACAAATATATAAATGTGAGATATGCGGCAATATCGTAGAAGTCCTTCATGAAGGAGAGGGAGAGCTTGTCTGCTGCGGTCAGCCTATGAAATTATACAAGGAAAACACAACCGATGCTGCTCTGGAAAAGCACGTGCCTGTAATTGAAAAAACTGAAAACGGCTTTAAGATCAAAATCGGAAGTGTTGCCCATCCTATGATAGAGGAGCATTATATTGAGTGGATAGAAGCAATAGTGGATGGGGCAGCCTACAGGCAGTTTTTAAAACCGGGAGATGCTCCAGAAGCTGAGTTCTGTATAAAAGCTGATAATATAATAGCAAGAGAATACTGCAATATTCATGGACTGTGGAAAAAATAACTATATAATAATGTAAATTTAGTATAAGTATGACCACATCTTTTTAATAAAGGTGTGGTCATATGCAATATAAAAATGACTGATTTAAAGTGGGTATAAAAAAACTAAAAGAAGACATTTACTTTGTAGGAGCTTTAGATCGGGACAGAAGATTGTTTGATGAACTGATACCCCTTCCTGATGGGACTTCATATAATGCGTATCTGATCAAAGGATCGGAAAAAACTGCTCTGATCGATAGCGTAGATCCTCCGATGTATAGTACTCTGACTGATAATTTAGAAGAATTAAATACAGGAAAAATAGACTATATTATATCCCACCACGCGGAGCAGGATCATTCAGGCTCACTTCCAAAACTTATAAAGAAATATCCTGAATCTAAAATAATAACCAATCAGAAATGCAAATCAATGCTTATGGATCTGCTTCCGGTCCCGGATAAGAGATTCATGGTAGTAGGAGATGATGATGCTGTCTCTCTTGGAAATAAGACACTTCAGTTTATCCTTACTCCATGGGTCCACTGGCCTGAGACAATGTCCACATATTTAAAGGAAGACAAAATACTTTTCAGCTGTGATTTTTTTGGTTCTCATTATGCTACAGATGAGCTTTTCGTAAAGGATGTAAAGAAGATATACAATGCCGCAAAGCGTTATTATGCAGAGATCATGATGCCCTTTAGGACCAGCATAATAAAGAACTTGGAAAAAATTGAAAGTCTTGATATAGACATTATCGCACCCAGCCATGGGCCTGTTTATAATAATATTGATTTTATTATAAATGCTTACCGGGAATGGGTATCAGACAGAGTCAAGAACGAAGTAGTAATACCATACGTTTCAATGCACGGCAGTACGGAGAAAATGGTAGAATATTTAAAGCAGTCTCTGTCCGGAAAGGGAGTCACAGTAAAGGTATTTCATCTTACCGGTACTGACATAGGTGAGCTTGCCATGGCTTTGGTCGATGCCGCTACAGTGGTGATAGGAGCTCCTACCATACTTGCCGGTCCTCATCCCAATATAGTGTATGCAGCATATCTGGTTAGGGTATTGAGACCAAAGTTAAAGTATATATCAGTCATAGGCTCATATGGATGGGGCGGAAAGACTGTTGAAATGCTTGCAGATATGGTATCTACCTTAAAAGCTGAGATCATAGAGCCAGTAGTAGTAAAAGGTTATCCTAAAGATGGAGATTTTAAGCTTCTTGATGGGCTGGCAGATAAGATAATCTTAAAGCATAAAGAACTCGCAGATAACGGTATGATATATTAGATATAAGCGATAATCATCGAGCATTATATAAAATAATGAGGCTGAAAGAAGAACTGGATAGATTATATCTGTATTATAATAATAGGAAATTTGTCCACCCTGATCCCCTGGAATTTTTATATAATTATAATGATATGAAGGACCGTGAGATTGTAGGGCTGGTAGCTTCATCGCTGGCTTATGGTAGAGTGACTCAGATACTCAGGAGTGTCTCACTGGTACTGGCTAAGATGTCACCGACCCCTTCGGTATTTTTAGAAAAATCTTCAACCACCCTTCTTTACAGGATTTTTTCTGATTTCAAGCACAGATTTACCACCGGTATGGAATTATCCTGCCTGCTTGTGAATATAAAAGATGTCATAATGACATACGGGTCTTTAAATGCCTGTTTTACCACGGGACTGAAAAAAGAAGATAAGACTATCCTTACTGCTGCTTTAAATTTTGCAAAAAATCTTAATGCTTCTCAAAAGAGAAGATGCAACAGCCTTATGCCTTCGCCGGCGGGAGGCAGCGCTTTTAAAAGACTGAATCTTTACCTGCGCTGGATGGTGCGCAGGGACAATGTAGACCCGGGAGGATGGGATAACATCTCGAGCTCAAAATTAATTATCCCTCTTGATACTCATATGTACAGAATTTCATTGAAATTGGGACTTACTAAAAGAAAACAGGCAGATATCAGGACTGCTCTGGAAGTAACAGATTCATTCAAAAGATTTGATAAAAACGATCCGGTAAAGTATGATTTTGCTCTTACCAGGCTGGGAATGAATAAAATTGAACATACTTTATTAAAAGAATGTATTATCTAATGTTCTAAACTTCTAAAAAGTTGTTTTATAATATATAATAATGTGAAATTTCAATAAATATATTTAAACTATAATCAAATTGAATAGGGGGTAAGTCATGATAAGAAGAATATTTTCCAAAGCCAAGTACTTTTTTTTATCGGTTTTAGTAGCAGTCCTGGTTATAACCCTTTTTCCCACCACTATAAATGGAGGTTCAGAAGAACAGGTGCAGGCATTTGTAACCCGTTTTTACGAGCAGTGCTTGGAAAGACAGCCCGACCAAGGCGGGTTAAATGAATGGGTAGGGCGCCTTTTAAATGGTTCTAAGACCGGTGCTGATGTTGCAGAAGGATTTGTGTTCAGTGAGGAATTTAAAGCTAAGAATCATTCGGATGAGGTTTTTGTAACTATACTATACAAAGCTTTTTTTAACAGGGAACCGGATCCAAACGGCTACAGTACCTGGCTTGAAAGACTGGCAGGAGGAATGAGCAGAAAAACCGTTTTAGACGGGTTTTTAAAGTCAAAGGAATTTGCCCAGCTTTGTGATAATTATGGTATTACGTCTTATACAGGTGCTCCTGCTTATACTGCTTCAACAACTTCCGGATACAGTTCAAGTGGAATATCTGGTTTCCATGCCGGAAGAAAGGTCAACTTTATTATCTGGGGCGATGACAGCGCTTACGACAGAGCAGGAGGAAGAGTAAGCGGAAGGACTGATATTAATATATTTGTTCATATGAATCTTGATACCGGGAAGGTTTATCTAGTGACAATACCACGTGATACCTGGTTCGGAGGGCGTAAGATCAACGGATACCATGCTTCTGGTGGACATGGTTATGCAGTAAGTAAATTTGAACAATTTACCGGAGCAAAGATCGATTTCTATGTTATTAGTGATTTTGATGGATTTAAACCTTTGATTGATTATTTTAGCGGTGTGGATACCACTGTTGAAGAAAAGATAGCTGATGGTTTTTCCGGCTGTTATCTGGGTGTAGGAACTCATCATTTAAATGGGACTCAGGCACTTGCTCTGTCAAGAGCGAGACACGGCAGGTCTCTTTATGGGGGAGGAGCTTATTCAAGAGAAAGACAGTCGGCAATGCTTATAGCTGATTTGATGCTGCAGAAAAGGTCAATGGTGAACTCGGGAAATCTGTCTAATTTCTTAAATGTAATGGGACAGTATGTATGGACTAATATATCTCTGAGTCAGGCAGCACAGATTTTACCGGTGGTCCTTTCTATGAGCAGACAGGATATTACTATTACTACCTTTAATTCATGGCCTCAGTGGTTTGGGAAGTCAAGCGCTGTTGGTTATAATGAGGCAGAAAAGAATCAGTTCTTTCAAAATATCCTGAATCAATAATATATATAAAAAGCATAAACTTATAGATCATTGCAGGAATCATGAGTAGCATTATTTTATGAAATCTAAAAGAGATCTGCTTTTAAACGGAAACTTAACCGGCTTGTTGTTTAAGTATTCAGCACCTGCTACCATCGGAATGGTAGTAGGTGCGCTTTATAATATCATAGATACAATATTTGTCGGCAAAGGTGTAGGCTCTCTTGCTATTGCCGCGCTTTCCATAGTACTGCCCATACAGCTTATTATCATGGGCATCGGTACCATGCTGGGTATTGGAAGTGCCTCAATAATTTCAAGGGCACTGGGAAGAAACAGGAAAGATATAGCCCAGAATGTATATGGAAATGCAGTTGTACTCAATCTTCTTATAAGTGCCCTATGTATGGTTTTAATATATCCTTTTATGGATAAATTTCTGATCTTTTTTGGAGCATCCGCCCAGGTACTGCCTTATGCCAAAGATTATGCCTATATAATCCTTGCCGGTTTTATTTTTCTTTCTTTTGCTATAAACAGCAACAGCTGTATAAGAGCGGAAGGAAGTCCCAGAGCTGCTATGTATGCTATGGGTATAGGAGCCCTGATGAATATAATCCTCGACCCCATATTTATATTTGTATTGGGTATGGGAATAAAGGGTGCTGCTATTGCTACTGTTATAAGTCAGGCCCTGAGTACCATTTATATTATCTTTTATATCCTTTTTGGCAAAAGCATTTTTAATATCAATATCGCAGTGCTCAAATTAAGATTTCCTTTGGTCCGGGAAATACTAGCTCTCGGTTTCCCCTCATTTTTAAGGTCTACTATGGCCAGTTTTATAATCCTTATTTTTAACAGGCTGCTTTCATTTTATGGAGGTGACCTGTATATTGCTATAATGGGAATAGGCCTCAGGCTGCTGAGCCTTGTCCAGATGCCGCTTATCGGGATCACACAGGGATTTTCCACTATTGCGGGTTTCAATTATGGAGCCAGGCTTTATCCCAGAGTAAAAAAAGTTCTGGGAATAGCTGTATTATGGTCCGTTATTATCGCCGGAGCAGGATTTTTGGTCATGATGATCTTCCCCAGGTTTGTGATAACACTTTTCAGCAGTGATGCTGAACTTATAGGTGAAGGTATCGGCATTTTAAGGATTGTCATATTATTCCTCCCTTTTATCGGAGTGCAAATGCTGGGCGGGGGATTATTTCAGTCTATTGGAAAAGCAGTTCCAGCTCTTGTTTTGACCATATCCAGACAGGTATTATTTTTAGTCCCTGCAGCTTTTTTGCTTCCCATGGTCTTCGGACTGAATGGGGTATGGATGGCAGTTCCGGTTGCCGATTTCCTTTCCATAGCTGCCACCGGGATCTGGGTATCGAGGGAAATAAAAAACTTTAATAAGCCTGTTTTAGATTCTTCCTGATCTTTTTATATAAGTTTTACTGCTTCTATTACCAAATGAAAAAAAATAAAAAAATTCTTCTCATAAATACCAATTTAATAAAGCCTCCTGTTACACCAATAGGCCTGGATTATATCGGAAGTGCTCTTAAAAAAAATGGTTTTGAAGTAGAACTACTGGACCTCAATTTTTCCAAAAATATAAAAAAAGATCTAAGGAGGAAGCTTGCCGGAAACTCTTTTTTAGCTTTAGGAGTTACTATTAGAAATACCGATGACTGTTATTTTTTAAGTCAGGACAACTTTCTGCCTAAAATCAAAGAAATAGTGACGGTTATTAAAAAATATTCGGATGCTCCTATTATAATAGGTGGTGGAGGCTTTTCGGTCATGCCGCGGGAAATAACCAAATATCTTGATGCCGATCTTGGAATAGCCGGGGATGGTGAATTTATATTACCTGAGATTCTGGAAATAATAGGAAAAGGTGTCAGATGTTCTGATGCAGCCAGCTATTTAAAATATACGGCAGGTAGAGCTGAAGGCAACAGGATAATAAAATTTCAAAGCGATTCATTAGAAGATTTTCCTCTTTCAAACAGGGATTTAGTAGACAATGAGAGATATTTTATAGAAGGCGGTATGGGCAGTATTGAGACAAAAAGAGGCTGTACCGGGAAGTGCATATACTGTGCCGATCCTTTGATCAAGGGAAGTAAAGTAAGGACCAGGCCGGTAAAAACAGTAATAGATGAGTTGAAGAATCTTATAAGTAAAAATATAAATTATATACATTTTTGTGACAGTGAATTAAATATCCCTTCAGGCTATGCTGTAGGGCTTTTAAATCAAATAATAGAAAATGGACTTGGGGACATGATAAGATGGTATTCATATATGAGTCCGGCAAATTTTGATGAAAATTTTGCAAAACTTTTAAAGAAAGCCGGGTGTGAGGGCATTAATTTCGGGGTAGACAGTACTCATAGCATGATTCTTAAGAATCTGGGCAGGGACCATAGTTTGGAAGACCTGAAAAATATATCAAAACTTTGCGCCAAATATAAGATCAGGTTTATGTTCGACCTGCTGCTGGGTGGGCCGGGCGAAGATAGGAAGACTGTAAAATATACCATAGATTCGATAAAAAAGTTAAACCCTACCTGTGTCGGATTATCATATGGGATAAGGGTCTACCCGGGTACTGCTCTTTCAAATATGATAAAGAAAGATGCTTCTATGAAAGATAATCTTTACGGAAATACAAGCAACGGCAATAATTTCCTGGAACCTGTTTTTTACATTTCGGAAAAAATAGGAAAAGACCTGGTAGGATATGCCAATAAACTTGTTGCTGGAGATAAAAGGTTCTTTATAGGGGCATCTGATGAGTTTGACAGAAATTACAACTATAATGAAAACCTGGAGCTTCAAAAAGCGATCAAAAGAGGCTGCAGGGGAGCTTACTGGGACATACTGCAGAAATTGAATATGAATTGATTATAAGTCTATATAGTCTTTTAAGTGTTTTTAGCTCATAACTCGGCAACTGGCACAAATAATATTAAAGTATAGGGTTTACCCCAGTGTAAGCATAATTATTGAAGAAACAGAAGAAAAAACCGCAATAACAATAGCAGAATAAACACCAGTAAATTATAATAGAATTATCAGATAACTTAAGTGCAATAGCAGACCAGAAAAAGGAGCAAAGAAAATGAATAATAAAAATTTTCAAGAATATTTTAAAAGGTATGAAGGTAATCCGATTTTAACTCTGGAAAACTGGCCCTATAAAGTAGGAGCCGTCTTTAATCCCGGGGCAATAAAATTTAATAATGAGATATTGCTTTTGGTTCGAGTTGAAGATAGACAAGGGTATTCTCATTTAACCATTGCAAAAAGTAAGGATGGAAAAACAAATTGGCAGATAAATCCGGGGCCAGTATTGACAGCAGAGCCAGAATTCGGCGAAGCCATATTTGGATTGGAAGACCCCAGAATTGTTTGGCTGGAGGAGAGGCAGGAATATATAATTACTTATGTTTCTTTCTTCGATAAAGTAACTGGAGAACCCCCCGGTATTTCTATGATAGCAACTAAAGATTTTTTAAATTTCCAACGCCTGGGACGGAAATTAATGCCTTTCAATAAAGATGCTTCTTTGTTCCCTAAAACTTTCAAGGGTTGCTATGCCCTTATAAACAGACCACTTGTTGAAGGAAGGGCTGATATTTGGGTTTCTTTCTCCAGAGATTTGGATTTCTGGGGGAAAGATAGAGTATTGATTCCTACCAGGCATAGAGCCTGGGATTCTAATAGAGTGGGGTTAGGCCCTCCGCCTATTGAGACGCCAGATGGTTGGTTAATTATTTACCATGGGGCAAGAAATACAGCCTCCGGTACTATTTATCGAGTGGGGCTGGCTTTGTTGGATTTAGAAACCCTTGAAATAATCAGTCGAAGCAGTGACTGGGTTTTAGGACCAAAAGAGAGTTACGAAAGAGTGGGTGAAGCGGACGATGTTGTTTTTCCCTGTGGTGCGGTTATCGATGAAAAAACAAATGAACTTTTAGTTTATTATGGCGCTGCTGATTCAGTAGTAGCTATAGCTACCGCTAATTTAAATGATATCCTGGCTTATTTAAAAAAATGTACCCTATATTGATAAAACCCACCTTAGCTTTTATTTGGGATAAAATATACCTAAGGAAACCATTGAAGAAGATGAAGTAGATATTGTACTTGCTTTAAAAAACTGAAAGCAACCCATTTTAACAAATAAATTTATTTAAAAAAGATTAAAAATATACCAATAAGCAGACAACCGCTCATTTTGCCTAGTGACGAACCAAGTATAGTCCGCGTTGAATCAATTTCCTTTAAACGCAGCCATTCAGATATGCTGCCTTCAAAAATACCTGCTATAGAATCTGATATAGCATTACCAACGACAGCTCCTGCTAATGCTCCGACGGCACCAAAAAGCTATACACCGATTATAGCTGGGATGATCAATAATAAATTATCAATAATACCAAAAATAATATCAGGTAACATTTTTTTTAGATTAATTTTAAAAATATATGCAATCAAAATCGGAACTAAACCCAGACCAAAGATCAACAGACTTACGTACTTACCAATTCTCATCGAAAAAAATGCTATAATTCCTATAATTATAGAGAGAAGAATTACTATACCAATTTCTAATGTATTTTTTTGGCTTTTCTTCATTATTATCTCCAATTTTATTGGTTTATTAAAATAATCGTATTTTTTTAATAATTATATCTTATATATATTTTTTGAAATATAATCACAGCTAAAGATTTTCCCAGGTATATATTAGTCATATTTTTGTTTAAGTTATAAACTTAATAAAACAATAATAAAATATTTAAAAATATTTCTAAAAACATTTATAAATAAATTATTTGACAAATCTTATAATTTATGATAATATTAAAATCAATCTTTGGATAGAGATAGCATTTAGTAATATTTGAAATTTGCAGACGAAAGAATGCAGGAAGAGAAAAAAATCTGAATGAGGTCAATGAAGTTCAAAGAATTAGGCCCCGAGGTGTTAAGTAACCTAAGGTCGTAAGGTTATGGTAAAAGATAACTCGGGGTTTATTTAATTAGTAAATCTCTTATGTTTGATAGTATTTTAATTAAGAGTTATTTGTTACCTGCTGTTACCTCTCTAAATAAAATATCGTAGAGCTTAGAGAAACGAAAGTATTTGAAAGGAGGTAAATATGCAAGGTAGCAAACTATATGTAGGAAATTTAAGCTATTCTGTTACTAATAAGCAATTAGAAGAGCTTTTCTCTACACATGGCAAGGTTCAATCAGCCAATGTAATTGGAGATAAAGGTTTTGGTTTTGTTGAACTATCAGATAATGCGGAAGCAGAAAAAGCAAAAGAAGCTTTAAATGGCACAGACTTTGAAGGTCGTACTTTAAAAGTTGATGAAGCTCTTCCACAGAAGCCAAGAACTGATAGAAGATATTAAATAATAAAACTACATAGAGGTTTTTTAAAAGGATTTATATGTAGATTTAATTCTTAAAAATAATGATTTGTTGTTTATATATTAAATAAAACAACAAATCATTATTTTAAAACAAACATATAGAAGGTTTAGTGAAAATTTTACTTATTTATCCGGAATATGAAAATACATTCTGGAATGTAAAAAAAGCCTTAAAACTATTGGGTAAGAAAGTTCTGAGTGTTTAAGACAATGGAAGGCATTATTACTGGAGTTTAATTTTATATCCAGAGAGGTTGATAAAATTTAATGACAAAAATTGATTGTGGATCAAAAAATACAGGGATTTTGATAAAAAATAAAAGAGAACACATCTTTACTGATAATAAAATCAATAAGACTATAAAAGAAATAGATTTTAAAAAAATAATCCCCATAGACGATATATATGATTTTAAAGGTAGTCTTAAAAATGAAATAGATAGTGATGTCAGTGATAAAGAGAATAAAAAATCCCTAAACATCAAGACCACTCAAGCTATAAAACCATTTATTGATGACCCCGTCAAAATGTATCTTAGGGCAATTAGTAAAGTAAGACTTCTAACTGCTGCCGAAGAAGTGTATCTTGCAAAAAGGATCGAAAAAGGAGACCTTTCTGCAAAAAGCAGGCTTATTGAAGCAAATTTAAGACTGGTTGTAAGTGTGGCTAAAAAATATGTCAGCAGAGGTATGGTATTTTTAGACCTTATTCAGGAAGGAAATCTTGGGCTCATAAGAGCTGTAGATAAATATGATTATAAAAAGGGTTTTAAGTTTTCAACTTATGCGTTCTGGTGGATCAGGCAGGCCGTAACCAGAGCTATTGCAGACCAAGCAAGAACAATCAGAATTCCAGTTCATATGGTAGAAATTGTCAATAAGTATATTCGTATTCAAAGAAAGCTTATTCAAAAGCTTAGTAGAGAACCTAATCCTGATGAAATTGCAGAGTTATTAAGTGTTACGCCAGACAGGGTTAGAGAAATTAGGAAGATAGCACAGGAAACAATATCACTTGATACTCCGATAGGTGAGGGCGAAGAAACGCATATCAGTGATTTTGTTGAAGATTCGGAAGTTGAAGCTCCTCTTGATGCAGCAACCTTTTCCATGCTTCAGAAACATCTACAAATAGTTTTAAGCACTTTAAAGGATCGGGAAAGAAAAATTATTAGATTAAGATATGGACTTCTGGACGGCCTTCCCAGAACACTGGAAGAAGTTGGCAGAGAGTTTGACCTGACCAGGGAAAGAATTAGGCAGATCGAATTTAAAGTACTATGTAAATTACGGAACACTAGGAAGAATAGCTCATTAAAAGATTTTCTTATAGATTAATCTGGAGAGCTAAGCGCTTAAATTATAATACATTTTTGTCTTTCTGAATATTTAATCCCTGTAGAAATTTAGTCACGTAATTTTCTTATTACAACCTTAAACAAAACTTTTAAGCATTTTTAGGTTATAACTCGGCTTACAGGCTAACTCCAACTATTTTTTACCTTATAAGCCAACTAAATAGGGTATATTTCTTAGAAATCATTACAGTTTTTACACTGCACAGGCTTAATTGTACAGATTTGATTATACAGGGGATATACAATTTTTCAATTTATTTCTTCTATTTAGTACAAGAATTATTTAGGAAAAAAATTTTAAATCGGGTATCCAATAGGCAGTTGGTATTCTCTAACTATCTTCTTAGTATTGCTATAGAATTTCTATTGATATATAAAATTAATTATTGGTTTGCTGATAAAACGTAAAATTTGTGATTTAACTCAATTATACTCTTTTATTATTTCAAACCACAGATTCGCTAATTTATCTAATCCTTTATTAGAAAAATGAACTCCATCCCATCTTTCTTTAATCTCATCATTATTTGGACCAGGATATATCTTGGCATCAATATTTACGAGGTGTCTTTGAGCTTGTTGAATATAAGGATCTGAATTTCCATAACTATATGTTTCTATAGATACATAAATTGGAGCAGTAACACCATATTTCCTAATTCCATCAACCATTTCCATAAATTCGGCTTTATATTCTTCAGCAGCCTCAGGAGTATGTTGCCAAGAGTCATACGAACCTTGACTCCAAAACATATGCGTAATTTCCAGTTTATATTTTCTTAATCCATCGATAGCATCAGTGATCCAGTGATATAAATTTCCATCCGGAGACCAACTTTCAATACCCGATGCTCCGACGGCGATAGGCACAAATAAAACATTATCATATAATCCTTGTTCAATAATCTTATCTCCTAACCTTGTCCAAACACTGCCTCTTTTTCCGGTAGTGCCCAATAAAGGATCTACGGCTGTATAAAACTTACCATTATAATAATTATATACGTTTTCTTTACTGCTATATTTGGTTTCTCCATAATTTGCAGCTTGAGATTGTCCAAATGTTAGGACAATCATCAAACGGCCTTGATTGACTTCATTAAAAGACACTTCTTTACGAACCAGCTTATTTTCTAATTTCTGCTCTTCTGCAGTAGTGGCTTGAGTCTCTTCTACTGCTTTTGTATCTTTTGATGTTTCTGTTTCTTTTACAGTTTCTTCTTTGCTTTCCTTGGATGTAGTTTCTTCAATAAGGTTTTCGTTGGTTTCTTTTGTTACAGTTTCTTTTTCAGTAGTTAAACTTTCCTGTTTGCTGTACTGTGTAGGGATAATAAGTAAAAATATTACTAGTATTATAACAATTGATATGGCTATACCTATTATAATAAAAATTATTTTATTATTTTTCATGATAAGCCTCCAAATTATTTTAATTAAATTAAAAGCTGAACCATGTTCCTTTTATCACGAACATTTTACTTCTTTTGTTATTTTAAATAAAAAATTTTCACTATGACGGCCAAAGTAAACATTTATATTATTTAATTAATAAATAGGTCTTTCAAATTAACTAATTCCCTTAGAATTTGGTTTAAAATTTCACACCTTGGGGCAGCCAATTTAGGTATATATTTTAAATATCTAAAAAGGTTTAAACATGATTTTAACAAAATAAATTAAAGTAAAAGTTACTGCTCATAAAAAGTGACTGCTACGCCACCAGGACCAAGATTATTACCAACAACTGCTCCTATTTCAGCTCGCATAGATTGTTTTGGGTTAAATGTCTCCTTTATTCTTTCAGCCATCTCGTCGCCTTCTGCTTTTGCATCAGAGTCGGAAATGGTAACCATTAGTTTATTTGTATCTTTTACCATACTTTTCATGGAGTTTATAAGCTCATTTTTTGCTTGACTAAATCTTCTTGTAGTTTTGAACTGGGATACTTCTCCCATACACAGGGTCAGTATAGGCCTGATTTCAAGAACTGAAGCAATCAAACCTTTGGCTCTTCCTATTCTTCCACCCATTATTAAGTATTTTAAGGTGCTTGGAATAAAAAGAACTGTAATCTTTTGTTTTAATTTATTTATGGCGTCTAATATTTCTTCTTTTGATTTACCATCACGAGCAAGTTCGGCTGCTTTTATTACAAGGATGCCCAAAGGTATGTGCACTAGTTCAGAATTAATAACTTCTATGTCACTGTCAGATAATTCTTTTCTTGCCATTTCTGCAGAGCTATAAGTCCCCGACATCTTTTTTGAGATATGGATTGAAATTATAGACCCATTTTCTTTTAAAAGTTCACTATAAGCTTTTATAAAGTCTTGTGGTGTTGGTTGAGATGTTGTTGGCTGCTTTTTTACACTTCTTAATCTTTCATAAAACTGTTTGCTGGTAATATCTACTCTGTCATCTAAATAGCTTCTGTCTTCAAAATTTACATATAAAGGTATTACTTTTATTCCATATCTTTCAACCAAATCCTTAGGAATGTCTGCAGTACTATCAGTCACTATTGCAACTTTACTCATGTCTACTCCTTACACGATATTTATAAAATTAACAAAATTATATAATTATTAATGTTTTTTTTAAATGTAATAATTGATTCAAATTAAAATATGAGATTTGTTTACATATAACTGCAATTGTATTTTGAAGCATAGATTTAAAAAGTATAAAATTAAGCCGCTATAATAATAAAAACAAAGGTTTAGATATACCAGGAATAGTCTTGGGATCAGTATATTTTTTAAATTGATTAACTTAAAAAATGGTTCGAAATTTCAAACCTTTGGTGTTCAATTATAAGAAAGTTAAAATATTAAAGTTGAAAGATTGAAAATATAAATAATATTGCGTTTCTTACAGAAACAGTAATTGACAAGAATAGACTTTATACCTATTATTGTGAGCAAACAAATTAATAGCTTCAAAATTAATAGGATTAGAAGAATCAAGAAGTAATTAGGGATTTATGGCTAAGCCAAAACCAATAGTTTTAATATCAAGTTATTATCCAAGGTTGTGCGGTATTGCTACATTTTGTGAAGAAGCCAGGGAGTTCATTAAAAAGGCAAATCCAGAAAGAGATGTTTTAGTAATAAGCCATACAGATGGATCTGGGGAAGGGGTTCACCCTATAATAGATACCTCAAACCGTTTTTGGTGGAAACCTGTGGCAAAAGAAATTAGAAAATTATCTCCGTATGTAGTACATATACAACATGAATATGGTTTGTATGAGCATGTAGACAATAGAGGTATTGGGGATAAAAACCAGGGATTTATAGAATTTTTAGGCTCTATTAACGAATATCCTATTGTGGTAGAACTACATACAGTGCATGGCAGACTGAAGGAATTTGAAGAAAATTTTATCTATCAACTATGTGAAGACGCTGACGTAGTTTTATTTAAAAGTGATTACCAGAAGTGGAGATTAAACTGGACTTTTACTCAAATAGGTTGGAAGATGCCTAAAAATATTATGATTGTCCCCCATGGAGCGAGAGAAGATGTAAAGTGGAGTGAAAAAGATATTCCAAAATTGAAAGAGGCGCTTGGTTTGAATAAAATTAAACATTTAAGTAATAAGTTAGTTGGACTGGTGGGTTGGATACAATCTAATAAAAGGTGGGATATATTAACCTCTATGTGGGAAGAAATAATTAAAGAAATAAAAATAAAAAATGGTGAGGATTGGGATCTGCTTGCTGCTGGTTTTATGAGAGATGAAGCTCATATAAGAGATTATAATAATTATAAGAGAAGCTTAGAGATTTTAGAAAAGAAAGGTATTGCACATTATTATGAGTTTATTCCGAGAGGGGAAACTTATTATAAAGTGATGGCAATTTGTAATTTTATAGTGCTTCCAACAGTAGATGAAACTCAATCAGGAACACTTGCAAGAATTATTGCTTTAAATAAACCTTATATAACCACAGCTCCTTTGGAGGGATTAACAGCCCAGACTCTTGAAAGTAATGGTGGACTACTGTTTACAAATAAACAGATGTTAAAAGAAAAAGTCATTAGATTGGCATGTGATAAGGATTTAAGGAAGGAGCTCTCTGAGAATCTTAAAAAATATTTAAAAGAAGTTGTATCCTGGAAAATAATTGCTAAAAAATATAAAAGTGCATATAAATATGCAAGACTTAAGAAAATACAAGGGAGAGAAATAGATTTTCCACCTGATTTTTAAAGGGCACTTAAGCAGCTTTATAAAAAATCTCCCAGAGGTGTTATTTTGAATAAACTCAAGAAGGTTTTAAGAGAAAAATGCAAAGGAATTAATTGTATATATATATCATCATATGTCCCAAGAAAATGCGGAATTGCTACTTATACAAGTGATTTAACCAGAGCTATTGATCTTATAAATCCATACTGCGAATCAAAGATTATAGCATTGATTAGACCGGAAGATAAAATTGATCATCCTCCAGAAGTTAAATTTAAAATCAACCAATACGAGATTGATTCCTATATTAAAGCTGCCCATTATATTAATAAATCTAGAACGGATATAGTTGTTCTGGAACATGAATTCGGATTGCATGGCGGTGAATTTGGAAAATATATTATTAAGTTAATAGAGTTGATAAAAAAACCCTTAATTATAACTGCTCATACAATTCCTGATAATTCAAATAATGGATACGGCTTGGTTTTAAAAGACGTTATAAAATTTGCGGATAAAGTAATAGTTATGATGCCCGAAAGCTTAGAGAAGCTGGTGAAAAGATATGATTATCCCAAAGAAAAAATAGATATTATTCCCCATGGTGTTCCTGATATACCTCTGGAATCTAATTATAAATATAAAAAGAAAAAAAGATTGGGAGATAAAGTAATCCTGGGGAATATAAATCTTTTATCAGCGGTTAAAGGACTTGAATATACTATAGAAGCTTTAAAAAAAATAAAGAAGAAATTAAATAATGTTTTATATTTAATAATTGGTCAGACACATCCTATTGTATTAAAAGAAGAAGGCCAAAAATATAAGAATTTTTTAAAAGAAAAAATCAAGCATTATAATTTGCAGGAAAATGTTAAATTTATAAATAAATATATGTCTTTAAAAGAGTTGGTAGTATGGTTAAGAATCATCGATATATACATAACTCCATACTTAAATCCACAACAATCCACTTCAGGCGCTCTGGCATACGCAATTGGAGCAGGTAAATTATGTATCTCAACTCCCTATTTGTATGCGAAAGAAGTTTTAGCAGAGGGAAGAGGAATAATTGTACCTTTCCGAAACTCCCAGGCCATTGCAGATGCTGTGATAGATATTTGTAAGGATCCTCAAAGGAAACTGGAAATGGAAAAGAAAGCACATAAATTCGGAAGATTGATGACCTGGTATAATGTAGCTTTGCAGCACTTAGAATTATTTAATGAGATTTTAGATAAACGTGAGAATAAAAGGTCTATCAAGGCAGTTTAGTTAAACCTTTATAAAAGAGTATTAAAAAATCAAATAAAAAAAATTCTTATGGATCCGCTAAAAAAAATAAGGTCAATGACTTCAGATATTGGAATTTACCAGCACGGAAAACTAAATAATCCTGCTCCTAAATTTGGATATGCCCTAGAAGATCAGGCAAGGGCTCTTATAGTAGCCGATGAATTTAAAGATAAAGATCTTAAGGATACTTATTTAGGTTTTATTTTAAAGGCACAAAGAGAAGACGGTTTACTTTATCATTTTTATTATGAAAATAATGGTAAGGGTCTATTTAAAAATGAAGAACATGATTCAAAATCTAATATAAAAGAAGCTTACGGTATAACTCTATGGTCTCTTCTATCAACAAAAAGCAATAAAAACAGTTTTATTAAAAAGATTATTGGAAATTTAATTGAAGATGCTTCCAACTGGACTTCAATAAGAGCAATATCAGCAGCTTTATTAGGTTTGTTAAGTCTTGATTACCAGTATGGTTTGGAAAATGAATTAAAGGTAAAGTTACATAATTTTTATTTTGAGTCATATTCCGATGATTGGGTGTGGTTTGAAAATTATCTTGTATATGCAAATGCTTTAATCCCATGGGCACTTTGGGAAACCTATTTAAAAAGAAAATGCAAAACAAGCTTTGAAATTGCTAAGAAAACAACTGATTTCTTGATAAATAATTGTCAAGAAAATAATATTCCTTCGCCCATCGGGAATAAAGGCTGGTATTATAAAGGTGGAGACAAAGCCTTATTTGACCAACAGCCAATTGATTCAAGCTATATGGTTTGCTGTCTTGAAAAAGCATACTATGCAACAGAAGATAGTTATTATCTAACCTGGGCTGCAAAATGGTACAGGTGGTTTTTTGGCAATAATATAAATAATACATCTCTTATAGATGAGAATTTTGCATGTTATGATGCATTAAATCCGGAAGGTGTCAATTTAAATCAGGGGGCTGAATCAAATATATGCTTCCTGATGGCATTTCTTGCTGCTAAAAGACTGGGGATTATTGAGAATCATGCAGCAGGACAATAAATATGAACATATTTAGATCAGGGAAAAACCCAATAATATCACCGGAAAACATAAAACCATCAAGTCGTGATCTCAAAGTAGTTGGTGTTTTTAACTGCGGTGTCACAAAATTCAATGGGGAAATCTTGCTTCTTATGAGAGTTGCTGAAGCACCAATTAATAGTGATCCAAAAAAGAAACTGGTACCTATACTGAATGTAAAGACAGGTAAGCTTATTATAAAGGAATTAGACAAAGCAGATTATACAGTGGATTTATCTGATTCCAGATTTGTAAAGACATCTGATGGATGTTACCTTACATCTATTTCCCATTTAAGGATTGCCAGGAGTAAAAATGGTCTTGATTTTGAAATAGACAAAAAGCCTGCTATGTTACCTGAAAATAAATATGAGAAATTTGGTATAGAAGATCCGAGGGTTACCCTGATTGATGGAAAGTACTATATAAGTTATAGTGCAGTATCCGATATAACTGGCATCACCACCTGTCTGGCGTCCACAACTGATTTTATTACATTTACAAGACATGGTGTAATCTTTATGCCCGACAACAAGGACATTGCCATTTTTCCTGAAAAAATAAAAGGTAGATATTATGCCTTGAACCGCCCTATATCTGCTGAATATAAGACAGCGGATATATGGATATCTGAATCTAATAACCTTCTTTGCTGGGGTAATCACAGGAGATTAATGGGTGTAAGAGAGAAATACTGGGATAATGGAAGGGTAGGGTGTGGTGCTGTTCCATTCAGAATAGAAGAAGGTTGGCTGGAGATATACCACGGAGCATCAAAGGCTAATAAATACTGTCTTGGAGCAGTTTTATTGGATACTACTGAACCCTGGAGAATTATAGCAAGGAGTAAGAAACCGATAATTGAGCCTGAAATGGATTACGAGCTAAATGGTTTCTTTGGTAATGTAATTTTCAGCTGCGGAGTTTTATATGAAAAAGGAATGTTAAAGATATACTATGGAGCAGCTGATACTTACATTGCATATGCAGAGATTAAGTTAAAGGATGTACTTAATGAGTTAAAGTAAGTCAATGGGAACAATGAAATTATTACTTCCAGTATGTCTTCCAGCCCGTTCACATAACAGGTCGATTCGCATACTCTGTGAGGAAGTTTAAGCATTTTTTCATAATTTTTCACCTTTGATTAGTTTATAATTTCTTTTATTTTAAAAAACATTTATTTTTTTCTTTTTTTATTAAATAATATTCACATTATAGAAGTGCCGGGAGGGTTTGCGATACTTACCAGTAATCAATTTGATCATAATAATATAAGACTTCACTATATGAAAAGCCAGGAAAGCGGTCCACCGGTAGTTTTGCTACATGGACTTAGCGATTCCTGGAGAACCTATTTGAGCTTTATTCCCTTTATCTCATCCTGCTACACAGTATATGTTCCTGATTTAAGAGGACACGGTAAATCATACAGAGCTGAGAGTTATACAATATTGGATTACACATATGATATAGAATTATTTCTAACGGAGTTGTTCAGTGAACCGGTATCTCTTATTGGACATTCACTGGGAGCAGCCATTTCGTTGGTCATAGCTGCCAGGTGGCCGGAAAAATGCAGAAGTATAAGTTTGATTGAACCTTTTATTTTCAAAGACAGGCTGGATGATAAGAAATCACGTAAATATTTTAAGGGTTGTTTGGAAGCGTGTACGAAATATAGTGATATTGATTCAATCAGTAAAAATATAAAAGAAACAGGGACACTTGCTAGGAAAAGAGCCTCAGATTTTCTGAAACTGGATAAAAAAACAATTAAAACTGTACTGGACAGGACTATATTTAATGGGTTCAATCTGGATGAGCTTCTTTCAAAAATAGTATGTCCGGTGCTGGTTCTGAGAGGAAATCCTAAGCTTGACGCTTTTATAACTGAAGAAAAAGCTGATTATTTAAAGAGGATGATTAGTAATTGTGTTATAGAATATCTGGAAAAATCAAGCCATGTGGTTCATGTAGATCAGCCGTTTAAGGCAGTTCAGTATCTTTTAGATTTTTTGGCTTCAGTGTAGGATTTTAACTTTGGTCTGAAAGCTTTATATTTATCGTTTATTTGATTATATCCTGGAAACTATCCAGTACTCTTTTTATTATCCTGCTTCCAATAGTATGATCAAAACCATTTTTATCATATATACAGGTAAAAAACATTCTTCCTTGATGAGTGGTCAGACCTATTACCCTCTCATTTCTTATAGCACTGAATATAGGGCCGTAGACATTTTCAACCTCATATTTTCCGTATTTTTTCTGCATCTGGATCACTCCTAAATTGGAAAATGAGAAATCATAATCCATAGGCATACCCTGCCTTTTTGAGAAGAGTGACTCCGGATCCTTGACACCTTCAAGCATATGTGTATTGAAAAAGTAATACCCGATCAAAGGATCATATTTTTCCAGCTGTCCTTTTAATTTTTTATTTATATCTGATGCAATCTCCGAGATTGTTCTTTTGGGAGAGCAGTCGATCTCTGCTGTAATTATACCGTTAAAAAGGCCGAAGTAATTCTTTGCTTCATCTACCAGAAAAGGCTTAAAACTAATAGGACTCTGCAGTACTCTCTTGAATCCTTCTTTTTGTCCAAATTCATACGCAAATGATTTTAAAAGAATGGCACCAAGTATACCGTGTACTGAAACGCTGTTCGCTTTTGCAAGAGATATTACTTTTTTTGTTTTATCTTCATCAAAGGACCAGTTATGGATCACATAAACAGGTTTCGGGAAGGTCTCTTTTTTAATGGGTTTTTGTTCTGCATTATCTCTATTTTTAACCCATTCAGGAAGTTTCTTTTTCTTTATTATTTCAAGGATGTCCTTCTTGATCAGATTTGTAAAGACAGGTGCTTCAGGGTACGGGTTTACAGGTTTATTCTTATCTGCCAGGAATAATAACATGTCGTGAAGAAAAACTACAGCAGACAATCCGTCACATATTGCATGATGAAAAACAACTATAATATCAGAGTTGATTTTTCCCTGTATTAAAAATACCCGTATCATTGGGCCCTTAAAAATGTCAAAATACCTGCAGAGTTCTTCGGCTATAACGGTTTTCCAGTCTGTTTTGTTTCCGTCAAGTTCCTGTAAAGGTATCTCAGGTACATTTTCAGTTGTGATGAATTGTCTTATAAACTGATTTTTATCCTTGATCATTACTACTCTTACTCCGGCCAGTGGATGTTTATGCTGTGCTTTTAATAAAGCTTGCTTAATGTCGGATTTTTTAACGCAAGGTTCTACTTTTACCCTGAAGGCAAAATGCATCAGTGTATCATTACCCATATAATACAATATTCTCTCATATGCTATTGTTTCTCTTTTCATAATATATCACCCCCGAAATCTTTTTAATTCTGGTTGTCTGGTCAGGTTATGGAGCCACTTATTAGATAAGAAGCGGTAGTAGGCTGCTACCATTTTTACCAGCTCTTCTGTGGCTGCTATTAACATAACATAATGCACGGGCAGTTTTAGGACAAATGCGGCTATGGCCGCCAGCGGAACCCCTACGAACCATATCCCGCCGACTTCTATTATCATACTATAAAGCGTATCACCGCCAGCTTTTAAAATCCCCATCTGGAAAGTGATGTTCATTACTCTCAAAAGCATTATGAGGGCCATTACCAGCAGGAGATAATAAAGGTATGTACTGCTCTGCTCTGAAAGATTATAGAAATTGACTATATATTTTCTTACAAAAATAAGAATCGCTGCAATCAGTATAGAGAAAACTACAGCTATGGAAAGGAAATTTTTGGAGTAATCCCTTGCCTTGTGTTCTTCACTGGCCCCGATCCTGTTTCCGACCATGATAGCACAGGCGGATCCCAGCCCTGAAAAGAGCATAAGACTTAAACGTTCGACCGAGCAGGCTATATTATAAGCGGCAAATGCTTTGGTGCTGATGTGGCCGTATATTACACTGTACATACTGTAGCCTAGTGCCCATCCCACAGTCTGACCCATGACAGGAAGCCATATTTTTATATATTTCTTTAACATATCTTTTGAATAATTAAAAATATTCTTAAGGCTGGCAGCTAACGAATACTTTCTTATATATGTAAAGGATAGAATAATGATGAATTCAACACTTCTTGCGATAACCGTCGCTATTGCAGCACCCTGGACTTTCAATTCAGGAAATCCGAATTTACCGAAAATAAGTAAATAATTTAAACCTGTATTCAGCAGCAGCCCTATAATACCGGTGACAAGAGGAAATTTTACATTTTCTGTGCTTCTAAGAATTGTACCGTAAACAGTGGATATTGAGGTCATGATCAGGCTGAACGCGATTATACTCAGATATTGTGCGCCCATTTCTATGACCTGAGGATCATTATTATATATTCTTACCAATGTATCCGGGAACATAAAAGTGACTAAAGTAAAAATACCTGATATTACGAGGGCAAATGTAATACCTATCCCGAGATTTGAGTGTATTTTTTTAAGGTCTTTTTTACCCCAGTATTGGGCGGTAAAAATCGCAGTTGCGCTGGCTATACTGAAAATAAACATTAAAAACAAAAAAAATATTTGATTGCCGATACCGACAGCAGCGACTTCTGTTTCACCAAGCTGGCCTACCATAAATACGTCTAAAAAATTTAAGGCAGAGGTAAGGAAATTCTGCAGCACTATAGGAGTTGCTATAGTGAGTAGTTTTGGTAGAAATTCTTTATGTTTTGTAAATGATTCAATTATAGATTTCAAGTTTTTCTCCTTGGTACGAATTAACTGGTCTGTTATTGGTATACTGTTATAGTAAGGGTAACGGTATAAGTAACAGCTTTTACTGAACTAAATTGTGATAAAAGCGTTCTTGTGAGGAACCGTTTTTACAAATACAAGCAAAAAATTTTAAAATAATAAGTGTAAAATGTCAACTGTTTATGCCAAAATTATAATCTAAATTAGAAGATTTTATATAAGATATGTAATATTATATAAATGATTATGGATAAAGAAAAATCAAGAAAAATTGCAAAGGTAATATCTGAAAGCAGCAGGGTAGCGGTCCTTACAGGAGCAGGGATCTCAACCGAAAGCGGGATACCGGATTTTAGAAGTCCGGGAGGAATATGGTCAAGATTTGATGCTTCAATAATGACCAGCGATAAGCTGTATGGAGATCCAAAAAGTTTTTATAGGCAGGCGGCACCAATGCTTGGTTTCTTTGAGGAAATAAGAAAAGCAAAGCCTAACAAAGCACATTATATTCTGGCAGAAATGGAAAAGGAAAACCTTGTTTCAGGTGTCATAACCCAGAATATTGATGGTCTTCATCTGAAAGCCGGTTCAGAAAAAGTATATGAGGTTCATGGAAACTTAAGAGAAGGGCATTGTATATCCTGTGGCGAAAAGGTAAGTTTTGACCTTCTGGTAGGAAAGGTAAAAAGCGGAAGCATACCTCCAGTATGTGACAGCTGTGGGGGGATATTAAGGCCTGATGTGGTATTATTTGGAGATGAGCTTCCAGATTGTTTTATAAAGGCAGCAGAAGAAGTAAGAAACAGTGATGTTCTACTGGTCATAGGTTCAAGTCTTGAGATAACCCCGGCAGGAAGTCTTCCTGCAATGGCGAAAAAATATATTATAATAGATAAGGGCAGGACACATTTTGACCAGGTTGCATATGAAGTATGGAATGAGATGGCAGGAAGTGCGCTGGAAGAAATCTTTGAAGAAATAAAACTTCTGGCAGAAAAAGGATAAAAAATTTTTTTATATATATTTATTTTTATTGTAATCTAATATAATCTTTATTATTTTATTATATCCGGCTTTAAAGGAGTGCTTGTGATAATCAAGAAGAAAAGAGATCATAACCCTCAGATCAAAGAAAATGAGGACATGAAAGGGATCAGGTTTTACCCCATGCTTACTGCCAAAGACGGTACGCCTAATTTTGCCATGAGGCTTTTTGAAATAGACCCTGATGGCTATACACCCAGACACAGCCACGAGTGGGAGCATGAAGTCTATATTATAAAAGGAGATGGGTATGTTTTTAAGGGTGAAGAGGAGATCCGGATCGAACAGGATGACTTTATTTTCGTAGAGCCCTCAGAGCTTCATCAGTTCCGTGCCGGTGAAAATGGGATGAGCATTATATGCGTGGTTCCCAATAAAGGCCAGCCTTCATAGGCCTTTTATAAATAGATAAACAGAATGCAATTAGTTATAATGTATAAAAAATGAAAGAGGTAACACCAATTAAGAACTCAAAGTGGCTTTATTTTTTAATAGTAGCCATAAATATTTTTTTCGGACTGCAGATCCTCAAAGTTTTTCTATCCCTGCTGGTAAATTTCTTTAGAGAAAGGCCGAATATATCACTTACAGATGTAGGCATTTATGCAGCTGTGACCTTTATACTGGTCTTTGCCACAGCTTTTTTATACAGATTAAGGTATGGCGTCATATTGTGGATTCTCGCAGCAGGTATTGGGATTACAAGACTTGTCCTGCAGATAAACCCCTGGCCTCCGTTTAGCCTTGCGGTATCGGCTCTGGGCACTATTTTGTGGGCGGCAAGCTTTGTTTTTTTCATATCCCTGGTCCAGCAGAAAAAAATCGATCTTTTATCTACTTTTTTCCCTGGTATTATTTTTGGTATCAGCCTTACCACTGCTGTCAGCGGTCTTTTTGGGACATGGGACATGATATGGAGGCAGGATTGGTATGTAACCTTTGCCGTTCTAATTATTGTAATAGCAAAATTATGGATGGTTTACAATGTTTATCGCGATCTGGGTGATACCAGACCTTCTGATGGGGGTAGGTCTGTCTTCTATACTTTGATTGTATTTATGCCTTTTATTTTTCTCCAGCTTTTAAAGTTTCAAAATATTGCTGCGCTTGATGCAGTTACCGGAAATAGAATAAGTGTTTCGCTGGCAGTGATACTGCTCTCAAATATTGCAGCAATGGGGTTTATATATCTGTTTCTTATAAAGAAGGTCAGGATCCCGCTGACTGTTCTCGGAATTTTATTTCTGCTGTTGTCTTTATGGCCTGATATCTCAGGATATTTGTATATCCTGCAGGTGATTTTGGGAAATATAGGAGCTTTCTGGCTGCTTATGGTAGTCTTAAATAAAGCGTCAGTTACATTGCAAGTAAAAGTTCCCTGGAAAGATACTTCTGCCGTTGGTGTCGGAGGACTGGTATTTTTTATTTTTGCCTTTATGTATTATGGCAGCTATGACCTGAATTTGCCTTTTGGGAACTGGGTGATTCCTATTGTAACGGCTGCTTTAATATCAATTTGTGCTCTGATCTCATCCTGCCTTAAAAATTTAGCACTCGGGGGCGTTAAAGCTAAAAGCATAAATGAAAAATATACAGGCATTAAACTCGCGTTTCTTTATCTTATAGCAGCCCTGCTTGTAGCGCCGCTCATTATGCTCCTTCCTCCTAAAAATATAGACAGGGATACCTGTGAAGAAGGACCTGTCAGGGTAATGGATTACAACATCCATCAGGGATTTAACATTAAAGGTTACCTTGACCTTGAAAGCATTGCCAGAGTCATTGAGAGCAGCGGAGCTGATGTAGTATGCCTTCAGGAAGTTTCCAGAGGATGGGTCATAAATGGTTCTACAGATACCCTTTTATGGCTGTCGGACAGGCTGGATATGGACTATTTATTTATGCCTGCATCGGATGCCGTGTGGGGTAATGCTGTTTTAAGCCGGTATCCGTTAAAACTAATGAAGAGCGGATATCTGCCAAGGCTGGGTGCACCGCTCCGGAGAAGTTACCTTCTTTCCGAGATAGAGCTTGAAGGGAGAGAAAACATACATGTGATGTGTGTGCATATTCATCACATAAAAGATGAAGGCGTGATCAGGGAAGAGCAGGTAGAAAAAATCCTGGAAGAATGGGGTGGATTAGAAAGGACTGCCATAATGGGGGATTTTAATGCAGAAATTTACGAGCCTGAAATTAAAAAGATGTATAATGCAGGACTTATAGATTCACAGCTTGAACTGGGGGAGGAAGAAAAACTGACCTGGGTACACTATGAGCCCTATAGGAGGATAGATTATATCTGGGTAACAAAAGATCTGGAAATATCAGATGTGGATGTGCCTTACAGTACTGCTTCGGATCATCTGCCTGTTGTTGCTAATATAAATTAAATATTCTTAGATATCTTCTCAATATGAAAATGAAAAATCAAAATGCAGTAAAAACTCTAATGATTATAATAACAGCTTCAGTTGTGATGACATTTGCTTTTCTTATTCCCTCCTGCAGGCCGGAATTAAAATTCGGCGAATTGGTAGTTTGCCTGGAAGTGGACGCAGATACTTTCGCCCCTGTAGGAATAAAAGACAGCTTTGATACAGGAGTGGGAAAAATATTTGCAGTCGTTGATGCATCCGGAGTAAAAGCAGAGGATGTATGGAAATTTATCTGGAGGAACAGAGATACTGAAGAAGTAATCGCTGATTCAACAGGTAATTATTCTGAAAATGAAAGCGGCTATATGGAAGGCTACCTCTCAAATTACATTGTACCCGGTGAAGAGGGCGGCATTATAGGAGAACCTGGAAATTACAGTGTTGATTTTTACCACAACGGCCAGCTTATAAATAGTGCTGATTTTGTTATTGAACCTCCAGAGCTTGAAATAATAGAGGTCATACTCTCAAATGAGGTAGATGATTTAGGAAAGCCTGAGAATGTTTCTGATAAATTTTATCCTGACGATATAATTAATGCTTCAGTAAAATTGAATTGTAAGAAAAAGGACGAGTCTATAAGCGTTAAATGGTACCAGGGCGAAAACGGGTTGCTGGGCGAGGAGCAATTTATCATTGAGGATGATTATTATCTGGAAAGTTATATCGTGTTTGTAATAACAAATGATGAGCCCTGGCCGATCGGTGACTACAGGCTGGAAGTCTTTTATAACGGCTCGCTTGACGGCAGCTATGCTTTTGAAATAGTGAGAAGGGAAATGCCTGATGCTGCTTATGATCAGAATAAGATTTACCAGAGTGAGGATTATAAATTCTCTATTAATTATCCTGATGGTTGGAGCTACAAGGAAGAGGAAAACGATACCGGTATTGAGGTAGATTTTATCCCTGATCCTGATTATATAGATGTCATTATAAGTATGAGGGTCTTAAAGAAAGGGTATTTCCCGGGTAAGGAAGAATATTCTGACTTAGCTGATGAAATGGTAGAAGATATAGATGTGGTAATTTCAAATGATGAGGATATAGAAGTCCAGAAAACAGAAGGCACAGGTGAAATTGGTGATATTATCTACAGCCAGATAAATTACAGCTATCCGGGTGAAGGCGAAGACGGCTGGGATATTGATTTTATTTTTATAAGCAGGACAAATATGCTTTATCTTTTTAAAAAAATTTCCGGTGTTTATTATAAAGGGTTTGCAGATAAGGTATATAGTAATATGCTGGAATCTCTGCAGTTTGAGTGATATAGATTTTTTAAGCTAACATTTATGGTTTAATGATAAATAGGATTGTAATATAATTACTTCTGTTTGCCATATTTTTTATCTTAATCAGGAGAATTTTTTGCTTGGTCTTAACAAAAAATTAAAGAATCTTAAAAACAAGGGAAAGTCCATAAAGGTCGCCATAGCAGGGGTAGGCCAGATGGGCAGGGGACTGATATCCCATATCAGGGAAATTGACGGAATACAGGTCGTCGCAGTGGCAAACCGTGATGTAAAAAGGATCAGAAGTATATTAAGGGAAATCAATATAAGTGATGATGAGATTATGCTTATAGGTTACAGAGGTGGTATAGATGTGAAAAATGATAAAAGCATGATCAAAGCAGAGGGTGAAAATCTGGACAATAAGACCAGGGAGAAAATAAATCAGATGGCAAAAAAGGGTAAGATAATAGTATCGGATGAACTTGATATATTATTTGCCCTTGATGATGTGGATATGATAATAGATGCCACCGGTAATCCAGGAGCAGGAGCATATATAGCATACAATGCTGTTTTACATAAAAAACACATAGTGACTTTGAATGTAGAGGCTGATGTAGTAATAGGACCGAAACTTAAAAAGCTCGCTGATGATGCAGGAGTGGTATATACTGTTTCAGCAGGTGATGAGCCAGCTGCGCTGAAGGAACTATATGATTTTGCAGATGCACTGGGACTGGAGGTAGTTGCAGCCGGAAAGGGTAAGAATAATCCACTGGATAGATATGCAAATCCGAAAACACTTAAAGACTATGCCAAGAGCAAAGGTTCAAGCCCAAAGATGATGACATCGTTTGTTGACGGTACCAAGTCAATGATAGAGATGGCCTGCCTTTCAAATTCAACCGGGCTTATCCCGGACTGCAGGGGAATGCACGGGCCAAGAGCAGATATAAAAGATCTTATCAGCGTATTCAGTTTGAAAGAAGACGGTGGAATATTATCAAAAAAGGGCGTAGTTGATTTTGCGATTGGGGATCTTGCCCCCGGTGTTTTTTTGGTTTATACCACAGAAAATAAAACCATAAAGGCGGATCTTAAATATCTTATGCTGGGAAGCGGACCTTATTACCTGCTTTACAGGCCCTATCATCTAACCAGTATTGAAACCCCTATAACTATCGCCAGGACTTACTTTTACCGTGAACCCACCCTGGTCCCTGAATACGGCATGATATCAGAAGTAATCACTCTGGCTAAAAAGGACCTGAAAGAGGGTGAGAAGCTTGATGGTATCGGAGGATATACTGTTTACGGTCTTATTGAAGAATATAGAACAGCCAAAAAGGAAGATTTGCTTCCTGTCGGGCTTTCTGAAGGTTGTGTTTTAAAGAAAGATATCGAAAAAGACCAGCCAATAAAATATAATGATGTAAATCTGAGTGGAGATTCACTGCTGCTGAAGCTTAGAAGATCACAGGATAAAACTATTTAAGAATAAAATAATAAACAAAGTGCAAGGGGGCCTATGTGAAAATCTTTAACAGTAATATCAGGACACCTATTATTATAGGTGTTTTTTTAGTGTTTATTTTATTACTTCTGCCTTCAGGCTCCTGTAAGTTCAGAACCATTGATAGAATAGAAGAAACCAGGGAACTTATGGGTACATATGTAAGCATAACAGTCTTCTCGGATGAGGAGACCGGTACTGAAGCTATAGATGCAGCATTTGAGAGGATGGAAGAAATTGTCGATATTGCCTCTGTCTATGATGAGGACAGCGAAGCATCAATACTTAATAAAAACGGTTATCTGGAGAATCCCTCTCCTGAATTTTTAGAACTCATAAATGATTCTATTGATTATTACAATATCTCCGGAGGCTGTTTTGATATAACCGTTCAGCCCCTGCTCGATCTCTGGAGCGGGGGTCTCTGGCAGGAAAGCGAGGAAGTACAGGCTGAGAAAATAAGTGAGGTTCTTGATTTCATAGGTTCCGATATGATAGAAGTCAATGACAGCAGGATAGAATTTATAACAGACGGAATGTCTATTACTCTTAATGCTATTGCCAAAGGTTATGCTGTTGATGAAGCAATAAAAGTGATAAGAGATTACGGTATCAGGCAGGCTCTGGTAAATGCAGGAGGTGATCTATATGCAATGGGCACCAAAACAGGTGGAGAAAAATGGGTAGTAGAGCTGGAGGATCCTGATGATACAGAAAATACTATTACAGCATTTACTGTTGCGGACAGGGCAGTTACTACTTCTGGAGGGTATCACCGCTATTATGATCTTGAAAAAGAGGTGCATCATATAATCGATCCCAGAACAGGGTATTCTGCTAGCAGCTGTATAAGTGTGACTATAATAACAGATTCATGTATGGAAGCTGATGCTCTGGCAACTTCTGTTTTTGTAATGGGTCCTGTTGATGGAATGGCACTGGTAGAATCTCAGGAAGATATTGAGGCATTGATAATAGATAGTGATAGAAAAATATCTAAATCTTCTGGACTTTTAGAATATATTGATTAAAATTACCTATGACTTTTTTACTTTTTATAAATACAAATGGAAATAGTAATTAAGAAAAAAAGTGTATTTCGCGGACTTTCTCTACCGGAAAATAAAATAACTGCTAAGGTACCGATAGAAGAACTTCCGGTCCCGGAAAAAGTTATTTTACCCCTTCAGCAGAGTATAGGTGCTCCCTGCGAATCTTCAGCAAAAAGAAAAGATATAGTAAAAACAGGACAGAAAATAGCTGATTCTAAAAGTTATGTTTCTGCGCCTATCCATTCTTCGATTTCAGGCAGTGTTTCAAAAGTCACAAAGGTTTTAAATCCAGCCACCTGTGCACTTATGGATGCTCTGGTGATAGAGTCTGATGGGGAAGACCAGTGGGTTGGTCTTGAAAAGCTGTTTGATATAGAAAACTCAGATGATTTTTCTGAGCTGAAAAAAATAATACGCTCTCTTGAAAAGAAAAAAATTCTTGAAAAAATAAGGGAAGCCGGAGTCGTGGGCCTGGGCGGTGCTACTTTTCCCACGCATGTCAAGCTTAACCCGCCTAAGGATAAAAAGATTAATACCTTGATTTTAAACGGCTGTGAATGCGAGCCCTTTATAACCTCCGATCATAGAATAATGCTTGAATATGGAGCAAAAGTCCTTGCAGGCCTCTATATTATAAGCAGAACCGTAAGGCCGAAAGATATTTATATTGCAGTAGAGGATAACAAGAAAGATGCCATCCATCATCTTGAAGAACTCATAGTAAAAATGGGCTTTAAAGATACCTTTAAGATAGTATCACTTAAATCAAGTTACCCCATGGGAGCAGAGAAGACACTAATAAGGACCATATTGAAAAGGACTGTTCCAATGGGAGGTCTTCCTATGGATGTGGGAGTTATAGTAAATAATGTGGCAACTGCAAAATCGGTTTATGAGGCTGTAATAGAAGGCAGGCCTCTGATGGATAAAGTGGTCACAGTAACAGGTGAAGTCGCAAGTCCTAAAAACCTGCTGGTAAGAATGGGTACCCCTGTAAGTAATTTACTTGAGGCATGCGGTAAAATGGGCAGCAATGTCAATTATCTGATCATCGGGGGGCCTATGATGGGTACTGCCATTGCCGATATTGATTTTCCGGTCACAAAAGGGGTCAACTGCATACTGGTAAAGGAAGGAAAGGCCAGAGTCGAGCAGAATTGCATAAACTGCGGGAGATGTGTGAGTATATGCCCTATGGATCTTATGCCGCTGGTATATGTAAGATATGTAAAAAAAGGTTCTGCTGAGGGCTGCAGGCAGTATTATATAGAGAATTGTATAGAGTGCGGTTCCTGTGCCTATGTCTGCCCGGCAGGTATTCCTATTGTCGGATATATAAAAACAGGAAAGAGTATGCTGCAAACTAAAAAATTGTAAGAAGATGGAAAAAAATAAAATATTGATATCTCATGCGCCTCATATATGGAGAGGGTTTTCAACGACTAAAATAATGTATATAGTCGTTATTGCCCTTCTTTTCCCTGCTGCAGCATCTATTTATTTTTTTGGATATTATGCCATTTATATAATACTTACCAGTATAGCGACGGCTGTACTTACCGAATTTGCCATAAAAAAACTCAGAAAAAAAAGGTTTATAATGGACGGCAGCGCTGTGATCACCGGGCTGCTGTTTGCGCTTACCCTGCCGCCCAGGATTCCTCTGTGGATGGTCATAATTGGAGCTTTTTTTTCCATTGCTGTTGTAAAGGAAGCCTTTGGAGGTCTGGGTTATAATATATTCAATCCGGCTCTGGCAGGCAGGGCTTTCCTGTCGGTATGTTTTCCGCAGGAGATGACTACCTGGGTTCTTCCCCCTCATTTCAGTTACGATGCTGTGACTGGGGCAACACCCTTAAGTGAGAATTTTGCCCATATTCCTGACAAACTGTCCTTATACAAAGATCTGTTTTTTGGTAATACCGGAGGTTCTCTGGGAGAGACATCTGCAATGTTCATATTGATAGGAGCAGCAATCCTTTTTATATTCCGGATAATAGACTGGAGGATCCCGTTGTTTTATATTGGGACAGTAGCTCTGGGTTCTTTTCTGCTGGGGGAAGATGTACTGTTCCAGGTCCTGGCAGGAGGCCTTATGATCGGTGCCTTTTTTATGGCTACTGATTATGTTACCTCGCCGGTTACGGGTAACGGTAGAATAATATTTAGTGTGGGCCTGGGTGTACTGACTGTACTTATAAGAAATTTCAGCAGCCTGCCCGAGGGGGTGTGTTTTTCCATACTCATTATGAACGCATTCACTCCATTAATAGACAAGTATGTAAGAGTAAAACCATTTGGTTTTTTTAAGAAGAAGAAAAAATGAGCAGTAAAATTTTAACAAATAAAGCATATCCGGTTGTTTTTCTGGCAGTAATTGTAACTGTCTCTGTTGTACTGCTGATAGCACTCAATAGTGTGACCTCATCTATAGTAGAAGAAAGAAGGAGCGAAGAGATCAAAGGTACTCTGGAAAAAATCTTTCCTGAGATGAGTGAATACGAACTTGAAGACGAAGTATATATGATATACCAGGAGGGTAAAAAAGCAGGATATGCCTTTATAGCAAGCGGGAGCGGTTACGGGGGTGATATTGATATTCTGGTCGGATTGGGCAGTGATTTCAGCATCAAAGATATATCCATACTTAAGCAGACAGAGACCCCGGGTCTCGGGGGCAGGATAGCCGAAAGTGCCTTTACCGATCAGTTTAAAGGTCTATCGGCAAGCGAAGTCACTCTTAAATCAGATGACGGCATGATAGATGCCATTACAGGTGCTACAATAAGCTCAAAAGCTGTGGTTGATACTGTTAGGGAAAAGATGGTTGAAATAATAGAAAGTCTAAATAATTGATCTATCTGTATCCTGAATATAAAAGGGAGATAATATAAGAATGAATGAAAATAAAAATAGAGGCAGTTTCTGGAGGGAATTTGCAAAGGGTATTATTATATCAAACCCGGTTTTTATACTTACCTTAGGACTCTGTCCTGTTCTGGCAGTAACAAATTCGGTGAGTAATGCCATTGGTATGAGTGCCGGTGTTATATTTGTCCTGCTGTGCTCGAACATAATAATTTCCAGTATAAGGAAAGCTACACCGGATCTTGTCAGAATCCCGGTGTTTATTGTGGTGATAGCTACATTTGTCACTATTTTAAGCCTGGTGTTTGAGGCATATTTTCCACCGCTTCACCAGTCGCTTGGGATCTACCTTTCACTTATTGTGGTAAATTGTATTATTTTAGGCAGGGCAGAGGTGTTTGCCTCTAAAAATCCAGTGGTGCTTTCCATTGCAGACGGGCTGGGTATCGGTATAGGATTTGCCATTGCTCTGTTTATGATTTCATTTACAAGAGAACTGCTGGGTACGGGAGGCCTGGAGATATTTGGAAGAGAGCTGTTCAAACTGCCGGGTCTTTCAGTGCATCCTTTGGCCTTTTTTGTTTCTCCTCCGGGAGCTTTTCTGGTAATAGGCAGTCTCTTGGCATTGTTCAGGTGGATAGGGGTGATAAAAAATGAATAATCTTCTTACCATATTTATTGCAATGGTTCTGGTAAACAATATAGTCCTGTCCAAGTTCCTTGGGCTGTGCCCATTTTTTGGAGTATCTAAGAAACTGTCCAATGCTTTCAGCATGGGTATAGCGGTAACACTGGTGATGCTTATCGCTTCTGTTTCTACTTCGGTGATCTATAACTATATACTGGTACCTTACAATGTTGAGTTTATGAACATCGTAATATATATTCTGGTCATAGCATCTCTGGTACAGATAGTAGAGCTTATAATAAGGAGGACCAACATAGCATTGTATAAGGCGCTGGGAATTTATCTGCCTCTGATTACGACCAATTGTACGGTGCTGGGCATAACCCTTATAAATTCATCAGAGAGCTATTCAGTTTTGGAAAGTGTAGTAAGCGCTTTGGGTGCAGGGATCGGATTTACTCTGGTACTTATTATAATGTCGGGTATAAGGGAAAAACTCGATTTTGCAGACAGCCCTCAGTCTATGAGGGGGCTTCCTGTGGCCTTTATGACTGCAGCGCTTCTGGCGCTGGCTTTTATCGGATTCAGCGGAATGGTATAAGATAAAAAAGATTTTTAGGATTTGAGGTTTTATGAATATCGGATTTATTATTTTAATTTTAAGCTCGATTGGGATTGTATGCGGGATACTGATTTTTCTGGTAAACAGGTTTCTTCCCAAGGAAGCTGATACTCTGAGGAGAGCTGAGGAGATCGCAGAACAACTTCCCGGTATGAACTGCGGTGCCTGTGGCTTTCCGGGGTGTTTTGCCTATGCGCAGGCGCTGGCAAAAAATAAGGATACATTCTTTACTAATACCTGTTCTACAGTGCTACAGAATCCCGATATGCTCAAAGGACTGGAAAAGGTACTGCATATTGAAGTGGATCCTTCCAAGATAAATAAAAAGGCAGTGGTACAATGTTATGGAATTTCAGATGTTATAGGCGATTATGCCGGTATTAAGACCTGCAAAGCTGCAGCCAATCTCCTTGGTGGGTATAAGAGATGCCCTTACGGCTGCCTCGGATTAGGTGATTGTGTGGCAGTATGCCCTAATGATGCAATAACCATTGATGAGGAAAGGAGAGTAGCAGTAATAGACCCAGATAAGTGTACCGGGTGTGGTCTGTGTGTGGCCAAGTGTCCTAAAAAACTGATCCATCTGGTACCTGCGGATGCCAATATAGTGTATTTATGCAGCTATGAATCTATAAGGAATATCCCGGGAAGAGAGCGTTGTGATGAAGGCTGTCTGCACTGCAGGAAATGCTTTAAGGCTTGTGAAAATGGAGCCTTAATCTGGAATGAGGAAAGGGCTGTTCCACAATTCGATTTTTCAAAATGTACACTGTGCGGCGAGTGCATCAAAGCGTGCCCCCATAACAGGCTTATTGAACTTTCCAATATTTACAAGCATGAAAGGCTTGAGAAAGCCGGAGAAAGAAATAAATAAATCATGAGTGAGCAATTTTTGAAAAAGATTAAAAAAAGTATTGAAGAAGAACCGTATGCAAAGCTTTTCGGTATTAAAGTGATAGAACTCAGGCAGGGTTACAGCCTGGTAGAGATGAAAGCTTTAAAAAAATATGAAAATATCTTCTCTATTACTCACGGGGGAGCTGTTTTCTCGTTGATGGATGTAGCCTTTGGTTCTGCTGCAAATTCCTATGGTACTGTTGCCGTAGCGCTGGATGTCAATATAAACTATATCAGACCCTCTATGACGGGAGATATACTAAGGGCTGAAGCAAAAGAGGTCAGCCGGGGAAACAAAATAGCCACCTATAATGTGATTGTAAGAAACAGCTCAAATAAGGTAGTAGCATCCAGTCAGGCAGTAGCTTTCTTAAAAAAAGACAGACTCCCGTTTTTATAATATATAGTATTATAGGTATGCGGAAGGGTGTCTGGATTATGATTATAAATTCATATAATTTCGGCAGCATAACTATAAACGGTAAAGTCTACCACTCGGATGTAATAATCTTTCCTGATAGGGTCAAATCAAGTTAGAGCATCGTGATCTATAAGGTAAAACTGCTGTACCTGCCTTCTTTTAGTTTTTTACCGATTTTATCAAACAATTCTTTTATGTGATCATCCATAGTGAGATAGATTATCTGCCAGCCCTTTTTTGAAATGTCCGCTAATTTGTCTATAAGGATCTTCCTCTTTTGCCAGTCTGAATGCTGAAATGCATCATCGAGGATCAAAAAGAGGGCATCTTTTCCCAGAAGTTTTGATGTAAACCCGATCCTCAGCGCCAGCATTACCTGTTCTTTAGCTCCTGTGCTTAAATCCTTTATATCAAAATCGTCATACTGGTCTGAAACAATCAGCCTGCTGTCATCAAGTGCAAGCCTGCTGTATCTTTGAGTGATGTCCTTTAAGGGACTCAGGACTACCTGGGACTTCAACCCTTCCTGTATCTTAGCGTCTTCTTCCAGGCGCAATTCAGAGATGATTTTATGAACGCTGAAGCCTGCCACAATACCGGCGGTGACTTCTCTTAATTCATTTTGAACATCCTGCCTTTTTTTCCGGAGATTTTCAATAAGCTCTTCCCAGCCGATGCTAAGATCATCTCCGGTCTTTTGGCAGATCCTGTATTTCAATTTTTGTATTTTGTCTTCCCGGCTTTCGACTTCTTCACGTATCCGCGCCATTTTTGATTGGATCTCCTGGTATTCCTGCTGGCTGTATTTGATATTTACCTCTTCTGAAAGATAATCAGTTTCCGGTATCCCCAGTTTACGGATTTCATCCTTTTCCTTATCTATACGGTCCCTTAGGTCCCTGTTGGTTTGCTTAAGACGGGAGGTTACTGAATTCCAGTTCTGCTCGACGGCTTCTTTTCCGGTAAAGGCTGCTATTTTCCGGTTAATAGAGAGGTTGAGTTCTTTAAGCTCGCTGCTAAGAATACCGGTCTGTTCTTCTATTGTATTAGACCTGCTTCTTGATTCCCTCTGATTGTTTAAAATTGATTCAAGAAGAGCAATATCGGTAAGTCTTTTTCCAGTTCTTTCCTTAAATCCTTCTTTGATTTTGATCAGTTCTTCGCCCTGAGCTGCCTGCTTTGAAAAGCTGCGAATTTTTCTTATATATATAAAAAAGGATACAATCGAGGCCAAAAAGAAAAATAGTATGGAAAATAAAAATATGTTCTGAGGGATAGTAAAAAATCTCTGATTTAGGAAAAATAAAACTGCGGCAGCAGTACCGGCAACTGCAAAAATATTGCATAATGCAAGCAGGAATTTTGAGGGTGTTTTTGCTGTCTTTGTAGAAAGATCCCTGTAATATGAAAGGGCGCTTTCAAGCCAGCCAAGATCTTTACTGTCTTTTAAAGCTGTTTTATATTTTTCTTCCAGCTGTCTGTAGGATTCTTTTTTATCTGAATATCGTGAAATGTCAGTCTCTATCTTATTCAATTCATCTTCGGGGATATTCTTTAATTCAGAATTCAGCTCTTTTATTCTTTCCGAGATCAGATAAGCCTGGTGCCTTTTTGCCCTGTCAAGGTGTGCCAGCCTGTCTTCCAGGATCTTCTCCTCGATTCTGCAGGTCTTGATTATTCCCTGAGTATATTCGGATTCTATTTCTTCAAAAAGCGTTTCAATATTTTCCAGTTCGCTTTTTTTAGCAAGGTACTTGCTGCCTTCACCGGCCTTTGCGATGCTTATCCTGCTGCCTTCTACCTCTGCATTTTTTACCGTCCTTGAAATATTGGTATCGCTGTCTATCTTATCCAGTATATTTATGCCGGACAATACTTCCTTGATAAAAAATTTACTTATCCCTTCGCCGTTTTCTATCCCGGCTTCTCCGCCCTTTACTATCAGGAGCTTTGCAATTGACGTGGGAAGTCCTTTTTCACTGACTGCCCACCAGTCCTCTAATTTTTTAGAAGAAGCGGGAGAAAAATCAACTGGCTGTTCTTCAAGGCCACTTATGGAGACCTTTCCTTTTCCACCTTTTCTTAAATAACTCCACCGGCTGATATTTTTAAATAAAGAGCGGATTATAAATTCAGTAAGAAAAGTCTTTCCTTTCTCATTTATACTGTATATCAGATTAAATATACCAAAACTGCCGGTAAAATTCTTGATAGGTCCCAGCTCTTTTACTGATATTTTATCAATCTTTATTCCCATGAATCCTTGATCCCCGCAGAACCATTATTCTTTTAAGATTATATGAAGAGCTTTTTCTATGATGTCTTCCCTTGAAGTGATCTGGTCATCCCAGTCAAGTTTTTCGATCTCATCCCTTATTTTTTCCACCACCGCTGTTCTCTCCGGATCATCAAATACTGAAACTTCAGTAAGGTCAGGCTCTTCGTTATTGTAAAAGGTAAAATCTTTAAGCGCCTTTTTGATTATTTTAAGAAGCCTATTTTTATCAGATGTATATCCTTTGACTTTTAATCGTACTTGAACTTTTGGTATGTCATTTTTATTTATATCCCATCTCTTTACCATCTCATTGATATTTCTTTCAATATATTCAAACTCATTTGCAACAGGCAGGGAGATAAGAGTCTCATTAAAGAATATAAGGTCGGTGTCTATTTCTTTTTCATTAATATCAAAGCTGTTAGTGTCTATGACTAAAAAACTCCTCCTGCCGGTTTCATTTATATCCAAGCCGCAGGATGATCCGGGATAATAGACCCTGCCCAGATTTATCTTCTTGTGTATGTGGCCCAGTATGACTTTAGCAGGTTTATAATACTGGATATCGTTTCTGGTCAGGGGCATATAAATTCCCGGCTCATAAGGGTTTGGATCACGGAAGCCGGCAGTATAGTCACCATGGCCGATAAGAATCCAGGGTTCGGTAAGGTCTTTTACATATTCTGCTACTGCTTCTCCCATAGACTTTGCCGGTTGGTAGGGTATAAAAAGAAAGCAGGCGGGCGGATCTCCGAATGTGATGATTTCAGTTTTTCTAAACACTTTTATATTATCTGAAGTAAAATCCTTCTGGCTGATGGATGGGTCATGATTTCCGGGAATTATATAGAATTTGACCTGGTTTTGGGTGTATTTTTCATTTTTACAGAACATGTCAAATTCGGAATAATTCCGGCTTTCTTCATTAAATAGATCACCGGCTATTATAAGAGTTGTGATATCTTCGGAAAGCATCTTATCCAGGATATCTGATAGTGCATTCCATCTTTCGGGAGATTTTTCTTTTGTTTTTAGATGTACATCTGCTGTGACTGCTATTTTCATTTCCGCTGCTTTAGATTAAAATATAATATTCTTGCTCTAACCAGAATTGCCTTTAAGCCGGTGGTATACATTATATATAATATACTTTAATTTCAAGCTAAGTCCAGATGTTTTCTTTTTTTGATTTTGGGAGGGATTTTGATGGAAGAGAAAAATTTTAAATTAGGCCCTGAGTTTTATGACCTTCAGGTAAACTGGAAAGAAAGACTAAAGAAGGAAAAGGATTTCTTTTCTAAAATATTTAAAGAGAACAATATCGAGAGTGTTCTTGATATAGGGTGCGGTACAGGCCATCATGCCCAGCTTTTTTCCGGGTATGCAAAAAAAGTAACTGCCATAGACCCTTCTAAAGAAAACATAGATTATGCTGCTGAAAATATAGTAAAATCACCCAATGTTAATTTGATCAGTGAAGGGTTTGAAGGTCTGGATAAGATCCCGTCCGGTGATTTTGATCTTATAACCACTCTGGGAAATACTCTTCCTATTTTAGGAGACCGGAGAAAGATAAAGCAGGCTCTTAAAAAGATAAGAAAGAAGCTGGCGAAAAACGGCGTGGCAATAGCCCAGTTTCTGAACTTTAATTCTATTGTCATGGAAAAAAACAGGTTTTATCCCCCGAAGGTATTTGAGAAGGACGGCAGGACGTATATTTTTATCAAGCACTTTGAATACGGAAAAATAAAGACAAGGGTAGACTTTATAATCACAGCGGTCAATAAAAATATGCTGGAAGACTATTTTATAAACTCTTCTTATCTCTGCACCTTAAAGGCAAGTCTTTTTTTAAAAATGGCAAAAAATTCGGGATTTAAGAAAATCAAGCTTCTGGGACCAGGGGGAAAGTCAGTTTTTAATCCTAAAAAAGATATAAGCCTCTATGCGCTGATGTACAGGTAAAGAATCTATGCATTTTCCTGGCCGTATCTGCAGTATTCCAAAAGCCTGCAGGCGGGGCATTTCGGCTTTTTGGCCAGGCAGATAGTCCTTCCATGTGCTATTATCCTGTGTGAAAAAATACTCCAGCTGTTTTTGGGGACTATTTTCATAAGGTCAAATTCAATCTTTACCGGATCCGAGTTTATGGTAAGACCAAGCCTGTTTGAGATCCTGAGTACATGGGTATCTACTATTATGGCCTGCACGCCAAATTTATTTGCCAGTACTACATTGGCAGTCTTTCTTCCTACACCCTGCAGAGAAGTAAGATCTTCAATATTATCGGGAGTCTTGCCCCCGAATCTTGAGACTATATCCCTTGAACAGTTGATTATGCTTTTTGCCTTATTCCTGTAGAAACCTGTTGATCTTATATCTTCCTGAAGCTGGATTATATTTGCACTGGCAAAATCCCCGGGTTTTTTGTATTTCTTAAAAAGCTTTGGTGTGACTTTGTTTACCAGTTTATCTGTGCTCTGTGCGGAAAGAATGGTGGCAATAAGAAGCTGAAAGGCATTTTTGTTCTTTAATGAAGTTGAATCGGCTTCAGGATATTCCTGATTTAAGATCCTGATTATTTTTTTTATGTTTTTTACCGCAGGTTCATATACGGCTCTGTAACTTCGGCCTTTTCTTTTATTTTTTCTTTTATATTTCATATTTCATCCTGATCATTCTGATATTATATTAACAGGTTCCGCTATTTTGACCTTTTACTTTTTAAATATTTATCGATCTTTTCTGCTGCGTAAGTATTGGGTACATCTTCTTTTTCCAGCCAGCCTTTTCTGGCGATATTGACTCCGAATCTGTAGTCATATAGATCCTTTAGGTTGTGCGCATCGGGATTTATAAAGATCTTTACTCCTTTTTCCTTTGCATACTTACACATCCTCCAGTCCAGGTCTAATCTAAATGGACTGGCATTAAGTTCAATATCCACATTGTTTTCTGCTGCTGCGTTTATCACTCTTATTATATCCACTTTATAAGCGTCCCTTGCCAGAAGAAGCCTTCCGGTAGGATGAGCTATCATGGTAGTAAATCTGTTTTCAATGGCTTTTATGATCCTCTCTGTCATTTGTTCTTCACTTAAGTTAAAACTGGAGTGAATTGCGGCAATAATAAAGTCAAATCCGGACAGGATCTTATTGCTGTAATCAAGACTTCCGTCAAGAAGGATATCCGATTCTATTCCCTTAAATATTTTAAAGCCTGAGAATTTAAGGTTTAGCTTGTCTATTTCTTTAAAATATTGTTCTACATCTTCATTTTTCATTCCGCCTGCATATGAAGCGGTCTTACTGTGGTCACTTATTCCGGCATACATAAAACCTGATTTTATCAGCTGCTCGCAGACCTGCTCTATACTGCTTTTTCCATCGCTGTATGTGGTATGGATGTGAAATATCCCTTTGATATCTTTTTCCTCTATCAGTTTTGGAAGAGTCTTGTTTTTTGCTGCCTCGATCTCCCCGAAGTTTTCCCTCAGTTCAGGTGGTATCCAGTCCATTGAAAAGAATGCGAAGATGTCTTTTTCATCGCTGCATTTGATAAGACGGTCATTTTTAAAGAGACCATATTCATTCATTTTTATATTATCTTTTTTAGCAGCCGTTCGCATAGCTGTATTATGTTCCTTGCTTCCCGTAAAATGATGAAGTGCATAGGGGTACTGAAAGTCTTCTACAGTCCTTATATCAACATTGATACCGGATTTCAGCCTGATACTCGATTTGGTGTCACCTTTTGCGATTATATCTTCCGCTTCATCCAGAGTGGTAAAAAAATCCATTACCTTTTCGGGATTATCTGTGCTTGCTACTATATCTATATCCTTTACTATTTCTTTTTTACGGCGCACACTTCCCGCGAGGCTTGCTCTTTTGACATATTTAAAGTTTTCTATTTTTTTATGTATTTTTTCGGCTTCTTCTATAACACCTGCAAAAAGGAATTTACCTTTAAATTTTTTTAACACTTCTATTCCTTTTAAGATATTTTCCTGGGTTTTTTTACCGAAATTGGGCAGATCTACAAGCCTGTTCTCTATGCAGGTGTATTCAAGCTCGCCGATGTTGCTAATACCAAGATTGTCAAACAGGTATTTTATTTTTTTAGGCCCCATGGTTGGTATTGCGAGCATTTCGACCAGCCCGGGCGGTACGGATTCCTTAAGTTCTTCGTAATATTTGAGTCTTCCTGTGTAGATCAGTGTTTTTATCTTCTCTGCGATATGCGAACCTATTCCTTTTATGCCTTTAAGGTCCTCTATTTTGAAATCCTTGTTAAGCTCTATATCTGATGTTTCAAGGGCACGGGCTGAGTTCTGATATGCTCTTATTTTAAAGGGATTTTCATTTTTTAATTCCAGAAGGACACTTATTTCTTTTAAAGTTTTTATTATTTCTTCTTTATCCATAGAAGTAAGAAAGCCTTTTTATTGCCTTTATTTTCTCTATTTTACCAATTTTACTATCTCTGACAGCTTTGTGTAAAATCTCAATCGAAAGGTCATAGTTTTCTCTGTCGACCGGATAGGGTATACCGTCTTTACCTCCGTGGGCAAAACTGAACCTTACCGGGTCTTTTATACTGTATTTTACTCCATATACCAGTTCTGAGATCAGGGCCAGTGCCCTTATAGTCTTTGGACCCACGCCCTGGAGTGAAAGAAGCCTCTCAAAATTTTCAGGCCTTCTTTGATAGGTGGAGGTAAATATCTTTCCCAGTCTTTTTAAGCTCATATCATCCAGTCTTATATAATGTCTTCTGGGAAGATTGTAAGTTTTTTGGTGGTATTTTTTTATTTTTTTTAGATCTTCTATGATATTTTTTGGCTTTTCACAGGAAAGCAGGGTCACTGTTTTTCTTGCTTCATCACTTTCCGCAGCAGTAAGGTTTATTACCCTGTCTTTTTTATTACAGCATATGGCTTTATGCGGTTCACAGATATAGTCTTTAAGGCCTTCTGATGTCCAGTGGTATCTTCTTGCCATTCTGTTTTCTTCATTCATGCCCTGCTGTATTACAGACCAGGTGTTCCCGTCTTTGGTGAATATAAAGCAGTGGTGGTAAAGCTGATAACCGTCCTGAAGAGCGTTGCTGTCAACTTTTGCAATTATCCTGCTGCTGTATATCAGATCTTCAAAGTCCTTTCCCATAAGGTTTGCTGCATTTTCAATTTCAGCAGGAGTTTTTCTGGAAGTCCCTCCTTTACCGCCGGCTACAAAAAAGCCCAGATCTTTTTCCAGGCCTTTTATGGATTCCTTTATTGCTCCGCATACGGTAGTAGTGACACCACTGGAGTGCCAGTCAAATCCCAGAACGCATCCGAACGCCTGAAACCACAGCGGGTCTGAAAGCCTACGGATTATCTCTAAGGTGCCGTATTCGGAAACAATTATTGAGATTATCTCTCTGGATAGGCCTTTCATCCTGGAAAACAGCCAGTATGGCGCTTTACCTCCGTGCAGCGGAAGGTTTATTGTTCCTGTTCTCATCGTCAAAGACAGCTATTTTGCTTTTCAGAGATATATTAATATAGGTTTTGTATGTATTGTATACCAAAATAACTTGGGTTAGAATAATCAATAATGATGGAAAATCTTAGTTTATAAAAAGTTGAATAAAAAAAGGATATTTCCTAAAAGAAAAAACATGGCTGTGCTGGCTGCAGCTGTTGTTATTTTTTTTCTAGTAGCTGTTTATTCAGCCTGTTGCACGGCTGACGCGGGTTCATTATATGAAAGAGCTCCTGAAGTATCCGTAAGCAGATATTTGATAAAAAATCCAGATATTGATGAATACCCTGAATCCGATAATGAAGGAATCCTTAAAATACTTGACCAGAATACCATGCTTATACCATTTTGGCCTGTAGCGCCGGCTTACGCCCAGCGTACGTCCTGTATGATTGAATTGATATCAGAGGGGTATGATATTATAGGGCTTCAGGAAGTCTTTGCCGGAAGCAGTCAGGATCAAATCATCTCAGCGTGGCATGATATGATTTACAGCGATATGAAAGATGGTTTAGTAGTAGGCTGGCAGTATGATTATTTTAATAACTGGTATAATTCTCTCGAAGAATCCGGGGAGAAAATGTGGCAGTCCCTGAACAGTGCCCTGGATGTGGAAACCCTGGCAAGAGAAGAGAGTTTTTGGGGAGTCGGGATAATAAACAGCAAGCCGAACGGTAAGGATGCAAGAATTGTCTGCAGCCCGTATTATGTAATGGGGCCCGACAGCGGCTGGCTGCCATTTCAGCAGGACGGGGGACTAGTGATACTGTCCAGGTATCCAATAACTGCATGCAGTGCTTTTACTTTTAAAACCAGCAGCGGAACAGACAGGCTTGCAGGTAAGGGAGTGTTATATGCACGGATTCAGATAGGGCCGCTGGAAGGGGATTATATACATGTTTTTAACACTCATCTTCAGTCCCATGATTACCCGGAGGCCCGCCGCGAGAATATTGAAGAATTACTAAATTTTGTTGGTATGATCATTGGACCGGAAGGGGAAAACCACCGTCCGGTGATAATTATGGGAGACTTCAACGTCGCTTCAGATGTATCTGAAAACTGGATGGAGATTTCCGGTATAATATCACCACCGGATAATTACAATACAGAAGATGATCCTGAATTGATGGCCCTGCCTTCTGTAGAGTACGAGGAGTTTAGTGATAAAATCAAAGATTTTGAAGAAATAGATACTGGGGGTAAATTATACCTTAAAGATTTATGGCTCAAATTAAAACCGGATGACCCAGGCTTTACCTGGATAGGTGGTGACTGGATCACAGGAGATGAAAATTCATATGGTAGTCTGGGAAACCGTGTTGCCGTTGAGAAAGGCAGGCCTCAGAGGATAGATTATATTTTCTATTTCGGGGGTTTTGGTGATGTAAATATAGAACCGAAAATTATTGATTTGGTACCGGAAGAACCTGAAATCCTGTATTGTTATGACAGTGAACTTTACGGGAATCCCTTATCTTCAAGCAATGACTGCATGACGACTGGTAAAGAAAGTGACTGCTCGTTTAAAAGCTATACGGTATCGGATCATCTTGGTCTGGAGGCGTATTTTGATTTTAAAATCAAAGAGTGATAAAAATATTTACATATAGAGGAGGCAGTTAGGATGGTAAAAAGGAAAATTATAGAAATTGATGAGGATAAATGTATAGGTTGCGAAACGTGTGTGACAAGTTGTCCGCAGGGGGCACTTCAGATAATGGACGATAAAGCCAGTTTGATTAGCGAGCTTTTATGTGACGGTCTGGGCATATGTATGGAAGAATGCTCTGAGGAAGCAATATCAGTTGTGGAAAGGGAAGCGGAAAAATATGATGAAAAAAAAGTTATGGAAAATATTGCAGATAAAGGTGGAAATGTCATAAAAGTACACCTTGAACATCTAAAGGGGCATGATCAAACAGAATATTACAGGCTGGCATCTGAGTATCTTAAAGAGAAAGGAATTAAAAATCCAGAAGAATCCGAAGAAGAATCTGTCGTAGGCAGGCAGCCGGGACCGCATCCCGAGTGTCCGGGTTTAAAAGTTCTTGAAAGGTTGGAGGAGAAAGAAGAGACAGCTATCAGCAGTCCGGAAAAAAAGACTGGTACAAAGGTCAGTCAATGGCCGATCCAGATAATGCTTGTGCCTGAAAATGCTCCCTTTTTTAATGATTCGGATTTACTGATCAGTGCCGATTGTGTACCATTTTCTTACACTGACTTTCATAATGATTTTCTTAAGGGAAAAATTCTTCTTATCGGATGCCCGAAATTTAACGATGCTGTTTTATATAGGGACAAGATCTCTGAGATAATTAAAAATAACAGTATAAATTCAATCACTGTGATTTATATGGAAGTCCCCTCCTGCTTTAGTCTGGTCAAACTGGTTAAGGACTCAGTAAAGATTTCGGGAAAAAATATGCCGATAAAAACTATAGAGATAGGTATAAATGGTGATATAAAAAGCAAAAAATAGGCTGTTTTTTTCTACTTTCTTGTCAGAGGTACAAAAGCTACATCACATATATGTATTTTTTTTATTTTACTGCCTTTTTTTATTACTTTGTAAAGTATCTGATTCCAGCTTGATGGGCCCACAGGTATTACCATAATGCCGCCGTCTTTTAGCTGCTCGATAAATTGTTGAGGTATATGATCTGGTGCAGCTGTCACCATTATTCTGTCATATGGTGAATATTTTTCCCATCCAAGGTAACCGTCGTGATTACTTACTTTTATATTTTTATATTTTTTCAGCAGTTCCTTGTTCTTCTGGTAAAGAGAGGTGACTATTTCTACGGTGTAGACCTCCCTTGATATTTCTGCAAGGATAGCTACCTGATAGCCAGAGCCGGTACCGATTTCAAGGACTTTTTCATTTCCGGACAGATCCAGGCTTTCAGTCATAAGTGCGACTATATAGGGCTGTGATATCGTCTGTCCGTGTCCGATGGGAAGAGGTCTGTCATCGTAAGCAGAATTTTTATATGATTCATCTACAAAAATATGCCTGGGCACTTTTCTTAAGGCATCAAGAACTTTTTTGTCTTTGATCCCACGGGATATTATCTGGTTCTGAATCATATTTTCTCTAAGAGATTGATATTTTTGATCGTTCATGAGGGCAGAATTATTATTTGGGCTTTTCATAAATTGTATTATTTTATAATATAATAACCTGTTTTAGGTATTTCTAATAAATAATTATAGCATATAAAAATATTCTAAGATGATTAATTTAAAGCTGGCAAATATCCTTATAGATATTGCAGAGATTTTAAGAGCTGACTCGAAAGACAAAGACATCTCATTAAAACTCATAATAGCATCAAGGACGCTCCGAGACGGTCCGGAGTTAATCGATAAAATCAAAGCAGGTGAAAAACTCGAAAAACTGCCAGGTATGGAAGAGCCGGCCTGCTCGTTGATAAAGGAATATCTGGATACGGGAAGGGTCCGGCTATATGAGAAAATAAGGTCTGGATACACTGAAGAGATGATAAGGTTTATAAGAATAAGCGGTCTCGGTAAAAAAAGGATATTTGCCATCTATGAAAATTTTAATATAAAAAGTCTGGTAGAGCTAAAAGACAGGCTGACTGACACTAAAAGTTTTACTGATTTTTTACCTAAAACAGAATTATTTAAGGAAAGAGACAGTGATTTTTATATAAAGAGATTAAGGACATCACTGGACTATATGGAAGGTATAAAGGACAGGTTTTCAAGATGGCCGGTCGAGTTCTATCTTAAAAGGATAAATAACAGTCTCGGTAAAATAAAAGATATTGCTGGTGCAGCGGTTGTGGGCTCACTGAGAAGAAAGAAACCTTCGGTTCGGGATATTGATTTTCTTGTCCTTCCTTATTTTAATGACGACGGGTATGATTTTACCAGGAGCGAGGGACTGCTTGAAAATATAAGGTCTCTTGATTTTATAAAAAAACTCACCAAAAAAGATCTAAGAAAAGATAATATAAGCGCTGCCTTTGAAACTGTCTTTGGGATAGAGATTGAATTTATTATAAGCAGCTTCAAAAGTTGGGCTGTTGATTTGCTGTATACTACAGGAAGCAAAAAACATCTAAAAAAATTGGAAGGATTGGCAGCCAGGAAGGGATATTTTGAAAAATCAAAGATAGCAGTAAATGTTCCTGTAAGTGCCGGAAAGGTTAGGAAAAAAGGGAGTTTTCAGAATGATCTTAATGATTATGAGCAAAAAATCTACAGCAAGCTTGGTTTGCAGTATATACCTCCGGAACTCAGGGAAGACCGGGGGGAAATAGAAGCGGCATCAAAAAGCATGCTTCCGACTCTGGTCAGTATGAAAGATATAAAAGGTGACCTGCATGTTCATTCCACCTGGAGTGATGGTCTTATAGGTTTAGATGACATGGTCAAAAGAATAAAAAAGTACGGTTATGAATATCTGGCAATGTCGGACCATTCGGAAAGCAATTTTTACGGCAGAGGCCTGGATGAAGAAAAGATAAAGGAAAAAACAGAATATGTCCGCAGCCTAAAATCAAAACAGCGCGACTATGAGATTCTTATGGGTTCGGAAATAGACATTAGAAAAGCAGGTAAATTGGATTATCCTGATGATATTATAAGGAAGCTGGATATTGCTATAGGTTCGCTTCATTCATCTTTTTTAAATACAGAAGCTGAAAACACGGCCAGAAGCATAAGTGCTGTAGAGAATAAATATATTGATTTTATCGCCCATCCTACAGGTAAGGTGTTTGGCGACCGGGCGCCTTATTTTATTGATATTGACAGGCTGATATCGGCAGCAGCTGAAAAAGGAAAAGCTCTGGAAATAAATTCCTATTTTCTAAGGCTGGATCTTAGCGAAGAGAACGCTAGAAAAGTAAGAGATATGAACGGTAGGGTAGTCATAAACACAGATACCCACCGCCCCAATAATCTGGATATGATAAAGCTTGGGGTAGACATTGCCAGAAGGGCGGGACTTGAAAAAAAAGATGTTTTAAACACACTCACGCTTAAAGAGCTTAGGGCCTGGAAGAGGGAAAGAAAATAACCGCTATTTTTTATAATATTTAAATATGTCTTTGTCTTTAAAATCAGGCATAAAAAGGTTTTCTTTACCTTCCAGTGATATATGATCCTGGGTCCATCCGAAGCTGAACCCCTTTTTTTCGGCATATCTTACTATTTCCAGATATTCTTTAGCAGTGATACTTCTGCTTAATTTCGGATAATCAAATGCATTATAGGTCGGATGATACTGAGCCATAATGCTTAAGTAAACATCTGTGGATAGTTCAGATTTAATAAAATCAAGGGTCTCTTTTATTCCACCTATGTCATAGGGTAAAACAAGGAGTCTTATAAGCAGTCCTTTTGCAGCTACACCGTGGGAATCAAGTTTTAATCCTCCCACCTGTCTGTACATCTCTTTGACTGACTGCCGGTTGTACTGTACATAATCTTCGACCATTGAATACTTTTTAGCCATATGGTCGCTGCTGTATCTCATATCAGGCATATAAATATCAATTATACCGTTCAGCATTTTTATTATCCTGGGACTGTCGTAACCACCAGTGTTAAACACTGTAGGGACTGTAAGCCCCTTGTTTCTGGCAGCAGATAGGGCTTTTACTATCTGGGGTATCCATATGGTAGGAGAAACAAAATTAATGTTATGGCAGCCCAGATTTTGCAGCATTAACATGCTGTCTGCCAGCCTGTTTATACTGGTTTTTACTCCTTCATGTTCCTGGCTTATCTGGTAGTTCTGGCAGTATACGCATTTCATGTTGCAGTAAGAAAAGAATATAGTTCCTGAACCGCTACTTCCTGAAATAGGAGGCTCCTCCCCATGATGGGGCATTGAAGATGATATTACTGGTTCAAAGCCTGCCCCGCAGAAACCTTTCTCGCCGATTTTTCTGCTGACCCTACAACTGTGCGGGCATATCACACATTTATTCAACATCTTATATAATGATTTTTCAATTTCTAAGAGTTCCATATCAAATCATATCAAGCTGACAGGATTACCATATAATAAATCTAATTCTTTTTGAATGGTTTTTTTCTCTCGGCTACTTTTAGTTCATCCTTGCTGGCAAGATTTTTGATATAATCAAGTGTGGTATCGATAAGGTAGGGATTTTTTTTAAGAAGTTTATTGATCTTATAAATCCTGTATTCCAGAAAATATTCAGGGGGTATGCCAAGCCCTTGGGAAATCAGTTGTATGGTTGAAATGGGAGGACAGTTTTTTCTTTTTTTTAATTTGCTGAAATAACTATAGTTAAGATTTGTTTTTTTACCCAGGCTTCTGAGTTTTATTTTCTTTTTTTCTATTATCTCTTTTAGGGCCGTACCAAAATTTTTACTGGAATAAATCATAAAGTGTATAACAATTTCAAATTTTTATTGGACTAATAATATATTATTAAGGTGATTTCTATAAGTTTTTTGATTAATATTTAGTTGACAATTTTATCAAAATATCGATAAAAAGCGAAGTCGTGTAGAATTAAAATATACTAAAAAAAAGGGTTTCTTTAATGAATTATTAATATATTTAGGTTATAATTAACAAAAGCAAATTTAAGGAATAGCACAGAAAAAGTGGATAAAGATATTAAAATACTGATAATTGAAAAATCAAAAAGTAAAGCTTCAGCTCTGATAAATGCAATAAAAAGCAAGGGCTATGAACCGGAATATAAGATTGTAAGCAGTTCTAAAAGTGCGGCCAGGTCTGTGAGTAAAGAAAAATGGGATGTAGTATTAACTGATTATAAACTTTCCGATGATAATCTTGCAGACGCCATAGAAATAGTAAAAAAAAGCAATCCGGATATCCCTTTTATTGTTATTTCGGATTCAGTCGGTGAGGAAAATGCAGTGTCTTTTATTAAAAAAGGTGCTAACAATTATATCACAAGAAATAATCTTTCTAACCTGATTCCGCTTATAAAGGAGGAAATCCAAAACGCGAAACAAAAAATGAAGCAGGAAGAAGCCTTAAGGAAACTAAAAGAAAAGGAAAGATATTTTAAATCTCTTATTGAGAATATCCCCGATATAGTATTTAGATACAGGTTGATCCCTAAACAAGGGTACGAGTACATCAGCCCTTCGGTAAAAAGAAATCTGGGTTACACTCCCGAACAGTTTTATGACGACCCGAAGTTCATATACAAGATTATTCATATGGAAGACAGAAATATATTTAAAAAGGTGCTTGACGGCAGTTTTAAATATTCAAAACCAGTAGAGATCAGATATACTCATAAAAACGGCAGGGCAATATGGCATGAAGGACTAATAACACCGTTTTTTAGCCATAAAGGAAAACTGGTTGCTATAGAAGGGATAATGCGTGATATATCAGGAAGGAAAAAGACAGAAGAGCGCCTGTCCTATATGTCTTTTCATGACCGACTTACCGATTTGTATAATAGGGCATATTTTGAAGAAGAATTAAAAAGGCTTGATACCCGGAGGCAACTGCCGCTAAGCGTAATTATCGGTGATGTCAATGGACTAAAGCTGATAAATGATGCATTTGGGCATAAGGAAGGAGACAAAATCCTTAAAGGCTGTGCAGAAGTCCTTAAAAAATGCTGTAGAGCCGAAGATATAGTCGCCAGGTGGGGAGGAGACGAATTCTCCATACTTCTTCCAAAGACCGATGAAGATGTATTATCAGAGATCATAAAGAGGGTAAAGTATAAAAGCACTAAGACCAAAAAAAGCAAAATACCCTTAAGCATATCCCTGGGAATGTCGACTAAGAACAAAAATTACCAGGATTTTTCTAAGGTGATCAAAAAAGCAGAAGACAATATGTACAGGCACAAGCTGGTTGATTCCAAGAGTATCATAAGTTCGATAATATCATCGCTTGAGAAAATATTGTTTGAGAAGAGTGTCAAGACTGAAAGACACACCGAAAAAGTAAAAGAAATGTCTCTAAAGCTGGCAAAATCCATAAAACTGTCAAAAATCAAAATTGAGGAGCTTTCACTTCTGGCGGCTATTTATGATATAGGAAAAGTGGCTATACTCGATATAATATTAAACAAGAAGGAGAACTTGAGCAAAAGAGAATGGGAAACCATAAAACGCCATCCTGAAATAGGATATCGAATCGCACTTGCCTCCCATCAGCTCTCCAGCATTGCTGAATATATTTTAACTTCTCATGAGTGGTGGAACGGCAGCGGTTATCCTCAGGGATTAAAGGGGGAAGAAATACCTATTCTCTCAAGGATAATCACCATAGTCGATGCTTATGAAGCTATGGTAACAGGAAGACCGTATAAAAAGGCTATTAGTAAAAACGCAGCTATAAAAGAGCTGGAGAAATGCAGCGGTACCCAGTTTGAACCAAGACTGGTAGATAAATTCATCAAGATATTAAAGAGAAATAAAAAATATTAAATTAGATTTACTTTTTTAAAGCTATGCCTGGACTTAAAAGTAGAAGTTAGCTCTTTAATGAAGAAGGTAACAGAAAATAAAAATCCAAATAAAAAATACCTTACAGAAACAGGCTTTTTTAAAAACGGGCTCCCGTTTACAAGGGTCGGCAATAAAAAAAATATTATAGTTGATATTGAAGCTTTGTCTTTCAAACACGAACCGGCTTCCGGTTTTATGTTAAGAAATTTTATAAAATCACACAGGCTGCTTGCAGAAGAATATACCGTATTTCTTATAGGGCGCAGACCAAATTTACCTCAGGATTATTTAATGGATAAGATGGCAGAGGACTATGCAGAAGTGATCAGGGAAGAATTTAAAAGGCCTGTTGATGTGATGGGTATTTCAACCGGAGGACAGATAGCCCAATATCTGGCGGCTGATCATCCCGATACGATCAGAAAACTAGTCATTATCTCTGCTGCATACCGGTTGAGTAAAAGAGGGGTAGAATTGGAGAGGCAGTCTGAAAACTATTTTAAACAGGGAAAATATGGAAAATCTATGGCTGTTATGATGGACTTTTCCTTGCTGCCTGGATTAAAAAGGAGTATGTTTAAATTTTTTATACAGCTAATCGCAGGGAAGATGATGGGGGATATAGAATATCCAAATGATTTCCTTGCCGAAGTCAGAGCAGACAGAGAAATGAATTTTATAAACAGGTTAAAGGATATAAAAGCTCCTACCCTTATTATGAGCGGAGAATTAGATATTGGTTATACAATAGATGACGTCCGTGCTACTGCTGAAGGGATCCCTGATGCACAATTGATCCTTTACAAGGGATACGGGCATAACCTCACTTTTTCTAATATGGAGCAGGTCCAGAAGGATATGCTGAAATTCTTAAGAAAGTAACATTCAAAGTCATCTATAAGAATACTGTCTGTGCTGTGTTATATTTATAAAAATCCTCTTATCTTTTTTAGAATGTTGATTTATTGTAAATCCTTTATTTTTAATATAATGAATTAAGTTGAAATTCAGTAAAAAATAAATATTTTTATAGAAGCTTTGAACCTTAAAAATCAGGACAAATTCTTTATAAGCTTCGTTATTTATTACGAAACTGTATCAATTATATGGATAGGTATATATTTCATTTATTAAAGGATTGGGAAATTGATATAAACAATCAACTTATAAAGGACTTACTATCAGGGACAGGAATCTCTTAGTATCAGCTTTGGTTCGATAACAACTTTTCTTTCAGGTAGTACCTTTTTTTCGATAAGATGGATCAACATGTCAAGTGCCATAGTTCCCATTTTGTATTTTGGTTGTGCTATTGTTGTAATAGAAGGAGAAAAAGATGAAGAATATTTGATATCGTCAAATCCGATGATTTTAATATCATCCGGTATACCAATATTTTCTGCTCGAGCAGCTTTTATAGTTTCTATTGCTAAAGCATCGCTGACTGTTATTATTCCTTCTGGTTTTTCTTTCATATTTAATAGATTGACTGTATTTTTAAAACCATTTTCTATTTCGTATTTATCCAGAATTATATATTCTTTTTTAATAGCCAGATTGTATTCTCTGAAAGCTTTTTTATAACCTTTAAGTTTTTCAATAGTTGGTATGGAATTTTCTGGTCCGCCTAAAAATGCTATTTTTCTTAGACCTTTTTTTATCATATGTCTTGTTGCCAAGTATCCAGCTTTTAGCTCATTTATCCGAACAAAAGGAATATCAGCATCTTCAATGGACCCATTTATAAGAACTGCCGGAATATTCTTTTTTGTCAGGTAAATATAGTGTGTATAATCACCGTCTTTATTGCACATTTCAGTAGAAATAAAAATAATTCCATCTACTCTTTTTTCTATCATTTGATTTACTTGTTTAATTTCCTTCTCAATTGATTCATCAGTATTACTTAGGAAAACTGTGTAATCATTTAAAAAGGCTTTATCGCTTATACCTTTAGCCATTTCAGGGAAGATAGGATTTATTATGTCAGGAATTAAAAGACCTATAGTCTTGCTGACTTTCTTTACAAGATTTCTGGCAAAAAAATCTGGTTGGTAGTCCAGTTCCTTTATAATTGACTGAACCTTTGCTCTTGTTGAGCTCTTAACATGCTTACCATTATTTATGACTCTGGATACAGTCCCAATGCCTACACCGGCCTTTTTTGCGACGTCATATATTGAATACCTTTTCATAATGTTTAAAATCTCTCCTGTAACTATTATATTAAAAATTTAGTTGCAATTGTATTTTTGAGTGCTATAATTAATAAAAAGTGGAAACGCTTCCAATCTCGTCATTTTATCACATTATAAATATTAGTCAAAAAAATAATGTAAATTGGAAGCGGTGCCAAAGCTAGTATTAAAAATAAAATAAATATTCGAGTAATATTACTGCTTTTTAAATTGTAATAGAAAATATCATAAATAAATAGAAAAAAAAATCCATAATAATAAAAATATTTTAATTAATTCTAAACTGAAAGGAGGGGAAGTCAAATATATAAAAAAAATTTATTTAAAAGTAGATTCTTTCTAAAAACAAAGAAAGGAGATGGTACCAATGGGAAATAATGAGATTTGCTTAGTAACATTTAAGTTCGGTAGGCTGATGCACTAAACAAATCTCAAAAATCATTTTATTAGATTTTACTGATTAAGTAAAATTAGAAAAGGAGTTTTGAAAATGAAAAAATCATTATTGTGGATAGTAGTGCTGGTATTGAGCATATCGATGGTTGCAGCTTTTTCATTATACGGCTGTAAACCAACAGCAGAAGAAGAAGTAGCCGAAGAAGAAGTAGCAGAAGAAGAAGTAGCCGAAGAAGAAGTAGCAGAAGAAGAAGTAGCTGTATTGGAACCAGCTACTATCCAATTTATGAATTCCAAGAGTGAGATACAGGTTGCGTTGGAGGAAGCTGCAGTGACTTTCATGGATGAGTATCCTGGAGTTACAGTGGAAATCATCACTGCACCAGAAGGATCATCTCCATTTGAAAGAATTACAGCCCTGTATGCATCAGGTAATGCACCAGCTTTGGCAATGTTGGACGCTGGACAGATAGAATTATTGGAAGAAAAACTTTTAGATCTTTCCAATGAAAAGTGGATAGCTGATGCTGCAGTAGGAAACTTGGCTTTTGGTACAATGTCGGATGGAAGTGTAGTGGCCTTTCCTTTTACAGTAGAAGGCTATGCTTTTATCTATAATGGAGCAGTACTGAGTGCAGCAGATGTTGACCCAACATCCATAAAAACTCTTGATGACTTGACAGCTGCCTTTGCAGCAATAGATGCAACAGGTGTTGCACCAATATCTATCTCACCAATGGATTGGTCACTGGGTGCACATTTTCTGACAATATCTTATAGTACACAAGCTACTGATTATCCTGGAGTAGTTGCATGGCTGGCTGATCTAGCAGCAGGTAATGTTGATCTGATAACAAACGCTAATTTCAATGGTCTAATGGATACATTTGACCTGATGAAGGAAAATAATCTGGAAATAGATGACCCGTTAGCACCAACCTATGAACATGGTCCAGAGGTTCTTGGTCAAGGTCAAGTAGGTTTCTGGTTCATGGGCAACTGGGCATGGCCACAGATCTCCAGCTTTGATACAGCAAATGGAGATTATGGTTTCGTTCCTGTACCTATCAGTAATAATGCAGATGATTATGGTAATTCTAATATAACAGCTAGTCCTACTAAATATGTAACAGTAGATAAAGAGCAGAACGATGAGGCACAGCAGGCTGCAGCTCTGGAATTCCTCAACTGGTTGGTATATAGTCCATCCGGACAGGATGCATTGGTTAATCAGATGAGTTGTATTCCAGCTTTCACAAACATTACGATTGCACCAGCAGATCCATTGGCACAGTCAATCCTAAGCTATATGGCAGAGGGTAATATCCAGCCGATGGCATTATCAGTACCTCCGGATCATTGGTCTGTATTGGGCGCATCAATGCAAAAATATCTGAGTGACACGATAGATAGAGCAGAGTTAGCTGCAGAAATCGAGGCATATTTCGCAAATATAGAAGCAGCAGAATAATTTAATACAAAGATGAGTTATATTGAAATGGATTTATAAAGATACTCATTGATGTAACTCTATTATTGAAGAGAATGGATTTTATTGGAGGGTATCTAAGGATATTATTACTTTAAAATCCATTCTCAAATATAAATTGGTAATATTTTTTTATTAAAGACTGAATAATAACTCAGAATATTTATTATAATTAAATATGAAATTAAAGCGGTGTATGGGGATGCTTCTTTTCTAGATTCTATTAAAAAGAAGATTTAGATTCTTTTACAGTTTTGAAGGATAGCAGACTTTTAAATATTTTATAAGTAAATATATTTAGGACTATTTGTGTAATAACTGTTAAAGGGGGTTTGCAATAAATAGAGAAAAACGCTTTTTTGATAAACTTAAAGCCTACCTGGTTTTTGGGGGACCACTAACTTTTATATTCTTTACAGTTATTATTTGTTCATTCATTTTCGGAATATACCTCACATTTACGAATTGGAATGGCATATCCAGTGTTCATAATTTTATCGGCATAAAAAATTATATTACTCTTTTTCATAGCCAGGCTTTTTGGACATCTTTTACCGTAACACTAAAATATGTTTTAGCAATGGTAATACTAACTAATGTTATCGCTTTTTTCCTGGCTTATGTTCTGACAGGTGGTATTAAAGGGGATAATTTTTTTAGAGCAGGTTTCTTTTCATCCAATTTAATAGGTGGAATTGTACTGGGAATTATTTGGAATTTTATTTTTTCTACAGTTTTTGTATATATAGGGAAGAACTTTCTTTCCTTTATTCCTTTTCTTTCTAAATCATGGCTGGGAGACCCAACGAAAGCACTTTGGGCATTAGTAGTTACTACAGTCTGGCAATATTCGGGTTATATGATGATAATTTATATTGCCGGGTTTATGAGTGTACCTAAAGAGTTGCTGGAAGCGGCAAGCATTGATGGAGCAGGTAATTTTGTCAAGTTAAAAAGCATCATACTTCCTTTTATGGTTCCCTCCTTTGTTGTCTGCCTTTTCTTATCTTTCCAAAGAGGTTTTATTGTGTATGACATTAATCTTTCGTTGACTCAGGGAGGCCCATTTAAAAGTACCGAGCTTATATCCATGCATGTTTATGAAAAAGCATTTTTAGCCCAGCAGTATGGGATTGGACAAGCTGAAGCTTTTTTCCTTTTCGTAGTAGTTTTTATTGTAGCAGTTAGCCAGGTTTATTTCGGTAAGAAACTGGAGATGGAAGCATGATAAAAAAAAGGATAAATAATTCTTTAAGATTACTTGTTATTTCTATAGTGTTTATTCTATATATATCACCATTATTGCTTGTTTTAATAAATTCATTTAAGACAACTAAAGAATTTCTATTAAGCCCTCTTTCGCTGCCTGATAAATTAAATTTTCAAAACTACATTGAGGCATTCAGCAAAATGAATTTTTTGCATAGTTTTACCAATACCCTTATTGTTACTATTTTCAGTACTGCGTTCATTGTATTATTTTCTTCTATGACGGCATATATTCTTGTTCGAAGGAGTTGGAGATTCAATAGATATATATTTTTTATTATGGTGGGTGCCATGCTTATTCCTTTCCAGGCTATTATGATCCCCATGTTAAGAATATTTGGTTTTATTGGAATGATAAATAATATATGGGGATTAATCTACCTGTATATCGGATTTGGAGCTGGTTTAGCCGTTTTCATCTACCATGGATTTATAAAATCTATACCTTTAGAATTAGAGGAAGCTGCTATGATTGACGGAGCCTCGAGAACTCAGGTATTTTTCCATATAATTTTTCCGCTTTTAAAATCAACAACAATAACTATTGCTGTTTTAGATGTACTTTGGATATGGAATGACTTTTTACTGCCCAATCTGGTATTGCTGAGGCCATCCAATATGACGTTACCCCTTTCGACCTACCGCTTCTATCTAACTTATACTGTAGACTACGGGCTTTTAATGGCAGGTCTCGTTATGACAGTTGCCCCTCTTATTCTAATGTATCTCTTCCTCCAGAGATATATTATCAAGGGCATTATACAGGGTTCGATTAAATGATTGATCAGTTTATAAAATGCATCTTAAACATATTCGAGAAACAAGGAGTTAATAAACGTGGCAATAAAGAATGAAATAGTACTTATTACTTACGCTGACAGTATGGGAAAGAACATTAAAGAGTTAAGCGACATACTAGAAACCCATTTTAAGGGGATTATAGGAGGAATTCACATTCTTCCATTTTTTCCTTCAACGGCCGATAGGGGATTTGCACCATTAAGCTACAAGGAAGTAGATAAAAAATTTGGTACATGGGAGGATATCAAAAATCTTAGTAGGGAATTCTATTTAATATACGACTTTATGATTAATCACATATCAACAAGCTCTGAATATTTTAAAGATTTTATCAAGAATAAAGACCAATCGCTTTATGCTGATATGTTTATCAGGTACAAGAATTTTTGGCCGGACGGTGAACCAAGTAAAGAGGAAATTGAACTTATTTATAAAAGGAAGCCCAAGGCACCATATGTAGTCGTAGAATTTGAGGATGGAACTACTGAAAAAATTTGGAGTACCTTTGGCGATGAGCAAGTTGATCTAAATATAAAGGCTGATGTAACAAAGACCTTTATTAAAGAATCTTTGATATATCTTGCTGGTAAAGCTGCTTCCATTATCCGGCTTGATGCTTTAGCCTATACTATAAAAAAAAGATGGACCAACTGTTTTTTCATAGAGCCTGATATATGGGAACTTTTAGATTATATACAAACTATCTTAAAAGATTATGATGTAGAAATACTTCCAGAGACACATGAACATTATTCAATTCAAATGAAACTAGCAGAAAGGGGTTATTGGGTATACGATTTTGCACTACCCATGTTGTTATTGCATACATTATATAGTGGTTCAAAAAAACGACTTATCAGCTGGCTTAAACAATGTCCCAGAAAGCAATTTACCACTCTTGATACTCATGATGGTATCGGCGTTGTAGATGTCTACGACTTGTTATCAGATGAGGAAATTGAGCAAATAAAAGAACATATATTTTCAAGAGAAGTCGATGTAAAAATGTTATATAAATTAAAAATGACTTATAAAAGTTCTGGTGTGTACCAAATCAACTGTACTTATTATTCAGCTCTGGGAAATAATGATGATGCCTATCTACTGGCAAGAGCTATACAGTTTTTTACTCCTGGAATTCCTCAGGTCTATTATGTAGGATTATTGGCTGGTGAGAATGACATCGAATTTCTTAAGACCTCTAAGGAAGGGAGAAGTATCAACCGTCATTATTATACACGAGAGGAGATTGAAGAAAATCTCCAAAGACCTGTTTTAAAAAAAATATTTAACTTGATGAAGTTTCGTAATACGTACCCCGTATTTGATGGGGATTTTAAAGTACTTGAGAGTGATGAAGATTTTCTTTTAACAATCCTGTGGAAGAAGGGTAGGTATGAGGCGAAAATTCAGGCAAACTTGAGAACATATCGATTTAGCATTACTTATTTTGATCCGGAGGTGAAAAAACATGTTGAACTTGCTGGTATCTGACGAGATTCATTTTTTAAAGTGAAATATATTGGTTGATATATAACACGTAGGCCTGTTGTATATAACTTTTTGCTTTTAAGTCTAATATATAAATTGTATTTTTATAAAAAAGGAGAGCTTAGACTATGGATATAAAGGATATGGATCCCAAATTTAAAAAGTATTTAAAGGAAGTTAAACTAAAACAAAAATCGGCATTTTCTATATCAGATATTGAAAAGGCAAGAATTCTAGCTGATGAGATAACATGTTCTGAGATAAGTCAACCGGAGAAAGTTTTTGATTTAACAGATATTGTTATCAGAGGCTATAGAAGCGATATAACTCTTCGTTTATATAAGCCAGAGAGAAAACCACCTTTACCCATTTTATTGTTTTTTCATGGAGGTGGTTGGGTTTTTGGAAATCTTAAGAATTATGAAAGTTTTTGTACCCAGATTGTCAATCTTTCATCAAGTGCTGTTGTTTCAGTTGATTATAACTTAGCCCCTGAGCATAAATTTCCGGAGCCTGTCGAAGACTGCTACTCTGCTTTAATATGGATACTGGAAAATGGTAGTAAATATGGCTTGGATCCGTCACGTCTAATAATATGTGGTGATAGTGCGGGGGGCAATATTTCTGCTGCTATTACACTTATGGCAAGGGATAGAGGCATTTCATCCATTGGGTATCAGGTTCTTATATATCCAGCAGTTGATCTTTCAAGTTTTGACTATGAATCCTTTAAATTATTCGGAACCGGTAATTTGCTTGACACAAAAGATATGCCTTTGGCAATTGAGAGATATCTTAATAGTAAAGATGAGCGTTTCAATCCTTGCGTATCTCCAATTCTGGCAAAAGACTTCTCCAATCTTCCCCCTGCTTATGTAATTACTGCAGGATACGATGTATTAAGAGATGAAGGGCACGCATACGCGTTGAAGCTGGTAAAGGCAGGAGTGCCAGTAGCTATAAGATGCTATAAAGAGTTCATGCATGGATTTTTTACAATGGATGCAATATCGGATGCAGTACGGCCTGCTATTGTTGAAACAGCAGAATTCTTAAAGAAAGTATTTAATGAGATGGTATAAGGTTTTTTAATTTAATAGAGATTTTATTATTGTTCAAGATAAATAGTTAAGAGGAGGGGTTGTAATCAATAGTAGTTTGGATAGACTTAGACACCAGCGATTAGTAAAAAAAGCTGAAGAATCCATAGATAAAGTTAAGGATGAAGTGGCGAAAGACCGGTACAGGCTCAAATACCATTTCATGGCACCGGCATATTGGATTAATGATCCAAACGGTCTAATATACTTCAATGGTGAATATCACATGTTCTACCAGTACAATCCCTATGCTCCCAGATGGGGGACAATACACTGGGGACATGCAAAAAGTAAGGATCTTGTACACTGGGAACATCTTCCCATAGCGCTTGCTCCAAGTGAAGATTATGATTTAGACAAAAGGGGAGGCTGCTTTTCTGGAAGTGCCGTTGATAATAAAGGAACACTTACCATTATTTATACAGGGGCTGTAAGAAGGGGTGGTAAGTTAATGCAGTCCCAGTGTCTGGCTACCAGCACTAACGGTATTATCTTCGATAAATATGAAGGGAATCCTGTTATTCCAGCGCCACCGGAAGAAGGATCTATGGATTTCAGGGATCCCAAGGTATGGAAGCATGATAATAAATGGTATGTGGTTATCGGATCATGCAAGGATGGAAAAGGTAATGCTTTGCTGTACTGTTCGGATAATTTGAGAAAATGGGTTTATATAGGGGTGCTTGCTGAAAGCGACGGCTCCTTAGGAACTATGTGGGAGTGCCCTGACTTCTTCCCAATAGGGAATAAATATGTTCTTATTTTTTCGCCTATGGGAATAGTGGGAAAGAACACCTTTTACATTGTGGGAGATATGGACTATAAAACAGCTAAATTCACATGGGATATTATAGAAGAGGTTGACTATGGTTTTGATTATTATGTAACCCAGACATTCTTGGACGGAAAGGGCAGGAGAATAATAATAGGCTGGATCAATGCCTGGAATTGGATGCCCTGGTGGAAGGGCTTTGGTTTCCCAGTAGCCAAAAACTGGTGTGGGGCTATGTCGATACCCAGAATTATAGAGCTGGACGATGACAGGCGTCTTAGGTTCCAACCAGTGGAAGAACTGAAAATTTTACGTGATGTTCACTTCGGGTTGGAAAACACCGAAATAATACCTGGTGTAAGAGTTCTGCCTAAAGAAGTAAGCAACAAATGTCTTGAGATAATGGCAGAATTTGAACTTAAAGACTGTAAAGCTAAAGAGTTAGGATTTAGTCTAAAGTGTTCAGCGAGTGAAAGTGAGGAAGCAGAAGTTTCATACAATATAAAAGCCAGAGAATTGCGTTTTAGCATGCGACAGTCTGATTCTGGCAGTGAAGGCATAAAGACTTGCAGGCTCGAGTCTGCTAGCAGCAAAACATTGAAGCTCCATATCTTTGTGGATACTTCCTTTGTGGAAATATTTGCGGATGAGGGGCGCGCTTGTTTGACAAATAATGTATATCCTCAATCTGAGATCAGGGATATTGATCTATTCGCTCGGGGTGGAAAGGTTAAAATGATCTCTCTTGATCTATGGAAACTTAAGTCAATATGGTAAAAAAGATGGTAAAGCTATTTTTCATGGAGGCTTTTCAATGAACAATAGTTCAAATGATAAATTCAAAGATGCAAAAAGAAATATAGGCGAGAAGATTAAGCAAAAACTTCCTTGGACTCCTGAAGACATCCAGGATACGGACAGCATTCCCAAGGGTGATATGCCCGGTGATAAAATCAAGATTAGTTCTCAGCATATCCAAAAAGCTCAGATAATTTTCCCGAAATTATTAGAACTGCTGATACCCATACTTGATGAAAACCCTTATCAGCGCTCAGTTGTAGCTATTTGCGGGGGATCCGGTGTAGGCAAATCCGAGATTGCATCCTTGATATCCTACTATCTCAACTGTATGGGCTTGTATAGCTATATCCTGTCTGGAGACAATTATCCTTACAGAATACCAAAATACAACGATGCAGAGAGGCACCGAATTTTCAGGAAAAGCGGAATCGAAGGCCTTATTTCACACGGACAGTATATTGAGGAAAGGCATGCCATACTGAAAGAGATCCAGGAAAGCGGCAATGATTCAAACCCGGATTACGTCAAAAGCTACCCGTGGCTTTCCGTTTACCAGAGCGCGGGCCGGAGTGGACTCAAGAATTATCTGGGAAGCACAAATGAAATAGATTTCAAAGAGCTTACAGGAATCATATCCCAGTTTAAAAACGGTGAACCAAGGATATTACTTAAAAGAATGGGAAGAGAAGAGACAGAACTCTGGTATGATCCTGTTGATTTTAGCGATAAAAATATAATGATTATAGAATGGACTCATGGTAACAGCCAAAATCTTCAGGGTGTAGACATACCGATTCTGCTCAACAGTACCCCACAGGAAACGCTTAAACACCGCAGGTCACGTAATAGAGACGGCGCAACCGACAGCCCTTTTATAAAAATGGTATTGGGAATAGAACAGGAAATGCTGATTTGGCAGGCGCCGAAGGCAAAACTGATATTGTCCAGGAGCGGTGAAATATTGGCTTACAAGGATTTTGTCAAGCTTATGATACAGGACAGATATAGGAAGGGACTATGGATAGCGACGCGAAAATGCCGGCAAAAGCAATAATTAAAGCAGGTCCGATGCTTAATGCATACCCGGATAGTATTGGAGGGACATTGGGGGATATTGTAAAATTTCTTCAAACTCCCGAACTTAAAGATGTGTTTCAATCATTTTACATACTGCCGAGCATTTTCAATACTGACCTGGACAGAGGATTTTCAGTTATTGATTATGGATTGAACGAGCTTTATGCCTCACAGGAAGATTTGAAAGATCTGAAAAAACTTGGCATAGCCCTCAAATTTGATTTTGTATTAAACCATTCTTCAGTACTTTCCAGACAGTTTCAAGATATCTTAAAAAATGGCGAGAATTCAATATATAAAGACTTTTTTATTAACTGGAACAAATTCTGGGAAGGCTGCGGTAAAATGACCGATGAAGGCTATATACAGCCGGATAATAAATATATCAAGGATATGTTTTTTAGGAAGCCGGGACTCCCCATACTTAAAGTCCGTATTCCTGACGGAAAAGAAGTTCCTTACTGGAATACCTTTTACCAGGAAGTTAAATATGGAAAAATTGATGACCAAGACCTTATGAGGTCCATGGATTTACAGTATATACCAGCTCAAAAGCTGGCTGATATGGTAAATAAGGCTGTAAGTGAAGGAAAGAAACCCTCCGAGATCGAATTCGGCAGGTTTGCGTGCTATCGTAAAAATGTAATAGATATGCTTGAATCCAGGCGCAAATACCTGGGACAAATGGATCTAAACATAAAATCTCCATTGGTATGGGAATTTTATGAGAATACGCTGGAAAAGCTTGCACAGTATGGGGCGGAGATTATAAGACTGGACGCATTCGCGTACACGTCGAAAGAACCAGGCGCCAAAAACTTTCTTAACAATCCTGGAACATGGGAGTTGCTGGGACGTATAAAGGTACTGGCTGACAAATACGGGTTGACTCTTTTACCGGAGGTCCATTCAAGGTATGAGAAAAAAATACACGAAAAGCTAGCCGAAGAAGGTTATATGACTTATGACTTTTTCTTACCAGGATTGATCATAGACGCATTGGAGAGGAATACGAATGAGTTTTTAATCAAATGGATCAGGGATCTACAGGAAAAAGGCATCAGGGTTGTAAACATGCTTGGCTGTCATGACGGTATACCGCTGCTGGATTTAAAGGGGCTGATAGCTGATGAACAGATAGAAAGGTTGATTGAAACTGTTGTTAAAAGAGGCGGTTGTGTAAAGGATCTGCACGGTAAAAAGAATATCTATTACCAAGTAAATGCTACCTATTATAGTGCTTTGGGCGAAGATAATGCCAAACTCCTTCTAGCTAGGGCAATCCAGATATTTATGCCAGGAAAGCCTCAGGTATGGTACCTGGATCTTCTTGCGGGAGAGAATGACTATGCTGCTGTTGAAAAAGCTGGTCCGGGAGGTCATAAGGAAATCAACAGGACAAATCTGACATTGGAACAGGCTTGCAAAGCACTTAAGAAGAACGTTGTCCGCCAGCAGCTCTCTCTACTAAGATTTAGAAACAGCTTCCCGGCTTTCGGTTTTGACGCGAAATTTAAAATCCTGGATTCCGAACCGGAAATATTTAAACTGCGCTGGGAGAATAATGGTTGCACAGCAACTCTGGAAGCAAATTTGAAAACCTATTCCTACAATATAGCTGCAACCGATGAAAAGGGCAGGATTGTAAATAATTTCAGGTAAGCATTTCATATGAACAAAGTCGGAGATCTGGACATTCTCAAATAACAGTACTTACGCAGTTGGACGTTAAGCGCCTTGACAAAAAATTTAGACGCCACCACGGTATAATGAGGTATCCAAACTCATATCCTGGGAGGTATTACCATCATGGCGTCTCGACTCTACCTTACCACTAGACGGCTCTTCAGGTAAGTCACGTGTGCTTTGCAGGCATTCGGTCTGGGGACTGTATACCCGCTCCCTGATAATGAGTTTGGAGACTAGGTCTTTAGCGATCTAAAATTTTTTAAAGGTTCTTTTATTTTTCGCAAATATCAGGATAGTTTTCAAATTTCTCAATTTTCTTAGAATTTTAATTTGTTTATTTACATAAATACACAAGTTAGCTATCATTATTTTTATTTAATATAAAAATTCATAGAGAAAGACCTTTTGAAGAATCATAACAAGACGGAAACAGATTATTTACCTATAAACAAGTGGCCACAGGATGAAAGGCCCAGAGAAAAACTTATAAAAAAAGGTCCTGAATATCTCTCCGATTGTGAACTGCTGGCAATAATACTTAGAACAGGAATGGGGAACAGCAGGGAAAAATTTTCTGCACTTGACCTGGCTAAAAAAGTTCTGGCAAAATACAGCAGTTTAAGAAGTTTATTGAACCTGTCAGTTCCGGAGTTTTTAGAGATTGGTGGGATCGGTATGGCAAAAGCAGCCCAGATTATGGCGGCCCTGGAGCTGGGAAAAAGGGCAGTCTCTGAAAAAAACGGAAGCAATATTAGCTTCAGATGCAGCGAGGAAGTGGCCAATTATTATATCCCTCTTCTTAAGGATTTAAAGAAGGAACAGTTCAGAGTTCTTCTGCTTGATATAAAAAATAGGGTTATAAAGGAAGTGCTCATCTCGCAGGGAAGCCTTACGAGTTCGACAGTTCGCCTAGCGACACTATTTTACACAGGATAGGTGAGGGCTATAACTCAACCAGCATAAACCTTAAATTTAAAAAGAAAATTAAAGTTATTTAAAGCTCAGTATAAAACC
>CAZLOE010000003.1:0-75440 GCA_964561115.1 uncultured Actinomycetota bacterium
TGGGAAGTATTTCCGGAATATCAGTATCGGCTATGGTAGGAAATCCATAATTTATGGCACCGGCAGCATTGGCATATTTCTCCTCGTCAACTTCGCCCAGCGCCAGGACAAATGCAAATACTCTGTTTTTGTTGTAAAGAAGCATTCTCCTATAGTCTCCCGGTTGAACCCCGCCAAAACTTAATGCAGCCCTAGCCGCAAAACCAAGTGAATAGATAGTCGCGCTTATATCCTTGCCGAAGGGTACCAGTCTGGTATCCCATCCCAGTTCAACCCCTTCTTCCTGCAATTGCCCGGCCATTGTAGTACCGTTAGTAGAAGCTGACATAAATACATAAATATTTTTTTCCTGAAGTTCCCTGGCAATTTTAACCGCAGTTTTACTGTCTTTACAGGCTCCCACACAGGCAGCAAAACCAGGCGCCGTCCCGTCTACGAACTCAATTCCTCTTTCCCTGATAATTACATCTGTTGCAGCGCCTACCCAGATACCATCTACCGGCGGAGGGCCATCTAAATACTTTATAGCTTCTATTATTTCTTCTGCCCACAAAGTAGCTATCCCTGCATCCAGGGTACCCCCTAAATAGGGCAGCCATAATTCCTTTTTTGGAACAGGGGGAAGCAGCTCTTTTGCTTCAGTAAGGACTTCCTCTGCATCCGATAACTTCTCTACTTTTATGCCTGTCATACTGTATATAATAGGAAGAAAATATCCTGTATTGGGAAATTCTACTTTTTGGTCCTTTCCGTGCTTTTTAATACTTTCCTTAAGTGTTTCTTCTGCACGGTTAAAAATCTTATATGCACCCTCTATGGCACTTGTTGCAATAATCTTAGACATCTTTTAAAGCCCTCCTTGCCTCCATATCAAGTAAAACTCTTTCCTTCTTGGTATCTATCTTAAGTGCTTTCCTCTTTTCCTGTATTACACTTATTACTTTATTAAGCAGCTCATCTATGTCTGCAATATATTCCAGCTGGCCTCCGTACTTTTCCTGCCAGACTCTGGTCATTATATCCTTTACTTCATCACTGGACTCGACAGGAATAGGCTCACCGCTAAAAACAGTATATACCCCGGAAGCAGCTACATAGGTACCTATTGATATTGCCTTCTCGCTCATCCACTCAGGAGCGATCCCCGCTACCGGCAGGTCGCTTATATCTTCTCCCAATCCGCCTTCCTGTACCACTTCCGATAAAACCGTAAGTATTCTGGAGTTATCTACGCAGGAACCCATATGAAGTATGGGCGGTATTCCTACTGCCTCGCATATGGAACGGAGCCCTTCTCCGGCATATTTCATAGCATCCGGCGCCATCAGCCCGCACTTGGCGGTGGAAATCGCCGCACATCCTGTTAAAACTACAAGATAGTCTCTTTTTATAAGTTCTCTTGTCAAATAATTATGGTATTTGTCGTGGCAGTGTCTGGCATTGTTACAGCCGACTACGGCTACTGCTCCCTGGATCCTTCCGTCAATAATGGCATCATTTAAAGGCCTGAAGGACTCTCTGAATCTTCCGCCCAGCATATATTTTATGTATTCATGCGAAAATCCTGCAACAAGATCAGCTGTCACTTTCGGAATATTTATTTCTTTTTTTCTTTCCGGGAAATTATCTATTGCCATTTTGATTATCTCCCTTGCAAGTTCCAAACCGTTATCATCTTTAAATTCCATATGTATGGATCCTTTTATCTTGCATTTGGGAGACGTTGTGACCAGTTTGGTATGATACTTTTCGGTCAACTTGCCCAGCGCCTGCATTATGCATTGGATATCAACTACCATTAATTCTATGGCTCCGGTCATTATCGCAATTTCCTGCGATAGAAAATTCCCAATGGGTGCCACTCCCTGCCTCATTAAGATTTCGTTAGCAGTACAGCAAATACCTACCACATTTATTCCTTTGGCACCTTTACTTTTAGCATAATCAATAAGTTCCTTATCACTTGAGAGCTCAACAATAATTTCGGACAAGGTGGGCTCATGCCCGTGGATCACCAGGTTGACTTCATCTTCTTTCAAGCATCCCAGATTAGTCTTTGCATTCACTGCTCTGGGAGTATTAAACAATATATCAGTGATCTCAGTGGCTATCATAGAACCGCCCCAGCCGTCACCTATAGCACATCTTATACCCTGGTCCAGTATATGCTCGGCATCCTGGTCAACACCTATATGTGTCCTGTGCATTATTTCTACTATTTCCCTGTCTACTCCTCTGGGCACCACATTATGTTTTCTCCACACTTCCTGCCTTTTCGGGGGCGCCATCTTTATTAAATCTACTTCTCCATGCTGCTGGCCAAAAAGAGACAGTGCCTTTTCGGAAGCCTCCTTGCCGATTTCTTTTATATCCCTATCGTCTATTTTTATGCCAAGATTTTTAGCAAATTTCAGCAGTTTCATTTCATCTTTGATTTCCAGCCCCGGTGCCTTTCCTTCTGCCACCAGACCAAGTAAATGAGCCAGGTCTCTTCCATGATCGGAGTGTGCTGCAGCGCCTGCTGCAATATGCCGTGCCATATTCCTGGCAGCAATAGTACCCATAGTCGCACCGCATAGACCTGTTTTATCTCCTATCACTCTGCAGGGACCCATTGAACAGTTCTTGCAGCAGATCCCTGAAACTCCTGAACCGATGGGGCAGCACTTCATATTCTGAGCTCTGTCAAAAGCTGTTTGTATTTCACTGGCAGCCATTTTTTTCATTATCTCTTGAACAGCTTTATCATCGCTTAATTCTTCAGGGCTTTTTTTATCTTTGTTCTTATCCATTTTTTAGTAACACATCCCTTTTTTTTAAAATAATTACTAAAGCAATTCCTTTATCATTTCCTTCATTATGCTGACTGCCTTCGGATGTCTCATCACCAAAATATTAGAACCAGAAAGCAGCAGACTCATACATGATATTGTCTCCCAGTTTATTCCTCTTTCTTCCTGGTCACCCCACTCGGGATAATCTTTTTGACTTTCTTTAACTTCTTTTACCTTCCAGATCTCAGGAGCAATATTATTTATAATCGGCATTTGAGTCATTTTATCATCCTGCATCAGCGCAGCTATTTTAAGTCTCTCCATAGCAGAATAGCAGTATTCTAATCCATATCCCAGACCTGAACTTGCAGGGTCCATGACTATCCTGTCCGAAGATAATCCTAACTGGGTAAGTAATATGTTTAACTGCTTTGCAATATTTACATCAAGAGAGTTTACTGCCGCTAAATTATTGTTATAACCCATCGCTGCAGCCGCCGTGGTCTTATAATTGTCCTCTTCCACCCAGCCCATTAAAATATTACTGTCTTTATTTTTTTCAGAGACTTTTTTCATCACCTCGGCGATTTTTTCCAGCGGGCCGGCTCCGTATACTATTAAAGGTTTTTCAATAGATTCCCTTACATTCTTGGATAGTTCAGCAGCATCTTCAGGGCTCATATCACCTTCATCAGGATTTATGCTGCTAAGATTTAAGCATATGGCGTCAGCACCGTACTTACTGATACTTTTTTGGGCCCATTTTACAGGATCGTTAAAAACATCATCATAGTATTTGCTGACGGTCTCCGGCCAACCTTCAGGTTTCCTGTCATAGACCTCTATAGCAATTATGGGACTATTTGGTATCTCACCCTCAAAGACATAAAAGGGTAGAGCAGTATCTCCACCGACCTTAGTTTCCGTATCCCCTTTACCCAATTTAACTATATTTATTTTTCCGTTATATATGTTTTTCGGAACTTGAAAACTCAACCTTTCTCCACCTCTCTTCCGGTTAATAATTTTTGCCTGTCCAGGTAATATCAACCCAAAACAAATAATAATCTAACACATTTTATCATTTTCAATATAAAACTCCAGGTTATTTTAAAATTTTTACGGGTCAAATAAATATTTAAAGATTTAAAATTAAACATTTGTGCATAAAGTGAACAATTTTCTATATTATATATTAAGACTTTCAAATTTCAAGTTATAAAACCAAGATTGTTTTCAGATTATGACCAGATTTTAAAGGCTAAAGTTTAAGTTTTTCTGTTATCTCTTTTGCCTGTTTTAGTGACAGGCTGTTCTTTGGGATATCAAATATGGACTTGCCGTCAATATCCATTTCATAAATGTTATCATCTATGTTTATGACGCCGAGCAGGTCAAGCTTATTTTCATCTATATAATTTTTAAGCCTGTCGTCTAACTCTCCATCGATCCTGCATACTATCAGAAATATTTTTCCCGCATTGACATTTAATTCTCCTGCCAGATCCCTTATCCTTGAAGCAGTAAGTATCCCTTTTGGAGAAGGATCTGAGGTTATAAGGAGATAATCAACATCGCTTGTCGTCTTCCTGCTTAAGTGTTCCATACCTGCTTCGTTGTCCATAACGATATAATCATAATTGTCCTGAAGTACATCTATATATTTTTTAAAAAGATTATTAGCATAACAATAACAGCCGGGACCTTCTCCTCTTCCCATTACCAGCAGGTCAAATACTTTACCCTCGATTAGCGACTGGTGTATGTTCATCTCCACCATTTGATCCTTGTAAACACCCCCGGTCATCCGGGGTGCCTTTTTCTTAAAATCTTCCCTTATCATACCTATAGTATTTGAGACACTTACTCCCAGTAATTCATTTAGATTTGAATTGGGATCGGCATCCAGCGCCAGGACAGAGCCTTTATTTTTTTCAACCAGGCTTCTTATAATAAGGCTCGCTGTAGTGGTCTTGCCCGTTCCGCCCTTACCGGCTAATGCTATCTTCATACTCATTTATATTAAAACCTCTCTATTTAGCTCCTCTTTTTTTCTTACCCTTAAGTGAATAGATACTTTCCTCTACTGTTGGAAAATCCTTCATATCAGTGTAGGGAAGAAATAGGCCCGCCACATATCTTTCCATAAATTTCATATTTACGCTTAATTCAATATATGTGATATGCTCTGCTATTTTAGAGCTCTTTCTGTATTTATTCTCAGAAAGCAGGCTCAGGTAAGCTCCTGTCACTGAAGTATTTCCCATAAAAAAATATTTATTGATATCTATATCGGGCAGCATTCCGATTACTACCGCATTTCTAATGTTAAGATGTTTTCCAAGCCCGCCTGCTATGTATATTTTCTTAAGGTCATATATGCTAAGGTCTACTTCTTCGAGGAGGGTTTTGACTCCGGCATAAATAGCCGCTTTTGCCCTGATCAAATTATTAATATCAACCTCACTTATATATATATCTTTTTTAGTTGCACTGTCACTGGCATTTACCAGCACATACTGACAATCACGTTCGACACATCTAAGGTATCGGTTTCCTATGTCCTTATTAAATTTACCCTTCCTGTCAATCACTCCCTTGAGGTATATCTCTCCTATCATATCGATCAGCCCTGAGCCGCATATACCCCTGGGCTTGCCTCCGCCTATTACTCCTACCTTGCATTTATATGTCTTCTGGTCGATCGACACCCTTTCTATTGCTCCATCTACTGCTCTGATCCCGCATTTTACCCCTCCTCCTTCAAAAGCAGGACCCGCAGAACAGGAGCAACCCATCATCCATTCGGAGTTTCCCACTACCAGTTCACCGTTGGTTCCCAGATCCAAAAAAAGGGACAGTTCTTTATCCTCATACATCCCGGTTGCCAGAATACCTGATGATATATCCCCACCAAGATAACTTGCCACTCCCTGTATGCTGTAAACGTGAGCATTCTTTATATGTTTTATACCGATCTCTTTTGCAGTGGAATTTGAAAATTTATTGGCCACCGTGACATACGGCTCTTCTCTTATATATCTGGGAGGCACCCCGTAAAAAAGATGCATCATAGTAGAGTTACCTGAGACCATCACAGAGACAATACTGTCTACATCTACATTTGAACCTGCCAGCAGCTTTAAAATCAAATCATTGATTGAATCTAATATTACCTCTCTTAATTTAGCGAGACCGCCCTTTTTATTTGCATATACTATTCTGTTTATAATATCTTCGCCAAATCTTATCTGAGGATTGTATTCAGATTCTGAGCTGATTATTTTTCCATCAGCCAGATCTACCAGATATATTACCAGCGATGTGGTTCCTATATCCAGTGCCAGACCGTAGCTTTTTTTGCCTGAACTGCCTGGCTGGATGTCTATAAGGGTGCTGTTTTCCTTATCCACAATGACTGTGACCTTCCAATCCTTCTCTCTTAAAACCTGGGGCAGCTGCCTTATTATATGAATGGGTGCAGTACAATTTTCTATGCCCAGGTTTTCCCTGATGCTTTTCTTTAATCTGAACAGATCACTGGTCCCGTAACTTAGTGAAGGCTTCCTGATAGACATGGTCTCTTTTTTTATCCAGGGTTTTATTTCAACAGATAAAAATTCATCGCTGCTTATTCCGGAATATGATTTAGAATCGATATCGGCAAATCTCCCCTTTTCTATTTTAGCCTTTTCTTTTTTCTGCTTTGGTATCTCAACTATTATGTCACTCTGTACCTGGGACAGACATGAGAGCACAAAACCCGCCTTTTTTTGCTTCGGAGATATGAACTTGGATCTCTTGGTACTTACTTTGCCTTCTTTTATGCACACCTTACATCTTCCGCAGGTCCCTACACCTCCGCATGACGAATCGATATGGATCCCGCTGTCAAGTATAGCCTGCTTCAGATTATAATTTTGGGGGACTTTTATGGATTTGCCGCTTGGAATGAACTTTATCAAATATTTTTTTGGGTTGTTCATTATTAAAAATAGTTAAAAATTAAAACAAAAACCACCAATTTTAGAAATTATATTATATGCGCTTTTAAAAAGCAAAATGGAAAGACAGTTCTTAGAAATCCTGCCTTTCCATTTTATTTATATCTCTATTTTTATTTATTCACCTTACATATCAATATTACCTGATTCCACTTATCTGGTTACCCCAAGATTTATTGCTTGGGACCCACATCAAGACTTAGTGTAGTCTCACCCTCGTACTCCGAGACTATAACAGATACCTCCAGGGTGCCGTCATTTGCTGTGACATAATAATATTTGTCACCATTGCTTGTGGTTGTTGAGTTATAGTCAATAGTCCAGCCCGCAGTAGGAAATTGGTACATATACCAATCATACACTTTCTTTCCCGGGTCAGCGGTCTCAAAACCTACCATAAAATATTTGTTACCATCCTCTTCCCAGGTCATGGTAGATGTAGGTGTCATATCAGGATATAAGGGAACAACCTTCGGGAATCCCTCAGGCAGTTCTGTACTTAATCCCCAGGATGTCTCGCCTTCCTCTGTAGTAATGGTGACCTCATCTCCTGATATATCTACTTCGGCCTGACCGCCTTCACCTTCAATACCCTCTTCTATCGCCGATTCTATTGCCTCCTCTGAAATTGATTCTGCGATCCTTTCTCCTACTTTAGAACATCCGCCGGCAGATAATAACAGAAAGGCCGCCAAACTCATTATCAATACCAGCATTATTGTTTTTTTCATCATAGATCTCCTTGCCATTAATAGTTATTATTAAGACCACCTCTAATTTTACTAAATTAATATATTTTATAAAACCTCAACCTTAGAAAAAACAACAAAATCAAATAAAATTTCCTGGCAAAAAAAGTTTTTAATTCTGCCTGTCAATATCTAATTTATAAAAACTCATAAAAGCTTCGCCCGGTATCTCAACTCTTCCTATCTTTTTCATTCTCTTTTTCCCTGCCTTCTGCTTTTGAAGCACCTTTCTTTTTCTTGTCACATCTCCGCCGTAAAGCCCTGAAGTGACATCCTTTCTATATGGAGCGACCCTCTCCTTGGCAATCACTCTCTTGCCAATTGCCGCCTGTATTGCTACTTCAAAATTATGCCTTGGTATCAACTTCCTTAATTTCTGAGTTATTTCCCTTCCCAGATAGTAGGATTTGTCCTTATGGACTATAATGGAAAGTTCATCGACTTTTTCTCCGGCTACCAGTATATCCAGCTTCACCAGTTCAGAAGGCCTGTATTCAAGAAACCCATAATCCAGTGAGGCAAATCCGGAAGTCACTGACTTCAGCAGATTAAAAAAATCTACAATTATCTCAGAAAGCGGTACAGCGTATTTTATCTCGACTCTTTCCAGCGAGATATACTGCATATCCTTGAAACTGCCCCTTTTCTGATTTACCAGCTTCATTACTTCTCCGATATAATCCTTGGGGGTGATTATGGTAGCTTCTACATACGGCTCTTCTATTTTTAATATTTTTTCCTGAACAGGAAAATCAGAAGGCCTCTTTACCTCTATTACCGAATTATCACTCTTTGTTATTCTGTAAACTACGGTAGGGGCTGATGTCAGCAGCTTAAGACCATATTCTCTCTCAAGCCTTTCTTTTATGATTTCCATATGAAGCAGTCCTAAAAAGCCGCATCTAAAACCAAAACCAAGGGCACTGGATACTTCAGGGACAAAATCCAGAGAAGAATCGCTCAGTGAAAGTTTACCCAGAGCATCTTTCAGATTCTCGTAATCCCCTCCCTCAAGAACAAACAGGCCGGAGTAGACCATTGGTTTGGGTTTTCTATAACCCGGGAGGTTTACTGCAGCAGGATCTTTTTTAGAAGTAACAGTATCGCCGACCATAATATTCCCTACTTCCTTGATCCCTGTAATAATATATCCTACTTCACCCGCGGCAAGGATTTCTTTTTTTATCATATCGGGCCCGAATATTCCCACTTCCTCGACTTCACTATCAAAGCCTTCTCCCATAAATTTGATCCTATCACCCATTTTTATGCATCCGTTTACCACTCTTATAAGCACTACCACGCCCCTGTAAGAATTATACTGGGAATCAAAGATCAATGCCTGAAGCGGGTCATCGGGGTTTCCTTCCGGATGTGGTATATCGCTCACTATTCTTTCCAGTATTCCCCCGATTCCAAAGCCGGTCTTTGCGCTGACTCTAAGTATTTTTTCTTCCTTAATACCGAGGACGCTTCCCAGTTCCATTGAGACCTCATCAATCCTTGCACTTTTAAGGTCAATCTTGTTTATGACCGGAATGATCTCCAGATCATTATCAACTGCCATATAAACATTGGCAAGAGTCTGCGCCTGTATCCCCTGGGTAGCATCAACCACCAGTATGGCACCTTCACAGGCAGCCAGGCTCCTGGAAACTTCATAGCTGAAATCAACATGGCCGGGCGTATCTATCAGGTTAAATATATACTGCCTGCCGTCTGTCCCACTGTTATAAAGGACCCTGACCGAATGAGCCTTTATGGTAATACCCCTCTCTCTTTCAAGCTCCATATCATCCAGGAATTGATCCAGCATCTCTCTACGGCTTACCGTTTCAGTTATCTCTAAAACCCTATCAGCCAACGTAGATTTGCCATGGTCTATATGAGCGATTATTGAAAAATTTCTTATTAATTTGTTATCCGTCATAAAATAATAAAATAACTTATTTTAAAAGCTTATTTATTCTTTCTGAATTTTTTAAATAAATTTACTACAAATTTTATCTCTTCCATTTTAAATAAAAATGTGCAGGCTATATAAATACCGGCACTGACAATAATTGCCGAAAGCAAGAGCAGTATAAGCGGCCACAGACCCTGATAGGCATAAGCTTCAAGCCACTCCCATAAAAAATACAGTACAGCACTCATCACAGCCACTGCAGCAAGGATCTTGCCGTATGATACAAATATCCTCCTCCCCCCGAAACTTCCGATCTTTTTTCTCAGTATGATTATCAGGATCACCACATTACACAGTGCGACCAGAGTTGTGGAAAGAGCAAGCCCGCTTACATCCATATATTTTATCAAAACCCAGTCAAGAATAAGGTTGACGACTATTGAGATACTTGCGACCTTAAGAGGCGTTTTTACATTTTTAAATGCATAGAAGACTCTGTTTAGGATCATAAGCAGGCCAAAGAATAAAAGACCCATGCTGTGAAATATCAAAATAAATGCTACCTTTCTTGTATCTCCGGCAGTGAAATTATAATGCTCAAACAGGACTCTTATAATAGGATAGCTTAAGATCATCATACCTGCAGCTGCCGGAATCATTATATATCCTATTCCCCTGATACCCAGGGAAAAGCTTTCTTTTATCCCCCTGACATCGTCACCGGCTGCCTGCCTGGATATTAAAGGATACAGCACGGTCACAATTGCTACGGTAAACACACCGAGCGGCAGATTTGCGACTCTCCATGATAAGGTCAGAGCAGTGGTATTTCCACCTCCAAGATTTAATGCAAAAAAATTATCCACACTGTTATTCAGTTGTACCGCACCTAAACTTAAAAGGATGGGCAGCATAAGAGAAAATATTTCTCTTACTCCTTTATGTTTGAAATCGATCTTAAACCTGTATTTTAAAGGTGATGCTCTAAGCTGGGGTATCTGTATTATAAGATGGAATATTGATCCTATCATTACACCGACAGCCATACTGTATATACCCATACGGTTAAAAAGTAAGACCACAAAACCTATGGTAATTATATTCATCACAAAAGGAGCAATCGAGGGTATGGTAAAAATATTATGTGAGTTTAATATTCCCGTAGCCAGTCCGGACATAGACAGCAGAACGAGGGAGAATATCATAATTCTATTCATGACTATAAATTTATATACATCCATCTGGTTATTTGCAATTCTTGTAAGAATAGAACCTATTTCAGGAGAAAAAATAAATATAACAATAGAGATGACAAAAAAAACTACTGCCATTATATTTATGACCGAATTTACAAAAATCCTTAAATCATTTTTCCTGTCATTCTTCAAATATGCAGAATAAATGGGTATAAACGCTGCGACTATCAGACTTTCTGCAATTAGTATCCTGAAAAGATTGGGAATAAAATAAGCCCAGGTAAAAGCATCAGTCTCATAGGTGATGCCAAAATAGCCAGCCATTATCTGATCTCTTACCAGTCCGGATATTTTTGAAAGCAGAATAGCTATTACCACCATGAATGTGGCACTAAAAATCCTTTTTCTTGACAGTAAATAGTCTTCATCCATAATTATATTATATTACAGATGCCATTAAAAAACGTATTATATCATTTAAATAAGTGTAGTAATAAATATTTTTATTTATTTAAAAAAATGTTAAAATGTAGCCTCGTTTAAAACTGACAGACACATGAGAGGAAAAAGTTAGATGCCGAATATAAAGTCACAGGAAAAAAGGGATAGACAGAACATTAAAAGAAGAGCCGGAAATAAATTGCTTAAAGCAAGAATAAAGACCGACCAAAAAAAACTTGCTGAAGCTGTAGATAAAAAAAACCTAAAAGATGCTGAGAATAACCTAAACGCGTTTTTTAAACATCTGGATAAGGCAGTAAAAAACGGTGCAGTTCACAAGAATTTTTCAGCCAATAAAAAATCAAAAGCAGCAAAACTTGTAAACTCAATAAAAAAGCAGACGACCTAAGGTCATTATTCAGATACTTATATCCACAATTTCCAATACCAGCCTTTTAACCAGATTATCATCCTGACCGGCATTACTCCTAAACCTTATATCATAATCATTTAAAAGCTTGAATACTTTAATTATTTCAGCTTTTGTATAATTACTGCTCCACTTGATATATTTACTCACCAGCTTGCTGACAAAATATGGAGGGACTTTCATACTGCTCTTAATATAGTCCGTTACTGATGACCTGCCGCTTGCGGATTTAATATACAGAAAGCATTTAAACATTCTATGGACCAGGGTTACCAGTCCTATCATGCTTTGCTTTTCATCCAGCAACGGTTTTAATGCTTCAAGGCTGCCTTTCTTGTCCCGCCTGCCCAGGCAATCTACCAGGTCAAAAATTTTCATTGAGTAGACACGGCTTACTAAAAATCTGACAGCATCTTCATTAATTACTTTTTTAGTTTCTGAACCTATATAATTATAAAGTTTTTCATACTCCTTCTTAAGCAAATTCAAATCCAGATTTACATTTTCTATTAAAAGTGATGCAGCTGAGTCGGTGAATGACACTCCATCGGATCTGGACCTTTCGCTAAGCCAGCCTTTAAGTTCGCTTCCACCTGGTGCTCTCAACTGCTTGACAGTACCGGTTTTTTTAACCAGATCCATCAGCTCGGGATTTAATTTCTGCTTTGCTGAAGTGAGAATAAAGACTATATCCGGACTTTGCTTATTATTTATTGAGATCAATTCCATAATTTTCTTCCGTAGCGATATGGAGACTTTCTCAATATACTTTATTACCGCTATTTTTTTAGAAGAGAATAAAGAAGGAGTGCTTATATAATTGTTAAATCCTTCCTCGTCGATCTCTTCTGCTCCGTTAAACACCTCAAAATCCGTATCAATATTGATCTTACCCTTAAGGAAATCTTCAATACTATTCAACCTGTCATCCAGCATTGAATCACTGCTGCTTATATACAGATAGCATGGCTCCAGGCTCTCCAGCCTGATGGACTCTTTTTTTGATTTGTCATCCTTCATATTCACTATATCAAGCTATATCAATCCCGATTGCTTTTATTAATACAGGTTTTTCTAACAATTATAATGGCTGCAGATAATATAACCATAAATATTATATAATAAACCACCACATCTTTTATACGGTAATCATTAAAATTTAAAATAAAAAAATCCTGTTCAGATAAAATTTTAACCATTATTAAAATATATCTAAAAAAAACTGTGGATGATTTAAGTATAAAGCAGCCCGCAGGGGGCCATAATATACTGACAAATGAAGAATTTATCAGAATAAAAAGAAGAATGTAAAATACCGGCAGTATCAGAATATTGGCTGCCGGTGAGATCAAAGAGAATTTTTTAAAAAAGTAGGCTAATATAGGGAAAAGGACTGCCTGTATAGAAAAAGTCATAAGGCCGATTTTTATAATAAAATTCTTTTTGAGTTTTAATAATGAGAAAATACGGCCGGCTATTTTTCTTACCACCGGGTAAATAAAGATTAATGCTGCCATGGAGCCGTATGACATCCAGAATCCCAGATCATAGAGAAAGTAAGGATTAAAGAGTACCATTATAATATATGAAAGGTATAGTAAAAATCTGTAATTATATTCCCTGTTCCAATTTGAAGCAAGAAATATGAAAATAAATACGACTGAGGCTCTTAATGTGCTGGCTCTTCCACCTGTCAGAAAATTGTAAAATACTAATAATACAACTACTGCCCAGAATGCAATAAAAGAAGGCTTCATCTTTCTGATAAGAATGTACACCATGGATATAAAAAAAGAAATATGCAGCCCGGAAATGGCAAATAAGTGATATAATCCGCACTCTTTAAAATTTTCCGAAAGATATTCCGGGATATTATTTCTGTTGCCGAGTATTAAAGCCTCAGCTATGCAAGCATTTTCAATTTTTAGACTTTTATAAAATGTGTTTTTTATGCAACGGTAAAGTCTCCCTCGCAGATAAAACATTTTTGAAGCCAAGCTCCTGCATTCAATTCTCTCGGTATTTCCGCTCTTTACGTTAAAGTACAGACAGTCCTGACTTACAGTTTCAGATTTACCAGAATCTCCCTGTTTTAAATTTCCCATCAGCCTTAAATAATCATCCCTTCGAAGAGATTTAGCTCTTGCACTGTCCAGCCTTACACTTAGTGATTCATTTACAGAGTAAAAACTATTCAAATTTCCGCTTCGGTCATAAACATGTACGCTTCCTGCTTCCAGGAAAAAATTTAAACTACCGAAATAATAGTCAGGATGGTCTGAAATCCTTCCTTCTATAATTACGTCATTACAGCAAAAATTTCTGTCCCTGGATATGGATAATAAAATTTTCTTACTTTGGCCGTATTGATATATACTGATAATTGAATTTCCGATGACCAGTAAAATAAAAAATGGGATCACCATCAGAACAGAAAACTTTAGAAAATTCCTTTCAGAATCAGGCTGAAATAGTTTTGCGGATAAGGGCGCGAAAGAAGAGCCTAAAGGAAACCTTATTGAAAGTCTCCTTATTAATATAACCTCTAAAATCAGCATCAATAAGATAAATACAGCCTCTACGGTAAAAATATGGGGGTTGTAATAATGGTGTCTGCTTCCTATATAAATCCCTATAGTCAATCCAGCAGTCCAGAAAAGATAAAATTCCCTTAATAGAAATGACAGTATTTTCTGCTTTATACTATTCAAATAGATATATACTGCTTGATTTTTTCATACTTTTTTTCACCTATACCTGTAACGTTTTGTAATTCTTCTTTAGTCTTGAAAGGGCCATTTTTATTTCTGTAATCAATGATGCTTTTGGCAGTTACAGGTCCTACACCGGGCAGTGATTCCAGCTCTTCCAGGCCCGCACTATTTATATTTATGTTCCTGTTTTCTGAATAGCTGTTATTTTCTGGATGCTCACTGGTAAAAAACAAAAATCCTCCACTGCTTATTTCCTCCAGTGATGGAATATAAATCCTCTGCCCGTCAAATACTTCCTCTGCGAGATTTATAATCTCCAGGCAGGCATATTCACTTTGACCGCCTGCAAGCTTTAACAGGTCTATTACCCTTGCCCCATTTTTTATTTCATATACTCCGGGATTTTTGACTTCACCGCAGATATAAGCTTTTATAACGCCGCCGGTCTGGGCCATCCCATCATAATTATATGTATCTTCCAAATCCACTATTACGCCTGAACCAACACTTTCTTCTTTTTCCGTTTTTATTTCATCATCTACTCCAATATCATTTCCTTTATCAACAATATTTAAATTACTTTCCAAATAATAACTCTTAAGAATATTTTCCTTTCTTTTTATCTCAATCTTTTGGTTTATAAAAATAAAAATGAAAGAAGTTATTATTAAGAAAATAAATCCCGGAATAATAAAATAGAAATGCCTGTTTCTCCTATATCTGATTTTGTCAATGAAGAATTTACCTCTGCTTATTTTTTCCTTTAAATCAAATAAATTCATCTGGCTTATTTTACATATTTATGCTATTGTACATATGCATTATAGCATAAGAACAATAATTTTAAAGCATAAAACTTGATTATTCTATTTCCTTTTTATCATTAAGGGTTAAAAAATCAGATATTTAAAAAATCATTCATCTAATGTAAAAAAAAAATAAATTATAGTGTATATTATTAAATATTATGATACAATTATTAACTATTATAATAAAATAACTATGTAAAGAACTATAAATATTAATAAGGCAAAAGTAATCTGGTCGTCAAAAAGGAGAAGATTTGGAGTTTAAATATATTAAAGAGGCTGACATTTTAATTATAATACTTGCAAATGAAAAAATAGAATATGCTGAGCAGGCCGGGCCTATTAATATACATTTCTCCATTGATAAAAAGCCCGTACTTATTGAAATATTAAATGCAACCGATTTTTTATCAAAAGCTTTGGATTTCACAAAGAAGGCTGAAGATTATAAGCATTCTAAATTATAAAATAAGTCCTATTTTATTAAAGAATATATTATGTCTAAGACAATATTGTTATTAATAGAAAATGAATTTAGAGACGAAGAAGCAGTTTATCCCTATTATAGATTCAAAGAAGCTGGATATGATGTAAAAATCGTAGGGCCTGAGAAAGATAAAGAATACAGGGGTAAATTCGGAGTGATCCTAAAATCGGATCTTGCCGCTTCTGAAGTCAAGCTTGAGAATGTAATCGCAGTAATAATCCCCGGAGGATATGCACCCGATAAAATGAGGATCAACAGCGATATGGTTGACATAGTAAAGAACGCTTCTCTTCAAGGCAAAGTTGTGGCAGCGATCTGCCACGGGGGATGGATGCTTGCGGAAGCCGATATAGTCAGGGGTAAGAAAGTCACCGGCTATAAGGCGATAGCCACAGACCTAAAAAATGCCGGAGGCAGTTACATAGACAGCGAAGTAGCCGTGGATGGCAATATTGTGACTTCAAGGACTCCCGATGATCTTCCTGCATTTTGCAGTTCAATCCTTAAGCTTATAGAGACTTCCTCTAAAGAATAATATATATTCTATTTCCTCTAATTTTTAACTACAATATTAATAAGTTTATTTAGGATGACTATTTTTTTTACGATCTCTTTACCCTCAATGAACTTTTTTACCTTTCCGGAAGAAAGAGCCTGTTTTTCAATCTCTTCTGAAGAAGTATCCAGAGGCAGTTTCACCCTGTCCCTTAATTTTCCATTTACCTGAAATATTATGGTGACCAGTTCTTCTTTTGCGATCTCCTTATCATAATCCGGCCAGGGTACCTTATGGATACTTTCCTGGTTTCCGGCCCTAAACCACAATTCTTCGGTAATAAATGGGACAATGGGTGACAGCAGCATAAGCAATTTTCCGGTCAGCTCTCTCACAAGAGCACCGTTTTTGTTACTATCTTTGATATCTTCCTGGTACTTATACATCAGATTGACCAGTTCCATAACAGCACTTATAGCCGTATTGAAGTTAAATCTATTTAAAATATCATCAGTCACCTTCCTTATGGTCTGGTGCAATTTTCTGTACAACTCTTTTTCAATATCATTAAGCTTACCCTTTTTGAATTCTTCTTTAATATTTGCTTCAGTCCTGCCAGCCAGCTTTATATTTCTTATCACCAGCTTCCATAATCTCTTTAAAAACCTGTTCGCTCCCTCTACCGCACTGTCACTCCAGTCAACTGGACTGTCTGCCGGCCCCATAAAAAGTATGTACAGCCTTAAAGTATCTGCGCTGTACCTGCTGTAAATCTCAGAAGGATTGACAATATTGCCTTTGGATTTTGACATTTTTTGGCCGTCCAGATTCACAACACCATGAGGAAAATATTTAATAAAGGGTTCCTTAAATTTTATAAGCCCCGCGTCATATAACACCTTGGTAAAAAATCTTGAATATATTAGGTGCATAGTAGCATGCTCTATTCCCCCTATATACTGGTCCACAGGCATCCAGTAATCTACTTCTTTGCTGTCAAAAGCAGCCTGGTCATAATGCGGGCTGCAGTATCTTAAAAAATACCATGATGAACAGACAAAAGTATCCATAGTATCTGTTTCCCTCCTGGCCTTACCCCCGCACCTGGGACAGGTGGTATTTACAAATTCATCACAATAAAAGAGAGGAGACAGCCCCCTGGGTTTGAAATCTATATCGTGGGGAAGAAGTACAGGCAGGTCCTTCTCCGGTATCGGTACCATGCCGCACCTGTCACAATATATAATAGGGATGGGGGAACCCCAGTACCTCTGCCTTGAGATAAGCCAATCCCTTAATTTATAATTCACACAAAAACTTCCCATATTATTCTTTTCAATATAGGAAGTGACTTCCTTTTTTCCCTTTTCCGATCTTATACCGCTGAATTTTCCAGAATTTATCATTATCCCTTCACCAATATATGCAGCACTTAGCTTCTTGTGATCTTTACCATCAGGGGATATTACTTCTTTTATTGGAATACCATACTTGGATGCAAATTCAAAATCCCTTTCATCATGTGCAGGAACTGCCATTATGGCACCGGTCCCATACTCCAGTAAAACATAGTTTGCGATCCATATGGGAATTCTCTGACCGTTTAAAGGATTTATAACATATCTCCCTGTAAAACAGCCTATTTTTTCAACTTCAGCCGAACCACGTTCAATATCACTCTGCGCCGAGATTATACTTTTAGCTTTTTTAATATCTTTCTTGAATTTTTCATCCATTATAATTTTATCTACCAGCGGGTGCTCCGGGGCAAGAATAAAAAAGGTGACTCCGAATAATGTATCGGGTCTGGTGGTAAACACCGGAATAGAAATGCCTTCACTTCCATCAAGCTTAAAGTCTACTACGGCACCTTCGCTTCTTCCGATCCAATTTTTTTGAATAGTGAGCACTCTTTCCGGCCATCCGTCCCTGAGCAGCTCCATATCATCAAGAAGTCTCTGAGCATAATCGGTTATTTTAAAAAACCACTGAGACAGTACCTTCTTTTCAACCGGGCTGTCACATCTCTCGCACTTTCCCGAAATGACCTGCTCGTTTGCCAGAACAGTCTGGCATGAATTACACCAATTGACCGGTGCTTCTTTCTTTTCCGCAAGACCCATTTTGTAAAATAACAGGAAGAACCATTGTGTCCACCTGTAGTAATCGGGCTCAGAGGTTATTATCTCACTTTCGAAATCGTAACTCATTCCCATGGCTTTTAGAGCTTTTCTCATCTTTGAAATATTTGCCATGGTACTCTCTTTAGGATGCAAACCGTCTCTTATTGCAGCATTTTCTGCGGGAAGCCCAAAAGCATCAAATCCAATGGGATGCAAAACACTATACCCTTTCCTGGAATAAACTCTCGCTATGACATCCCCGATGGTATAATTTCTGGCATGGCCCATATGCGGTTCCCCCGAAGGATAGGGGAACATCTCAAGGGCGTAATATTTAAGATCACCTTTATGGTGCTTTAGTGAATATATTTTTTCTTTTTCCCACTTTTTGACCAGTCTTTCTTCTATTTCATGAGGTCTGTAGACCTCATCTGCTGGTTTTTTTGTCAAATCCTGTTCCTTTCCGGATTATTTTAAATAAACTCAATTCCATTTGATTTCTCTGGAATCTTTCCACAATCTTTCAAGCTTGTAATATTCCCTTAACTCATTGGTAAAAATATGAACAACAAAATCATCATAATCAGCAAGTATCCAGTTTCCCTCTGAAAGCCCGCACACATTAATAGGATAAAGTTTGTCTTTCTTCAGATTTATATATATATCTTCCTGTATTCTTCTGGTCAATCTGGTATTTCTTGCACTGATTATTATGAAGTAATCGGTGATGATCAATCTGGACCTCATGTCCAGTATTTTTATATAATCCGCTTTCTTCTCATCAGCTATTCTGGCGACTTTCTTTACTATTGCTTTTATGTCTACCACTTTCGGCTTAGGGTTTCTGCCCTTTACTATTTTCTTTATCACTGACTTGTATAATCACTCCCCAAAATTATACTGATGTCCACATTGTCTACATTGTCATCGGAATATTTTATTATTCCTACACCCAGCCTTTCCTGTATCTGTTGAGCAAGCTCGTTAACTTTTTCTCTGGAATCAAATATTATTATTTCTGTCTGGTTATAATCCCAGTTATCGGCATCTTTTGTCTCAGCGACTTCCAGGATTTCTTCTTCAGCATTAAAATAATCTTCAAGTATTTTCTGAGCTGTCGCCGCTAGTAGTGCTGTACCTTCCCCGTTTAAAATATTAATCTCTATAATCCCTTCCTCTTCCTGTGCATCTTCTGTTCCTGCTTCTTCGGCTTTATAATCAGCCCCCAGGATTATAACAATATCAGACTCTATAGCCTCATTTTCTGTTGTATTTATATTACCGACCCCCAGGATATTTTTTAAATCATCTGCTGCTTCTATTACATATGCCTTATCTGTGTATATTGTGATTTCAGTAATATCGTAATCAAATTTTTCAGTAGGTTCGTTTGCAATTTCAAGCACATTGTACTTATTCTTGCCGCTTTCAAATAACTTCCTTTCTAAAAGGTCTTTCACTTGTTTAGCAAGGCCGGGTGTGCCCTCACCATTGAGTATGGTCAGATTGACTGTTTCCTCAGCAGTGGCTGTGACCTCTTCGGATACAGATTCCTCCATAGCGAATATTTCTGCAAGTTCTGAAACATCAGGCAGATAAACTATCTCTTCTTCTGCCAGTTCTGTAGACGACACATCCAAGGGATAAACATTGTTCTTACTGGGTTCTATCTCAGAAAATGTTGAGAAGATCTTTAATTCTTCTTCCATACTCAGATCAGTATCAATAAAATCACTGATAAGATTTAGATTGGCTGACAGCTCTTCTTCATTTTCACCCACTATCTTTTTTATCACTGCGTCTAAAATCAGCTTCTGTTTGGTAATATTTCCTATTGGAACATCCTCTTCTATACCGCTGAAAAATTTAAGGAAATTTAACGCCTCTGTCCCGTCAATCAGGTTCTCTCCTTTTTTCAGTTCAAAGGTTGAATTGTCGTCATAATTTTTAACTGTCATCTCCTCATCCAATTCCAGATTTATCCCGTTCAATTTATTGACTACATTATAAATATCCATAAGAATATAATGATTTATCTCCATATCCATACCCAGATTTCTCTCCAGAGCAAGACTCAGCAAATCCATACCCCCTACTTCTACCGAATCACCCACCAGGCCTGCTCCTATACCCGGTATATCAAGCAAAGTCTTTACCGGGATGCAGAGAGATGTCAGTTTTTCTTCAATGCTGTAATATCTTGAAAATACTATTGAACTTACCTCAGGTTCAAGTAGATCCTGATCCGCACAGGCAATGACTATATTTATGTCTTGGGTCAGTTCAAGAGAGCTCGGTATACTTATTCTTTCTTCATCCGGGATCTCTACTTCAGTAGAAATCATGCTTTTGATCCAGGGAACACCCCAGAAGACCACCGCCACAGCAATAACTACCAGGATCAACATTATTCCTAATATCTTAAAAATAGCCCTTCTTTTCTTCTTCTTCTGTTTTATTCTTTTTATCCTGAAACCTTCGCTTTCCACATTTTCGCTAGCCTCCTCTTCAAATTTAAAATCTTCATCTTTGAAGAAGTCATCTCCAAAATTACTGGATTCTTTTCTTCTGCTGCGTATATTTTCTAAATCTTCATCATCAGAATCATCGCTTACAAATTTATCTTCATCATCATCATTAAAAGACATTTTAAATACCTCCACAAATATTGTTCCATACCTTACTGGTATCAGGATGTAATAACCTGTTTCTTTTTACAACATATATTATATTATTTTTATAAACCTCTAATAAACATAAATCAATGTTTTTTAAAGCAAGATCCCTGCATTTCTCTACACCATCATAATCTCTGTTTTTCTCAATTTTATCAGAAATAAAAAAAATCTTATCCTCAAGACTCATATTGCAGTATCCAACAGTATGAAATTTAATCGCCTTCAGCACCTTTTTTTTAGAAATATCAAAATCCCTTGAAACCAGATAAGCGCCTACAAAACCGTGTATTAAAGGCGGTGATTTTAACGCAAAACTGCTGACCTTAAGTTTATTATTTATTGCCGTCTCTACCAGCTCTTTATAACTGAACACTTTACCATAATCATGCAATATACATACAATACCAAGATTATAAAAATCCAGATCAGCATGATGCTTTTCTGCCATTATACCCGCATACTCCAGTGTATTAATAGAATGCTGGTATAAAGAAACAGGCATAACAGACTTAATCTTTTCAATCAAACCTTTAAGATATTCTTTTTGCTCTGCACTCAAAGCAAGATCATTTATAAAGTCCATGTTTTATTATATAATTGCTGACCCCTTCGGGTACGAGATAATCTATTGGTCGGCCGCTCTTTAATCTATTTCTTATATCGGTTGAAGAAATAGACAGAGCTGGTATCTCCATAATATATATTTTCTTATAGGATTCCTCATCACTGCTGAAAAGTTTTTTTCTCAGACCCTCTATTCGTGTTATATCATATCCCGGTCTTGTAGCAGCTATGAATTTACATAGTGAGATTATTTCATCGGTGTTTTTCCAGGTAAGTATTTCTAGAATAGCATCGGCACCGGTAACAAAATATAGTGATGATTTTTTACCATACTTTTTCTTTAGCTGCCTTACTGTATCTATGGTATAGGACTTTTTTTTCCTCTCTATCTCCATTCTGGAAACAAAAAAGTTACTATTGGAAGAAGTGGCGATGACAGCCATTATATACCTGTCTTCCGAATCTGCTATTTCCTGTTTATCTTTATGCGGTGGATTACCTGTAGGTATAAATATCACCCTGTCCAGATTAAATTGACTCAATGCTTCCTGAGCAGTAACCAGATGGCCGCTATGAATAGGGTTAAATGTTCCCCCCATAATACCTATTTTTTGTCCTTGCTTTTTATCTTTTCCCATATTATTTCCTAATCTGACCATCACCCAGCACTATAAACTTATTGGTGGTCAGTTCTCTTAATCCCATAGGTCCCCGCCAGTGAAGTTTCTGAGTACTTATTCCTATTTCCGTACCCATTCCGAATTGTTCACCATCCGTAAACCTGGTAGAAGCATTGACAAAGACAGTAGATGAGTCTATGGCATTAGTAAAATAAATCGAATTCTTATAACTTGAAGTGATAATAGTTTCAGTGTGATGTGAGCCATATTTATTTATATGTTTTACTGCTTCCTCTATACTTCCGATGATCTTTACCGCCATCTTGTAATCCAGATATTCCTTATACCAGTCTTCTTCAGAAGCAAGTTTAATAGAGGGATAAAGTTTTTTAGATTCACTGCAGCCCAAGAGTTCCACATTTTTAGACTCAAGATTCTTAAGGACCAGAGGTAGTATTTTACCAGCTGCATCCTTATGTACCAGTAACTTCTCGGCTGCATTGCAAACACTTGGCCGCTGGGTCTTTGAATTTATTATTATTTCCGAAATAACATCTTCTCTTATGCCCTCCAGCATATTATCAATATAAACATGGCAGTTTCCTATTCCGGTCTCGATCACAGGCACCTTCGAATTTTCTACTACACTATCGATCAGATCCTTACCCCCTCTTGGGATAAGGACATCTATATACTGCCTTAGCTGCATCAATCTGACTGCATCTTCCCTGCCGGTAGTGGGGATTATCTGTATTATACTCTGGGGAAAATTATTATTTTCCAGAGCTCTGCCCATCACTTCGACCAGCTTCTTATTAGTATTGATGGCATGAGAGCTTCCTCTTAAAACGATGCAATTTCCTGCCTTTACACACAGAACTGAAGCATCCACAGTAACGTCAGGCCTGGCTTCATATATTACTCCCACTACTCCCAGCGGGACCCTGACATTTTTTAAAATCAATCCGTTGGGAAGATTATATCCGAAAATAATCTCTCCTACCGGATCGGTAAACCTGATTACTTTATCTATACTTTCTGCTTTTTTTTCTATCCTCGGCCTGTCAAATTTCAACCTGTCCAGTAGACTTTCAGATATTCCCTCCCGGGCAGACTTTTTCAGATCTTTTTCATTCTCTTTTATGATCTCCCCGGCACTGCTGACAAGATATTCTGAAATATCAGAGAGTATTTTATTTTTAACCACAGTACCTGCATTTGAAATAAGGCCGGTACTTTCTTTTGCTCTTTTTGCTATTTCTAAGACTATATCCATAAGCTTCCCTAATTTTAATTATTATAACATAAAACTGCCCGAGTAAATTAATCCTTAAAAACTACCAGGCAATCCCTGTGAATTACTTCACTGCACATAGCATCATTAAATTCAGATAAAATCTTTTTCTGGTTCTTGCCCTTTATTTTTAATATATCATCACTGGAAAAATTACTTATTCCCTTAGCAATAAGTTTATTGTCCATGGAAAACACTTTTAATGTATCGCCTTTATTAAACTTCCCGCTGACTTTTACCACCCCTACCGGCAGGATGCTTTTGCCTTTATTTAACACAGCCTCTTCTGCCCCCTTATCTATGATTATGGCACCCTTGGTCTTCATACCGAAAGCTATCCATTTCTTTATGCTTTTTACCTTCTTCATAGTCTGTGGAGCAAAAAAAGTCCCCACATTTTTTCCGGCAAGGATCTCATCAAGTACATTTATTCTTCTGCTGTTGGCGATTATGGTCTTTATACCTGAAAAAGAGCAAATCTTTGCTGCCTTTATTTTAGACTCCATTCCTCCAATACCATAAGTCGAGCCGATCCCTCCTGCCGCACTCTCAATATTTTTATCTATTCTGTCGATATATGAAATAAGCTTTGCATCCCTGCTGGTCCTCGGATTTTTATCATACATCCCTTCAATATCAGTTAAAATCACCAGAACATCCGCCTCTGCCAAAACTGAAACCAGGGCTGCCAGCTCGTCATTATCCCCAAACTTTATTTCATCTACAGCCGCGCTGTCGTTCTCGTTTATTAAGGGAATCACACCTAAATCAATTAAATTTCTTATAGTATTTCTAATATTCAAATACTGCTCCCTTCTAGTAGTATCCTCCTGGGTAAGTAGTATCTGGCCTATTTTTAAGCCGTTTTTAGAAAACAGATCACCATACAGCTTCATAATTTTCACCTGACCTATAGATGCTGCCGCCTGGAGCAGAGTTATTTCCTGCGGTTTTTTTGATATATTTAAATCTTCCAGACCGGCAGCTATGGCACCGCTGGTAACTATCATCACTTCAATACCTCTCTTGGCCAGAGAGCTTACTTCGTTTACAAATTTCTCTATATTGGCCCTGTCCAGTCCGCCTGTTTTTAAGGTAAGACTGCTGGAACCTATCTTTATTACCATTTTTTTAATATTTTTAAGACATCTTCTTTTATCTGTCATGATTTACCTCACATGTAAAGTCTATTCTACAAGTGAAAAAACCAGATCACCGATGATCACTGTGCTTCCTTCTTTAACACCCATCTTTTTTAACCTGTCTGCAATCCCCATTTTCTTAAGCCTGTTTTTTAAATGATCCAGTGCTTCCTCATTGCTCAGATCTGTCATTGCCACCATTCTCTCTATTTTCTTATTTTTAACCACATATTCACTGTTATTTTTTTCAATCTCAATTTTATCCATCCCCGATTTACTATCATTCAGGCTGTAAACACTGACTTTCCCCGCTTTATCAGGACTGCTCTCTTCATCCTTCCGGATCTTTCTTCTATATTCATCTACTCTTTGATATAAATCTTCTACCAGTTTATCGAGGCCTTTTCCTGTGACCGCCGAAATCAGAAATACTTTTTTGCCACTTCTATTTTCAAGGACTTTTTTGATCTTGACCAGTTCACTGCTGTCCGGTACCAGATCGATTTTATTTATCACCACCACATAATCTTTTTTATATACATCAATATTATATAGTCTTATCTCTTCTCTTAAAATATCAAAAGTCTCAATTATTTCCTGTATTTTATCTATAATCCTCTGCCCGTCTAAGATCACCACAATCATTGCAGTTCTTGTTATGTGCCTTAAGAACTTATCTCCCAGACCGACTCCCCTGTGAGCGCCTTTTATCAATCCAGGCACATCCGCAACCACAAAATCTTCATCATTTATTTTTACCATTCCAAGATTGGGGGTTAAAGTGGTAAAGGGATAATCTGCAATCTTAGGTTTAGCAGCTGATATTCTGCTTATTATAGTAGATTTGCCTGAATTTGGAAATCCGACCAGTGCCACATCAGCGACAAGCCTAAGTTCCAGATTGACCCAGAAATCCTCTGTCTTTTCCCCTATTTCTGCAAAGGAAGGGAATCTTCTTTTGGAAGATACAAAACTCGAATTTCCCCTGCCTCCTATTCCACCTTTAGCAATGACAATCTTACTCCCTGAGCTGTCCAGGTCCGCAATTACATTTCCCCTATCATCTTTGATTACTGTTCCGATAGGTACTTTTATAATTAAATCTTTCCCATCTTTTCCGTTTTTATTGTTTGATTCTCCTCTTTTACTGTTTTCAGCTTTAAAATGTATCTTTTTCCGGAATCCGTATAAGGTACTCAGATCTCCAGTGGCCCGTATGATCACATCTCCGCCTTTTCCTCCGTTCCCCCCGCTGGGGATCTTTTTTGCCCCGCTTTTCAATTTAAAAAAGGTGACAGCGCCGTCTCCGCCATTTCCAGCCTTTATATTGATTTTAGCTTCATCTAAAAACATATCATTCCGCGTTTTTTCCTTTCCCGGTCAAATCTTAAAACCATTAAGGACTTGGGTTTAATCACAGTTTAAAAATCGCTTTATATATTTTTCTTTTCAGCATCAGATCCAGGCCCTTTTTAAAATCAGAAAGCGGAATAACTTCTGATATGAGAGGAGATAAATCCAACTTTTTTTCTATTACTATATCATAAGCCAGTTTTAAATCCTTTGGAGTCGCTGAATAAGAGCTTTTTATGACCAGTTCTCTTTTATATACTTTTTCAAAATCAATCTCGAATCTGCTTTCCTGGCCGGAAGCTCCGAAAATATTGATGGCTCCCCCGTCTCTGATATAAGAAAGAGCTTCACCCATAGTATTTTTGCTGGTCACAGTAAGTATGGCAATATCTGCACCAATACCAGTGATTTTTTTGACTTCTTTTAAAGTATCCTGACAGGACGGGTTTATAATGTAATCCGCTCCAATATTTTTAGCCTGAGATAACCGTCTGCTGTCCAGGTCAACAGCGATCACCCTGCCCCCTGAAAGTTTTATTAACTGGATAAAAAGCATTCCGATGACTCCTGATCCTACCACAGAAAATATGTCGTTTTTTAAAAATGTTATTCTTTCCACAGCTCTAATACAGCAGGCCAGCGGCTCTATAAATAATGATTCAATAAGATTAAAATCGGCAGGTATTTTAAAGGTAGTATATTTTATATGTTCCTTTGATAATCTTATATACTGACAGAATGAACCAGGGAAAATATTAGTCTCCTTAAAGTGCCTGCACATAGAATGATTACCGTGCAGGCAGTAATGACATTGGTAACAGGGTATATGATGAGCTGCCACCACAATATCTCCCACATCAAATCCTTCTACATCCCCTCCTATTTCAATTATTTTTCCCACTACTTCGTGCCCGAACACTGCCGGTTTTTTAACTTCAGGATCAAATATTTTTACAATATCTGAACCGCATAGGCCTGTATACATCATCTCTATCAACATCTCATCTTCCTGTATCTCAGGCTTATCCATTTCTTCCAGTTTAAACTTATCCTTGTTATAACAGAACAGAGCTTTCATAAGTATTACATCTTATATTATATTTTATACCTTTACCTTTACTCATAAGTTCCAATGCCTTTATCAGTTCTTCAAGCGGCATATCTGCTGTTATAAACTTAGCCGCATCAATACGGCCCGAGGTTATTAATCCAAATGCTTTACTCACATATTCAGGAGTATGATGGTACACGCCCTTTATATTCAGCTCCGAGTAGTGGATCAGACCTGTATCAATATTAATAGAAGTACCGGGCATGCAGCCCCCGAATAGATTTATCAAAGCACCTTTCCTGCCCATCAGTATAGTCATCTCCCATACTTTAGGGATCCCTGTAGCATCAATTGCTACATCCACACCTCTATTACCTTCAGTCAATCTCTTTACCTCCAATACCTGATCAGATGCTTTAGCTGCGCTGACAGTATGATCTGCACCAAACTCACTTGCATAACCCAGCCTTTCTTCTGACAGGTCAACCGATATTACAACCGCACCCTTAAGTTTGGCCAGCGCTACAAACATAAGACCGATAGGTCCTGCTCCGTTAACCACTACTGTGCTTCCTGCTTCAATACCCGACTGCTCTACGCCGTGGACCACACAGGACAGCGGTTCCAGGATTGCTGCTTCCCGGTATTGTATATTATCAGGTAAAACAAATGAATTTTTTCTTAATATATTCCCTGGAACCCTTATATACTCAGCATAGGCACCATTGTTGTATACCAGATTCTCGCAAATGGAGTACCTGCCTATCTTGCAGTAATAGCACTTATAACAGGGTACACTGTTTACTGCTACTATCCTGTCTCCCACTTTGAAATTATCCACTTCATCACCTATCTCTACAATATCACCCGACCATTCATGACCAAATACTGAAGCCTTTTTTATCATTTTAGGGTGGCCTCTCATATAAGTCTTCACATCCGAACCGCAGGTAAGCGCGCTTCTTATTTTCACCAGAGCTTCGCCCTCTCCTATCACAGGTATTTCTATTTCTTCATATCTTATATCCTGCGGACCATAAAACAGCTGAGCTTTCATTTTACCCTTCATAAATCCTCACTGCTTTGATATCTTTAAAAAACCTTTTTTTAATATGTTACCTAAATATTACAGGAAGAATCTACCGAGTCAAGCAAATAAAAAACCATCAGTTTAAAATAATAAGTAAATATCTCTGCATTCTTACAGATGTTTTTCTAATCTAAAAAAATAACTGCCTGCCGGTAAAACTGGAAAATAAATCTAATGCTACTCTAATTATGGTTATGACCAGAAGTATAATAAAAGTGATTTTTATGACCTTCGGTTTTGTTTTTATATTTAGATATGTACCGATTCTTGAACCCGCGATAGATCCCAGAGCTACTGAAAGTCCTAAAAAGAAATCAAATCTGACCACCATAAGCTTTCCTATAACTCCAAATATCGAACTACAGAATATAATCATAAGGGAGGTGCCTATAGCGATTTTTAAGGGGAAGCCAAAGATAAATACCAGAAGCGGGACATAAAGTGCTCCACCTCCGATTCCCAGTAAACCAAAAACAAATCCAGCTACTAATGAAATAGGTATGACCTTGAAATAGCATCTCTTATCCGGAACAAGATTTACCGCAATACTGCTTTCTTTAATATCTCTGCCGCTGTCTCTTTTTATATAAAATAATCCAATAGAAAGAATTGCAGCACAAATATAGACCATCTTTATAGCTGTAGCCGGTATGTATTTGGTAAAATATGAACCAAAAAAATAGCTGACAGCACTGGTAAGGCCCAAAATAAATCCAAATCTGATATTGATAGTTTTTTGGAGGTAATTAAACAGCGTCCCAAAAGAGCCGGCAAAGAAGGTCTGCAGTGCAGATATTGCCGTAGCGATCTTTACTTCTACATTAGTAATATATAACAATATTGGGAGGACCAACATACCGCCGCCTATTCCCAGAAACCCTGCTACAATCCCCCCTAATACTCCGATTCCAAAAAACTCTAAGTATTCCATATTGTTTTATTATTATAAAGAACACAAAAGAAAATTTAAAAAGATAGATAATCTGATATTACAGAAGCTTGAACACCATATATTATCCATACTCTATTCAGTTAAGTCAGGATTCCGGAGGGTCATTACGCAGAAATAATATTTATTACTTTACCTTTTTTACTTCTCTTTACAAATTCAACTACGCCATCAGCCCTGGCAAAAAGAGTATGGTCTCTTCCCATACCGACATTAAGACCCGGCTTATATTTAGTCCCCCTCTGCCTTACAAGAATATTTCCGGCATTGACCACCTGGCCTCCGGATTTTTTTATACCTAAAAATTTCGGATTACTGTCTCTTCCATTTCTGCTGCTTCCAACACCCTTTTTACTTGACATAAGTTTCTCCTATTATTTTTTCTTCATATTTATTTTATCCATATGCAGTATAGTAAGTAACTGCCTGTGCCCTACCTTTCTCCTGTACCTTTTTTTGGGCTTATATTTAAAAGCAATTACTTTATCTCCCTTAATCTGTTTCATTATAGTAGCTTTGACTTCAGCTTTTGAAAGTATAGGTTTACCGATCTCTATTTTATTACCATCACTTATAAGATTGACATCTTTAAGGGTGATCTTATCTCCTTCTTTTCCTTCAATTCTTTCTACTACTATATTTTTATTTTCTTCTACCTTATATTGTTTTCCGCCGCTTGTGATTATCGCGTAAATTTTAATCCTCCGTCTACTCTCTATAAATTACAGAGTGAAATATTAACACATACCATATAAATCTGTCAATTTCAAAGATTTGCTGTTCCCCAAGCCGTCCTAATCGCGTATCTCAGCTACTGCGCTGGTCCTGGAAATAGACTTGACTTCAACTTTTATTCTCTTACCTAAGTATTTTGCCCCTTCAATAATCTGGATGACAAACCCATTGACTCTGGAAATGGCATCATTTTTATTGTAGAGGTAAGGCTCTTCTACTAATAAATCCAGCAAATCACCGACTTTAAACGGCTTGGCAGCATCTTTGATCTCAGCGATCGAACCTTCGGCAACTACTATAAAAGAATTAAGCGGCAGTTTTGGATCACCCTGAATATCTATATATTTTTTAGTTATATTCTCAAGATGTTTTAAGTTCTTCCCCTTAGTTCCTATCACAAGTGATGCAATTGCGGTGTTTAATTTTACCAAAAAACCTTTGGAATCACTTTCCCTGGCAAGCTTTCTTATTTTCCTCTCAGTTTCAAGAGTTATGGTGTCCTCAGATTTTATATATCCCGAACCTTCACAATAGGGACAGATTTTACACATAGTGTCCAGAATCCCGTCAGATACATTTTTTCTGGTCATTTCCAAAAGCCCGAATTTTGAGAATTGCGATACTTCAGTTTTAGTCCTATCGCTTTCAAGACAATTAAGAAACCTGTTAAAAACTTTATTCCTGTCCTTTTCACTCACCATATCAATGAAATCAATCACTATTATTCCCCCAATATCTCTAAGTTTCAACTGGCTTATAATAGTCTCAGCTGCCTCAAGATTTGTTCTCAATATAGTCTGGGCCGAGCTTTTACTTGAAGTATATTTACCAGTATTGACGTCGATTGATGTCATTGCTTCTCCATGATCTATCACTATGAATCCTCCTGATTTCAGCCATACTTTTCTCTCCAGAGCATTTTCTATGACCTCACTGACATGAAAAGCTTCAAAAAGATCTTCCTTGCCATGGTATAACATTATATTGCTGAATTTAGATCCTATAGACTTAAGATATTTGATTATCTCCCTTTTGATCACTTTTTTATCTACATATATACTGCTGAATTCTTCCGAAAAAACATCCCTCATTATTTTTATGATAAGAGAATACTCGCTGGAAATTAATTTAGGTTTGGTCAGACCAGAAGCTCTTCTCTTGGTATGATCCCACTTCTTTCTAAGCTGCTTCAGGTCTTTTTTCAATACTGATATATCTGCTTTCCTTGCCGCAGTCCTTACAATCAGGCCACTGTCTTTATTATTTAATCCTTCTGCGATTTTTCTCAAGTCACCTCGCTCTTTATCACCAAGTCTTCTAGAAATACCTATTCCAGTATTAAACGGTGCCAGAACCAGATATCTGCCTGGTATGGATATGAAAGTAGTAAGCCGCGCTCCTTTTGTTTTCATGGGATCTTTTGTCACCTGTACCATTACCATCTGGTTAGGCTTCAGTACATACTGTATCTTTTTGGGGATCTCTTCACCTTCATCGATATCTATATCAAGACCGACTTCATTGACATACAGAAATGCATTTTTATCTTCTCCAATATCCACAAAAGCTGCATTCAGACTGGGTAGGACATTTTTAACCTTCCCCATATAGATATTTCCCACCAAAGATTTTTTGCTCTTTCGTTCAAAAAAGAGCTGAGTCACCTGTTTTGATTCAAGAATAGCGACTCTGGTCTCGTTTTTATCCAGACTGATTAACATTTCTTTATACAATTTTGATCATTCTCCTTTGCCGGTTACTTAGACTACATCCATAGGTGTTTTGAGCATATTTTCTCTCAATACAAATAATTCTTCTTTTTTTACCTCCCTGACACCAATCCTATAATCCTTTAACCAGCTTGTAAAATATTTATAAAAATCATTAAATTTAAAAAATTCATTATTATCTTCTTTAAAAATTTTAGCATATCCAAATAGTTTTAGAAAAAAAATATGAGATCCCGTTCTGCCCTGTTCTATTCCCAGATCATATATTGCCCGGGAGAAATCAGATTTCTTTAGATCATTTTCCATGGTCTTATAAAATTCTTCCAAAATTCCTCTGTCAGAATAACAGGATTCAAGCCCGAAAATATAAAGACTTACTGCAACGTCATTCATAAGATTGGCTGTTTCTATAGCTGTCTTCCTGGCTTTAATTACCTGCATCTGCGACTTAAGCTGTAAATTGACCTTTTTCTTAAACCCCTGACCGCTGATATTTTCATTGATCAGTACATCCGAGTACTCAGCCAGGCTTTCTATCCCCAATGGAGTCGGAGGGCTAAAAACTATCCTTGGTTTCGGGTTATAGCCCAGGCTGTACTCAATCTTCAGCTCTGCCCTTCTCAAAGCCCGCATTATTATTCTGGTAATATCCAGATGGGATAAATATTTAAACTCATCCTTTTTATAAAATTTAAATCTTATCTTGGTCCTGCAGGCATTTCTTTGATTTATCATATTCTTTCAGTAAAAATTTTTTACTTACCCCTATATCTATCATATCCCAGGGTAATATTTCACTGCTTGAAAATCCTCTGGTAGTAAAAAACTCAATATCCAGTCCGGCTTTCCTGAATTCCTCTTCCCAGATATGCAGTTTGAAATGATCTGTCCAACTATCAAATTTAGATCCACTCTTCCAGGCACCTTCTATGACTTCTCCGACTCTGTCATTGCCCCTGGACAGGGCACATTCTATCATACTTTTTCCGGGTTCGGTCCAACTCATATTTACATACCGCCTGGGGATATTTTTTAAAATGTAATCAAATTTATCTTTCAATTTTCCCATACTGTCCTGCTTTACCCACTGAAAGGGCGTAAAGGGTTTAGGGCAAAAAGCATTTATACTAACGTTGATCTTCAATCTTGACAGTTTATTTCCGGCAATCTGATTTCTTGCTACCCTGATTATCTTTTTTAGCAGCGAGATTATCTGGGTAATATCTTCATCTGTTTCAAACGGTAATCCGATCATAAAGTAAAGCTTTATCCTTTCCCAGCCTTTACTAAAAGCCATTCTTATACAGTCAAGTATTTCATCTTCATTTAAGTTTTTATTTATTATATCCCTCATCCTCTGACTCCCGGCTTCCGGAGCAAAAGTCAAACCTGTTTTTCTACCACTCCTGATAAGCTCTATTAGTTTAGGGCTAAGACTGTCTAACCTTATAGAAGGCAGTGAAAACGATATCCTCTTTGATTTTAAAGAAGAAGCAATTTTTTCCAGCAAATATTCAATATCCCTGTAATCCGATGAAGATAATGATAAAAATGAGATCTCATCATAACCGGTACTCTTGATACCGGCAGCTGCCTGCCTGACCAGAGATTTTGCTTCTCTATTTCTCACCGGTCTGTAAATCATACCTGCCTGACAGAACCTGCAGCCCCTGCCGCAGCCCCTCATGATCTCTACTGCAAATCTATCGTGGACTGTCTTAATATTGGGTATTACAGGATCCCGGACTATGCAGTAATTGTTCAAATCCTTTACAGACGCTTTTTTGACCTTTTTTGCCGGCTCAACACTTTTAATCCTGCCATCCTTATAATAATGGAACCGGTAAAATTTTGGGACATATATTCCATCCAATCTGCTAATCTCTTTTAAGAACCATCCTTTATTTCTATTTTTATCTTTGCATACTTTTACCCTTTCCAGTATAGATATGATCACTTCTTCACCATCTCCGATAACCACGAAATCCATGAATTTTGAAAGTGGCTGGGGATTTACAGCTGCAGGACCTCCGGCACAAATAAGGGGAAAGTCTTCTTTTCTTTCTTCTGATTTTATATTTATTCCGCCAAGATCAAGGATATTTAATATATTAGAATAAAGAAGCTCATGCTGGACAGTAAAACCGATAAGGTCAAAACAGTCTAAAAATATCCTGTTTTCCAATGAAAATAGTTTTACATTACTTTCCCTGAGTTTCTTTTCGAAATCGATCCAGGGAGAAAAAACCCTTTCTGCCGTGTAATCTTTATTTTTATTTACTATGTCATATAATATCTGGACTCCCAGATTTGACATACCCACTTCATATATATCAGGAAACACAAGAGCAACAAATACCAGATCATAAAAATCGCTTATCTGATTGAACTTCTTACTTTTAGTACCTACTTCACTGTTGACATACCTGCCGGGCTTTTCAATTCCTTTCAGAATGTTTTCCAGCAGGCTAAAATCCAATCTCTTAATTTCTTTCATATTTAATTATCCTAAAGATTTATAGATTATTTGAACTCTTGAAAAGCTACTTCATGGTCTTTTCTTACTTCTCTCCATAGGTAAATATTTTCTACCAGGCCAATGCCCAGCAGCAGACTTATAAGGCTGGAACCTCCGGAACTTAAAAAAGGCAGAGGAATTCCAATGACTGGCATTATACCTATAGTCATACCTATATTTATAATCACCTGTGATAAAATTATAAGACCAACACCTGCACCCAGAAGCCTTGCAAAGCTGTCTGAAGAATTAAGGGCTATATGAAAACATCTCCATATAATAACGCCGAGGACTAATATCACCACCAGCGCTCCAATAAAACCCAGTTCTTCTCCAACGACAGAAAATATGAAATCAGTGTGGTGCTCAGGGACATAATTTAAATTTGTCTGTTTTCCTAAAAAGAGGCCTTTTCCTAAAATACCCCCGGAACCAATTGCCAGTTTGGACTGAAATAAATTATAGCCGGCACCTTCACTTGTAGCCTCAGGATTTAAAACTACTAAAATCCTGTCCAGCTGATACTGCTTTATTAATCCGTCTTTAAGGGCCAGGAAAAATCCTCCCATGGTCAATCCGGCTATTGCCAGTAAGTACAGGAAATTAGCTCCGGATAAAAATAACAGTCCTATGTACACAATAAAATAAATAAGTGCAGTGCCATAATCAGGTTCAAGTAAAACTAGTGCTATAAACACCAAAGTCACCGCAAATGAAATGACGACTTTCTTAAATGTGACCCCGTATACTTTCTCACCTTTCCACTTTGACATAACTGCAGCCAGAGACACCACCATAAAGATTTTAGAGAACTCTGAAGGCTGGGCAGTAAAGAACTTTAGATCTATCCAGCTTTTTGACCCGTACACCTCATAACCAAAGATAAGAACAGCTACCAGTAAAAGAACACCTATAATAAAAGCAAGCCACCAGAATTTCCTGATTTTTCTGTAATTTATGAACTGCAGTGCGATAAACAGTATCATACCGATTGCAAGTCCTATTAGCTGTTTCTTTAAATAATTCTGCGGGTCAGTCACCCCTCCCGGGAGGGTTTCTCTGGTGGCACTGTATACAATCAAAACCCCGAACGAAGATATAGCAATAACTAAGAAGAATAATACAAAGTCAAATCTTATCCTTCTTTTATTATCACTGAGGTTTCCAAAATCACTAAAGCTCTTTTTTCTTCTTTTTATCATTTATAATCACTATTTATTCAATATTAAATAGATATCGGTATATTTCTTCTGCAATCGGGGCAACGTTGCTTCCGCCGGAACCTGCTTCTTCAAGCATTGCTACTATTACATATTCAGTATTCCCTACGGGAGCATAACTCGCAAACCAGGCGTAATCCTGTCTACCGTAAAACTCAGCAGTACCGGTCTTCCCTGCCATCGGTATTTCATTTAGAGGGAAACCGGTAAAAGCACCGGCAGCGGTACCTCCGGTACCGACTACCTGAACTAACCCATCTTCTATGATTTCAAGGAAATGCTCATTAAGTTTTAAATCCTGGTTTTCAACTGTAGAATTCTCTAAAAATAAATCGCCGTAACTATCTCTTATTTCTTTAACCAGATGAGGTGTAAATTTTACACCGCGGTTGGCAATTATTAAAAAAGCCTGTGCCATTTGAAGCGGTGTTGCCAGCAGGTCCCCCTGCCCTATAGCCATATTTACAGTATCACCGGGAAACCAGACAGAGTATTCCGGCCGGGACTTAAAATAATCCTCTTTCCATTCTTTATCTGAGACCAGCCCTTGATCTTCATAAGGAAGGTCCACACCAGTTTTTTCACCAAAACCAAAAGTCCCTAAATACTGCTGAAGAAGTTCCTGGCTATTATCATATTTTTTAAAAAGTCCATAGCCCACCTGATAGAAAAATATGTCACAGGAGTTTTTAAAAGCTCCTCTTACATCAAGACTTCCATGAACCGACCAGCAGCTTTTTGGAGAATCTTCCCCCAGCCCAAGCCACACTCCCGAACAATTTAATTTTGTCCCTTCACTGATCACACCCTCATTTAGCCCTGCGTAACCTGTGACTATCTTTATTACCGAACCAGGTGGAAAAGCATTGACCGCCCTGTTATTCAAGGGGTAGTAGTTTTGTGGGTCATTTAGATAATCCCAATCAGCATATGATATACCCCCTATGAATAATTCAGGTTTAAAAGTAGGGTAGCTGGCCATAGCCAGTATCTGACCATTGGCGGGATCAAGTACCACTACCGCCCCGCCCGGGACTTTATAATACTGGTCCGTATTCCTGTCTTTCTTTAACCTTGCCGCTAAAATAGACTGGTAAAGAATCTCCTCAACAGCTCTCTGCAGGTCAATATCAATTGTCAGGTATAAATCATTCCCACAAATCGGATCAGTCTCTTCCAGAACGCTTACCGGTCTCTCTAAGGGGTCGACTTCATATATTTTCTTACCCTTCTTCCCCCTGAGCATGCTCTCATAAGTTTCTTCCAGCCCGCTAAGTCCTATCTGATCTCCTCCTTCATAATCATCCCCATATTCCTTTGACTTAAGCCTCTCCTCATCAATCTCTCCGGTATATCCCAACAGGTGTGATGCCAGAAAATCGTAATTATACTTTCTCAAATATACATCGATTACTTCAACCCCGGGCAGGCTGCTGCTGTTCTCTTTAAGATATATCAGGTCAGCTGTATCGATATCTATCTTTAAAATAACTCTATCAATATACGACAGGTTGCTTTGGTTTATTTTTTCCTTTATATCTTCCACAGACATATCCAGACAGCTGCTTAAGGTATCTATGACCTCTTCATTTTTAGAGACAATATTGGGTTCTACGGCCACTGCACTGACTGGAACACTCTCTACTAATAATTTACCGTTCCGGTCATAAATATTTCCCCGCGGAGCTGCAATTGTTTTCTCTCTGACAATACTCTCAGAAGCCAGTTCAGCATATAATTCTCCGCCCATTACCTGCATAAAGAAAAGCCTTAATATGAGCACTATTAAAACCATTACCAGTAAATAAATTATTATTCTAAATCTTATCCTTATATTTGAACTCAAGTTCTGCACCCTCTCTTGCACCTATTTTTATAACAGGAAAGATAATAAACATCAAAATTATATTACAGACAGGCGCGGTTATCATTTCTAATCCTATCCTGAGTAAATTGCTGTTAAAATTAAACAAATAACGTATTAGACTTAAGGCCAAAACGTTTATTTCTGTGACCATAAAAACAATAAATAAATAATTTAGAAGCCTGTATCTGAATTCTTCCGTAATAAGTCTGCTCGCAACAAAGGCACTTAAAGAATAGATGAATGCACTTATTCCTACAATATCACCTACTGCAAGATCCAGTATCAGCCCTATTACAAATCCATACAACAATCCCCAAAAAAGACCGTCAAACAGAGTGACTGCTATTACCACCACCAAAATCAGATCAAAGTTCAGGGAAAATGATTTAAAATACTCGAAAAAGACTATCTGCAGCAGTAGACAGATAATCAATATAAAGAAGTGTAATATTCTATAAAAAGTCTTCATATCTTATAAACGGTATTTTACTCCTTTATCACCAGAACATATTCGATCTTTTTAAAATCTACAAAAGGTTCGATTTCAATTGATTTATAGGGATCACCTGCATTTTCAGAAACTTTACTTATCCGGCCTATTAAAATCTCTCCGGGAAAATTTCCATATTCCGATGTGATCACTATATCGCCCTTAAATACCGGCTCTTCACTTAAAATATAATTAAGGCTGATCTTTCTATCCTGGCTGCCCTGGATAACCCCAAGTTTTCTTGAAGATAAAATCCTTACGCCGATGTTAGTCTGGGGATCATTTATAAGTCTTACATTGCATGAATCATTACCGGTCATTGCTACCACTCCTACCAGCCCGTCTTCATTGACAACTACCATCCCCTCCAGTACTCCATCACTATTACCGACATTCAAAATAACTTCTGACTGCCAATTGTTTTCATAGTATCCTATTACTTTTGCAGGTATGGTTAGATGATCTTTTCTAAGTTCTATACCAAGCAGTTTCCTTAAGGCATCATTCTCTACCTTAAGGTTTACATTTTTACTATATTCACTTCTGAGTTCTGAATTCTCTTCCTGGAGCTTCAGGTATTTGTCTCTTAGTTTTATATAATCCCCTATTGAATTAAAAAAACGGGTTATAGGATTAAAGAATAAAATAAGCTTTTCCTGGACCGGTTTTAAAAAATCAACAGTTTTTGCTTTTATACCCTGGACTAATTCAGACTGCCTGTAACTTACGGTAATTATTACCAGACATAAAACAATTATGATGATTAGAATAATAAAGTATTTAAATCTTCTATTTAATGCAGCCATGAGTAAATATATAGGTTGAATGTAAAATCAGTTACTTTGAATACTTCAGATATTTCTTATAAGCATTAAAATCCTCAATGCATTTGCCCGCTCCCATAGCTACTGCTGCTATAGGATCTGCAGCAAGGCGTACATCACAATGTGTCTCCCTTGCTATTCTTTCAGCTAGTCCCTTAAGAAGTGCCCCTCCTCCCGCCAGAACAATACCTCTTTTCAATATATCTGAAGCAAGTTCCGGAGGTGTGACATCAAGTACTTCAACAATGGCATTTACGATATCATTCAATTCCTTTTCCAGTGCTTTTCTCATCTGCTGGCTGGTAACAATAATTGTCTTGGGAAGCCCGGTTACCAGATCCCTTCCGTTTATTTCCATCTTCTTCTCATCTTCAAGGGGGAAGGCAGACCCTATCTCCATTTTCACCTTTTCTGCAGTCCTCTCTCCTAAAAACAGGTTGTGCTCCTTCTTTAAATAATAGATTATAGCTTCATCCATTTCATCACCGCCGATCCTGAGCGACTGGCTTACAATTATTGCTCCCAGAGAGATGACAGCCACTTCAGAAGTTCCACCGCCAATATCAATGATCATACTGCCGCTGGGCTTTTCAATAGGCAAATTTGTACCTATTGCCGCAGCCAGAGGTTCTTCAATTATATAAGCTGCCCTTGCACCAGCCTGTTCGGTAGTCTCAACAACCGCCTTTTTTTCAACAGGCGTAATTCCTGATGGGACACAAATGACTATCCTCGGTCTGGCAAAAGCAACATTTTTATGAACTCTTTGAATAAAATATCTGAGCATTTTCTCTGTTATTTCAAAATCAGCGATCACTCCATCTTTTAACGGCCTGACAGCTACTATATTCTCGGGTGTCCTTCCAACCATTTTTTTAGCTTCTCTTCCAACTGCCAGCACTTTGTTAGTCTCTTTGTCAATAGCCACAATAGAAGGCTCTTCCAGGACTATTCCCTTGCCTTTTACATATATCAGAGTAGTAGCTGTCCCCAGATCGATACCCATGTCTCTACCTATGACATTCAAGAAAAAATCAAATATCGGCATCCATAAACTCCTTAATCAACTAATGACTCTAAATCCAAACCTCTCCAGTAAGTCTACAAATTTTATTACAGGAAGTCCGGCTGCATTAAAAAAGCAACCGCCGATCTTCTCCACCAATAAACTTCCTAACCCAAAAATATTATAAGCACCGGCCTTGTCCAGTACCTCTTCCTTGTCTATATATACTTCAATCTCCTTTGGCATCAGCTTCCTAAATTTTACTCTGGTAGTTTCAGCGTCAAACTGGCATTCTCCTGATATGCTGTTTAAAACACAAACACCGCTTATTACCTTATGTACCCTGCCGGACAGAATATTTAAAAATTTTTCTGCCTCCTCGATACTGCCGGGTTTTCCAAAACACTTTCTTTTAAAGTACACCACTGTATCAAAACCTGCAATCAAAAACTGCTCCTTATAATCAGAGTCTTTCCCTTTCAGCCTGCTTTTTTTTATATTATTATAAACATTTTCTGCTTTTATAATACTATTGCTGATAACAGTCTTATAAGGATCTTTAAACTGCACCTCTTTGCAATTTTCAGGTTCTACCGCTTTATAATCTATTTTTAATATCCTTAGTATCTCACTCCTTCTCGGAGATGCGGAAGCTAGTACGATCTTTTTTTTATACCCTTTTTGTTCCAATATCAGCCGGTTCTCTATCAAAAAATAATTTAATCTCCCTTTCAGCACTTTCCTTAGAATCCGAACCATGAATCACATTCGCAGTTATATCATCACCAAAGTCTCCCCTGATGGTCCCTTTTTTGGCAATTCTGGAATCAGTCGGTCCCATAAGTTCTCTGGCTCTGTTAATGGCATTATCCCCGCTTATAACCATTATCACTACAAGGCCGGAAGTTATATAATCGATCAACATATTGAAAAACTCTTTGTCTTTATGTTCATTATAATGTTTCTCTGCGAGATTGCGGCTTATTTTTATCATTTTTAGTTTCTCAATAATCAGATCTTCCTTTTCAAAACGCGATATTATCTCTCCGATTATTCTTTTCTTTACTCCGTCAGGTTTTATAATAATCAGACTTTTTTCCATATTATCTCCAAAATTCTTATGCTAAATTTCTTTCAGCAACCCTTATGACCATTCACTTAAACCCAATTACTCCGCTTATTGGGTAGTTTTACAGTATGGGCATACTTTCCAGTTCAAATCTAAAGTTTTACCACAATTAATACAGGAACTCTTTAATTTCTTTCTGCAGTAAGGGCAGATCAAAAACTCATCCTTGATCTTATTCCCGCATGCAGGGCAGATAGATTGTTTACTGTTAAGCAGTGCCTGCATCCTCTCAATTTCAAGATCCCTTTCTACTACATCATCAATGTATTCCGGAGGTCTTAAGATTAAATATAATATTAACCCTAAAAAATTTAACACCAGGACTACCAGAGACCAAAAAATCGCAGGAATCACGGACTCGCTTCTGAGTTTTGCATCTCTAAAAGTCCAGTAAACAAAGGCAAGCCAGATAATAATCAAAACAAAAACAATACCGTAGATCAAATATTTCCATGCGGGATTCCTAAAAAAAGCTAAAACATCATTGATATACCCAAATAAATCCATTTGCCCTCCAAACAATACTTATTATATTCACCGATCTTAGTGCCAAACCATAAAATTTATTAATTAATTACATTACTCAAATTGGTTATTGAACCAGTAATGCATATAATATCATTTTCCCCAGAAATTTTTAAAGCAAATTTTACAGAATTTTTTATGTTATCCCTCCGGTATATTTCAACCGGCAGGCGGGCTGTGCCTTTAAATGATTTTATTTTACTCCTGACAACCTTTTCCAGTTCACCTGTATCTAAACTTCGCCTGTCTAAACTTGAAGTCAAAATCAAAATATCGCTCACAGATATGACCTTCTCTATCATTTCTTCATATTTTTTATCCTTCAGAACAGCAAAAATTATAATTTTTTTCTTATCACCAAAGTATCTTATGACATCCTCTGTAAAATTTTCTATTCCCTCCGGGTTATGAGAAGCATCCGCAACTACAACCGGCCCTTTTCTTATGATCTCAAACCTTCCTCTGACCCTTATGTCAGACAGGGCCTCATTCAATTTATGTTTTATTATCTTCCTTTTTCTACTTTCAAGGTAAAGCTCAGAAAGTACTACTGCCAGAGACAGATTTAAAAGCTGATACTGCCCGAGAAGGTGCAATCTTAGATCCCTATACACTTTATTTATTCCCTTTATATCAACGATCCACCCTTCCAGCCCCAGATCCACCTTTTTTCGAATGCCAAAATCTTTTCCTGAGCAGAACAGCCTTGAACCGGTACCCTCTGCTTTTTTTATTATTATCTCCAGCACCTCCGGACTGCTGCTTGTAGTTGCAACCATTGCGCCCTCTTTTATGACTTCTACTTTCTCGGCCGCTATTTCTTCGATGGTATTACCTAACATCTTAGTATGTTCAAGACTCACACCTGTAAGCCCTACGACCTTTGAACAGGCGATATTGGTGGCATCCCATCTTCCACCCATTCCTGCTTCAAGCACCAGGACCTCTATACCTTCATCTTCTGCTAATTTGAATGCCATCGCAGAGATTATTTCAAACTGGGTAATAGGACCATTAAGGTCTATCTTATTGACTTGCTTAATATAAGGATATATTTGGTTAAACACACGGGCGAACTTCGCTTCTGACACTTCTTTTCCACAGATCCACATTCTTTCGGTGTAACTTCTTATATGGGGAGAGATATGATAGCCGGTAGGTATGCCGTGATGATTTAATATACTGGCAACCATCTTTGTCGTGGAAGTCTTTCCGTTGGTTCCGACAATATGAATAAAATCAATCTTCCTGTGGGGGTTGCCCAAAAGCTGAAGTATTTTTTCGATTCTTTCCAGGCCTGGCTTTATTCCAAAAATAAGGCAGCCGTCTAAATATTTGCTTACTTGCCTGAAATTCACTGTCTCTCACTTTTATTACTGGTTGCTATTTACTGGCACCTTCGATCCTGGTTAACTGATCATTCAAAACTTTTAGAGTTTTTTCTGCCTGGTCCAGCCTGTCTTTCTCTTTCTGGATTATTTCTACCGGTGCTTTATTATTAAAAGCAGGATTTGAGATCTTCTTTTTGCTTTTTTCTATTACTGTATTTGTTTTTGCCATCTGGTTCTTTATTCTGTTGATCTCCAGCTTTATATCAACCACATCAAGAATATAAATAAATATGTTTATATTTCTTATAGTGGTCTTAATATATCCTTTTTGACCGGTGCAATCTTTAAATTCTATACTGTTTACTTTCCCAAGACTGTAAATATATTCTTTGTTTTTTTCTAATATACCTTTACTTTCTGTCTCAGATACCTCTAAATTGACCTTTACTCTGTCAGCTGGACTTATTTTAAGTTCAGATCTTATTTTCCTTATTTCACTTATGACATCAAAAACCATCCCTACCTTATCTTCTGCGTCCTTGTCTACCCTTTCTGGATCAAATTCCGGAAAGCTTTCTGTCATTATACTTTCACCCTTATGAGGAATATTCTGCCAGATCGCTTCTGTAATAAAAGGCATAAAGGGATGAAGCAGCTTAAGATATTTTTCCAAAACATACCATAATATAAATAATGCACTTCTTCTGCCATCATCATTTCCTTCAGAATAAATTCTGACTTTTGTCGATTCAATGTACCAGTCACAATATTCATTCCAGAAGAAATCATTCAGAAGTCTTGATGCAAAAGAAAAATTATACTTTGCCATATATTTTTCAACATCCCTGATAGTGCTGTTTAATCCGGACAATATCCACTTGTCCCATAGATTCAAACCAAGATTTTCGATATCCATTCTGTAAATATCCGTATCTTTACTTATGTTCGATATCACAAACTTAGAAGCGTTCCATAATTTGTTGGCAAAATTTCTAACTCCCTCAATCTTTTCATCACCTAAATTCAAATTTTTCCCAGGTGTTGTCAGAGAGGTGAGGGTAAATCTTAAAACATCCGAGCCGTTTTTTTCAATCACTTTTATAGGGTCTACTACATTGCCTTTGGATTTACTCATTTTCTGTCCGTATGCATCAATGACGATTGGATTTATAAACACTTCCCTGAAAGGAATATCTTCCATAAAATAAAGGCTCATCATTATCATTCTTGCCACCCAGAAAAAAATGATATCATGGGCAGTCACCAGAACAGATGTGGGAAAGAAATATTTAAGTTCCTCTGTTTCTTCAGGCCATCCAAAAACCGCAAAAGGCCAGAGGCAGGAGCTGAACCATGTATCCAGTACATCCTTATCCTGTTCTATATTACTGCTGCCGCATCCCAGGCAGACAGCGGGGCTCTCCTCGCTTACAGTCATTTCGCCGCAATCTTTGCAATACCATACCGGAATGCGATGCCCCCACCACAGCTGTCGGGATATACACCAGTCCCTTATATTTTTCATCCAGTCAAAATATATCTTATCCCATTTTTTGGGGGTTATTTTTATCCTTCCCTCTTCTACTGCCTGGATAGCCGGTGCAGCCAGCTTTTTCATCGATACAAACCACTGCAGGGAAATCCTCGGCTCCACTATAGTACCGCACCTTGAACAGATCCCGATTGCTGAAGTGTGCACATCCTTACCTGCCAGATAGCCCTGCTTATTAAGATCATTTAATACTTTCTTTCTTGCGATATTGCGGTCCAGTCCATTGTATTTTCCTGCATTGGAATTCAAAGTGGCATCTTCATTGAATATATTGATCTGCTCGAGATCATGCCTTTTCCCAATTTCAAAATCATTAGGGTCATGTGCCGGTGTGACCTTGACAGCGCCGCTTCCAAATTCCATATCTGCAAAATCATCTTCTATGACAGGTATTTTCCTTTTCATCAGAGGGAGAAAGACAAACCTGCCCTTATATTTTTTATATCTGGGATCCTTTGGATTTACAGCAACTGCAGTATCTCCAAGCATAGTCTCTGGTCTTGTCGTTGAGACTACTATATATTCATCTTTACTCGGTTTACCGCTCTTCACATCTATTAAGGGATATTTTATATCCCACAGATTTCCTTCTTTCTGGATGTGTTCTACTTCAATATCCGAAATAGCAGTCCGACACCTGGGGCACCAATTGACCATATAATTCCCCCTGTATATCAGGCCATCTCTATACAGTGCAACAAATTCTTTTGTAACCGCCCTGCAGTAAAGATCATCAAGAGTAAATCTTTCTTTATCCCAATCACATGAACATCCCAGCAATTTTAACTGAGTTATTATCCGGCTGCCGTATTTCTCCTTCCAGCGCCATACTTCTTTAATAAACTTTTCTCTTCCAAGTTTAAATCTATTTGTTTTCTTTTCTTCGAGAGCCTTTTCAACCACATTCTGAGTAGCTATTCCTGCATGATCAGTGCCGGGTACCCAGGTAGTGTTACACCCCTTCATTCTCCTATACCTGATAATCACATCCTGCAGGGTATTGTTTAGAGCATGGCCCATATGAAGGTATCCGGTCACGTTAGGAGGCGGTATTACAATAGAGAAGGGCTTTTTTGATTTATCGACTATTGCAAGAAAATATTTATTTTCTAACCAGTGGCTGTAGATTTTTTGTTCAAGCGTTAAGGGGTCATATTTGCCTTCGACCTTGCCAAACGTTTTAAGCTGATTTTTCCTCATCTTTCAAAAAAACTTTAGTTTTTGATCCGGTTATCACTTTGGGTTCAATCCTGTTCTCCACAACCTCTCTGGTAATAATACACTTGCTTATATCTTTACGGGCAGGTATTTCAAACATGACATTCAACATAATCTCTTCCATAATGGCTCTCAGCCCCCTCGCTCCTGTTCCTCTCTTTAAAGCCTGTCTGGCAATCTCCTTTAAAGCGTCTTTGGTGAACTCAAGATCAACTTTATCCATTTTAAACATTTTGCCATATTGCTTGACCAGAGAGTTTTTTGGTTTTACCAAAATATTTATCAAATCATTTTCAGAAAGATTTGACAGCGTACTGACTACGGGAAGCCTTCCAATAAGTTCCGGTATCAAGCCGTATTTTAAAAGATCTTCCGGCATCGTCTGGGGAAGAAGCATATCGATCTTTTCAACTTTGCTGGAGACCTGCCCTGAAATAAAACCCACACTGCTCTTATTTATTCTTCTTTCTATTATCTTTTCCAGCCCGCTGAACGAGCCCCCGCAGATGAACAAAATATGGTTAGTATTGATCTGTATAAAATCCTGGTGTGGATGTTTCCTGCCGCCCTGAGGCGGGACATTGGCCTCAGTTCCTTCCAGAATCTTAAGTAAAGCCTGCTGCACGCCCTCGCCGGACACATCTCGGGTAATGGAAGGGTTTTCAGATTTCCTGCTTATCTTGTCTATCTCATCCAGATAAATAATACCAGTCTCGGCTCTTTTGATATCAAAATCTGCAGCCTGTATCAATCTCAATAATATATTCTCCACATCTTCACCTACGTAACCCGCCTCAGTCAGTGATGTTGCATCAGCAATACAGAAGGGGACATTTAATATCCTGGCCAGAGTCTGGGCCAGAAGGGTCTTTCCGCAGCCCGTAGGGCCGACAAGTAAAATGTTGCTTTTTTCAATCTCTGTATCATCATTGTCCAGCTTATCCTCATATTTTACTCTTTTATAATGATTGTATACGGCTACAGACAGTATTTTTTTTGCTCTTTCCTGACCTATCACATATTGGTTCAGGATGGAATATATTTCTTTTGGCTTGGGAAGGTCTTTAAAATCAACCTCCCTTTCCTCTTTTAGCTCCTCATCTATTATCTCGTTGCACAGGTCCACACACTCATTGCATATATATACTCCCGGTCCGGCAATAAGTTTTTTTACCTGATTTTGAGATTTGCTGCAGAAAGAACATTTTAAAAAATCATCTCTTTTTCCATTATTGGTTGACAAGTGTACACTCTCCTTTAATAAATCTTACTTTTTATAAATAACTTCATCTACTATCCCATATTCTTTGGCTTCTTTTGCATTTAATATAAAATCTCTTTCAGTATCCTTTTCTACTTTTTTTACTTCCTGTCCGGTGTGCTTGGAAATTATTTCGTTTAGGAGAGCACGTATCCTTACCATCTCCCTTGCATGGATCTCAACATCAATTGTGGTCCCTGAAACACCCCCTGACGGCTGGTGAAGCATAACTCTTGAATTGGGAAGTGAAAATCTTTTACCTTTTTCTCCTGCCAGTAGCAAAACCGCTGCTGCGCTTGCCGCCTGACCGATACATATAGTGGATACCGGTGATTTTATAAACTGCATGGTATCATATACTGCCAGAGCCGAAGTCACAACTCCACCGGGACAGTTTATATAAAGCTGTATGTCTTTATCCGGCTCTTCAGCTTCAAGATGAAGCATCTGTGCCATAACCAGATTGGCAATATTGTCATCTATGGCCAATCCTAAGAAAATTATTCTTTCTTTCAGCAGGCGAGAATAAATATCGAATGACCGCTCACCTCTATTGGTCTGCTCTATTACCATAGGTACTAAATAATCGTTATACATTTTAATCATCACTCTTTCTTGTTTATTTTGAATCAGGAGTCCAAATTTTTTCAGTTTTTCCTCCTGCCTTTGTCTTTCCTTTATCAGGTGTCCATATCCCGCTCTTGCTTCCGCTGTCTGTATTTTTTTCCTCTACAACTTTTGAGCTTTCTACTAATAGATCGATTACTTTTTTTCTTCTGACAGTTTGCTTGACGGTTTCTTTACCCTCAGGTTTTTGCAGAAATTCCTCTATTTTCTTGACGTAATCTTCCTCTTTATATCTGTTTATAATATCATCTTTTTCCTTTTTAATCTCATCTTCTGAAGGCTCTATATTTTTCTTTTCTGCTTTTTCCAGTGCCTTAAAGATCAGGTATTCCTTTACTTCCCTTATCGCCCTTTCCTTGATCTCCTGGTTCAATTTGTCTTCTGAAAGATTTATTGCCCTGATATAATCAGCTCTTTTTATTTTTTGCTTTTCCAAGCTCTCGTCAATACTTTTATTAATCTGTTCTATCCTGCTTTTTACCATCGCTACGGGAACATCGTTTTTCATCTTATCCATAATATGGCTCAAAATGTCTCCTACAATCTTTCCTTTTCTAATATTCTTCTTCTGCTTTACCATTCTCTCCTTAATACTGTCCTTAAAACTTTCTGCATCCTTATAATCACCAAAGTTCTTTAAAAATCCCTCATCTACCTCAGGTAATGCCTTCCTCTTTATTTCCTTTATAAAAACACCGAAACTTACCTTCTTGCCAGCAAGCTGTTTATTCTTAATATCACCCGGCAGGGTAAACATTATTTTTTTCTTTTCGCCCTTTTTTAAACCAACCAGTGAATTCTCAAACTCAGGAAACAGGGTATTGGAACCAACTTCCAGAAGATAGTCTTCAGCACTGCCGTCTTCAAATTTCTTGCCTTCGATTTCTCCATCAAAATCAAGAGTTACATAATCACCTTTAGCTACGGGCTTGTCATCTTCAACCGGTTCCAATGTAGCAAAGTTGTTTCTTATACTGTTTATCTGATTTTCCAACTCCTGGTCAGATACATCGGTCGAAAGCCCTGTGACTTCTATACCCTTATAGTCAGGTAATTTTATTTCCGGTTCCAGCTCTACTTCCACTTCAAAAACCAGAGGCAGATCTTCCTGAAGCTGGGTTATTTTTACCTTAGGATAATCTATGGTCTTCAGGTCAGATTCCGCAATTATATCAGGATACAATTCAGATATCAGCAGACTTGAAGCTTCACTCAGCACATAATTCTTACCAAAATTTACATCTATCACCTGATAGGGTATCTTTCCCTTTCTAAAGCCGGGGATATTAGCTTTATTGGATATTTTTTTATATGCTTTGCCAATATTTTTCTTTAAAGAACTATTGGGAACCTCTATGATCAATTTGACCTTGTTTAAATCAATCTTTTCCTGGCTCTTTATTTTGAAAATCAAATAAAATCCTCCTCAAATATCTAAAGCAGCAAAGTCATATTTCAATATTAAGACTCATATTATAATAGAAAACAAATAAAATACAAACCACCGTTCTATAGTCTTTTGGAAGCTGAATGGTGCGAGAGAGGGGACTTGGTCTTTCGTCTCGCTTCGCTCGCTGCAGAGCCGCGGACTCCCTCGTCTGCGACTCAGTCCGTCCATTCAAGTCCCGTAAAACATGCACTTATGGCATGTTTTCCACATTAACTTATAAATCCACTTTAAAAATTATATCTTTTCTGGTGCGAGAGAGGGGACTTGAACCCCTACAGGTGTTACCCCACTAGATCCTAAGTCTAGCGCGTCTGCCAATTCCGCCACTCTCGCATAAGTGGTGAGCCGTACAGGGATCGAACCTGTGACACCCTGATTAAGAGTCAGGTGCTCTACCAGCTGAGCTAACGGCCCACCTATATATAAATCTGGCACGCCTGGAGGGATTCGTTCTTTCGTCTCGCTTTGCTCGCTGCAGAGACGCGAGCTCCCTCATCTTCGATTCAGTCCGCTCTTTCGAATCCTGAAAACATGCCACCGGCATGTTTCCCCTGCCTACCTTGAACGTACCTATCGTTTTATATATATAAATATGGCACGCCTGGAGGGATTCGAACCCCCGACGCACGGATTCGAAGTCCGACGCTCTATCCACCTGAGCTACAGGCGCAGGGTTTAAATATGGGGTGAGAAACGGGGATCGAACCCGCGACCCCAGGATCCACAATCCTGTGCTCTACCAGCTGAGCTATTCTCACCATTTAATACTTTAAAAAACAAATTCTTACAGTTACATTACCCGATATTATTCCAAAACTTACAAATATGGTACGCCAGGAGGGATTCGAACCCCCGACCCACGGATTAGAAGTCCGTTGCTCTATCCAGCTGAGCTACTGGCGCAAAAACCCTAATATAATAATTATTATAGCAAATAAAATTTTATTATTAAAAAATGCCGGCAGTCCCTAAACCTCTCAAAACCAGATTAATACTTTAGTTAATATCATACCATAAGTCAAGGACGGTTTTAGCCGTAAAAAAATCTAAAACGGTTTCAAAATGCTATATCTGGCTTCTTTTATCTCATGCTTTAAACATGATAAAATAAATCAGTTAGACAGTATTAAAAACTACGACAGGAGAACAAATGGACTTTCTTATTGCCGCTTCTTCAACTATGATGACATCGCTACTGGTACTCTTTACTACAGTAGTTTTTTGTTTCATAATGCTTGGTTTTTTAATCAGTCTGGGATTGTTTGTACTGTGGATCATTACTCTTATAGATTGCGTAAGGAGAGATAATAAGGATTTTGTCTTCGGGGGCAAGGACGCTAAAGTACTCTGGATCCTTCTTCTGATCTTTTTCCGCCAAATCGCACCTATCATCTACTATTTACTTATAATGTATAAAAAAGGGGGGAAACCTAAATAGAAAATGGAGCGGGAAACGGGATTCGAACCCGCGACCCTCAGCTTGGAAGGCTGACGCTCTAGCCAACTGAGCTATTCCCGCTCAAATGGTCGGGGTGAGAGGATTTGAACCTCCGACCCCCTGCTCCCAAAGCAGGTGCGCTAAACCAAACTGCGCTACACCCCGGCTGTACCGACCGATCCTTTAGCACAAAAATAATATCATAATTCTAAAAATTTACAATAAACTCACATACTGCCTTGATCGCCTTGCCCCTGTGGCTGATTCTGTTTTTTTCCTCCCGATCCAGTTGAGCCATCGTCCTTTTATATCCGGAAGGAATAAAGATACAGTCATAACCAAATCCGCCGGTTCCCTTTTCTTTAAAACCTATATGGCCGCTGCAAACACCTCTGGCTTCAAAAACAGGGCCTTTTCCAGGATCCCACAATACCATACTACATACAAACCTGGCTTTTCTATCGGAAATCTTTTTTGCATTTTTCAGTTCAGCCATCAGCTTATCCCTGTTCTCTTTATCCGAAGCATACACACCCGCATATCTTGATGATCTTACTCCCGGCCTGCCTCCTAAAAAATCAACCTCAAGTCCCGAGTCATCAGCAAGGGTAATAATACCTGTACATTCAGAAATGGCTTTTGCTTTTAGTTTTGCGTTTTCTAAAAAGCTGTTTCCCTTCTCCTCTATATCCGGAAAAGCTTTAAAGTCTTTAAAAGTCAGCCATTCTACCTTTGGCAGGCGGCAGGCATATGATTTTATCTCTTTTATTTTCCCGGTATTTTTTGAAGCAATGACTATCTGCAAAAGACCTGAACCTTTACTTTTAAATAATAAAAAGTGATGATTATATGCTTTTATTTAATGTTTTCTTTTGGATATCTATAATTTCTGCGATTGCGGCAGCTGCCTTCTCCATCATCCTGTCAAAATCTTCCCTTCTGAAAGGAGTTATTTCCGCAGTAGACTGGACTTCAATCAGCTCATTTTTTGAGTTCATTACCACATTCATATCCACCTGTGCTTTTGAATCTTCTTCAAAACAGAGGTCTACCAGTATATTCCCGTCGACTATACCAATACTTACAGCAGCCAAAAAACTCTCTATAGGCATCTCACTGATTATTTTTTTATCGACCAGCGAGTGCATGCAATCAAAAAGAGCAATGAAGCTTCCGGTTATAGATGCAGTCCTGGTCCCGCCGTCAGCTTCAATAACATCGCAATCTATCCATATTGTCCTTTCGCCGATCTTGGCAAGATCGGCAATACTCCTAAGCGATCTGCCGATAAGTCTCTGTATCTCATGAGTCCTGCCGTTGATCCTGCCCACAGTCTGGGGCCTTATAATTCTCTGGGGAGCAGAACCAGGTATCATGTCATACTCTGCAGTGATCCAGCCCGATCCTTTTCCGGCTAAAAATTTAGGAATTTTATCCTCAACAGTAGCTGTGCATACAATCCTTGTATTCCCCATCTCAATAAACACAGAACCTTCGGTATGCGAAATATAATTTCTGGTTATTTTTATCTCTCTTATTTCATCATCTTTCCTGCCGTCAATTCTTTTACCCATTAGTTTCTACCTTTCCCTTTAATGTAAAAATATAACTTATATATCAAGCCTGGTTCTTATGACTTCCTTTATCTCTGAACCCAAAAACATCTTCCCTACTTTAAAGAAATTACTTACTATACCGGTTTCATAAAAAATTCTATCTGGCTTATTGCCTCTCCCGGCAGAAATTCCTTTTTCGGAAAGCACTTTCTTTACATCCTTGGCAGTCTCCACTGCAGAGCTTATTACCCTGATGCCGTCACCGCTGCAGGCTAAAATCTGCTTCTCGATCAGTGGAAAATGGGTACAGCCCATTATCAATACATCAATATCGGCTTCAAATAACGACTTTAAATAGCCGCATATGGCTTTATTAAGATCCCTTCCCTCGAGAATTCCTTTTTCTACAAAATCTACCAGTAATGGAGCAGGTACCGAAAATGTCTTTATATCAGGGTCTATCCCTGCAATCTCTTTATCGTAGGCCTTGCTTTCAATCGTGCCTTTGGTAGCAATAACACCCACTCTTTTGTTTTTGGTATTATAAACAGCCGTCCTGGCACCCGGCTCTATCACACCTATGACAGGTATGTCATTATATTTTTTCTTTATGTCTTTTAGAGCTGCGGCAGCGGCGGTATTACAGGCAATAACGATAAGTTTTATATCTTTATCATAAAGGAACCTGGTTATTTTAAAAGCAAGTCTCTTGACCTCACCCAGATCACGGGGGCCGTAGGGGAACCGCTCGGTATCCCCAAAATATATGGTACTCTCATCAGGAACAGCTTTGATTGTTTCCCGCAGTACAGTCAGTCCGCCTACACCAGAATCAAACACTCCAATGGCTCTGTTGTCCAAGTCTTTTCTTTCTATTCATTTATTAATATTTTATAGAACTTCTTAAAATTAAAAAACTCTCTATTTAATGAACCAGGGTTTTTAATTCACTAATTATATAATTTTAATAAAAAATAAAAAATGTTTTATGACCAAGCGTTTAAATTGTGGAGATAAATTTCTTTTTCTCTTTTAGGCATAAATGCTTAATAGTTCTCCTTGCATGTGCCATACACATGGGTACACCACCACCGGGACAAACCCATTGACCAGTCATATAAAAGTTTCTTAGTTTAGGCAACTCCCTGGGCAGGAACTTTCCAAACAATTTAACTGTGGGGAGCCAACCCTGATAGGAACCCTGCCAGTTGCCTGTATATCTCTCCCAGGTAACCGGAGTAGCTATATCCGTTACTTCGATCTGCCTCCTTATACCGGGCAGTTTCTTTTCCAGTTTTCGAAGGCATATACTTAAGACCTTAGCTTTTTCCGCATTGTATTTTCTTTTATTTTTATGAATCGATTTCCAGTAATCATAATCGGATTCTATCTGGATTTTTATAACACTTTTTCCCTTAGGAGCAAAAGCGGGATCGTGACAGAAATGAAAATAACCCATCCATTCCCATTTTCTGCCGGCAATCAGAACCGGGTCATCAAGCTTAAAATTATTGATCTCCACTTTACCTGATAAATCCCGGTCGACCCCCAGACTTATGGATATGATGGGCGGCCATAAGCTGGGTTTTTGATACATTTTCTTAATCTGTGGCGTCAGGTACTTTCCCTGCAGCATTCTGTATAATGTCAATCTGCCGTCACAGGCTGAAACAACTATATCTGCATAGATCTTTTTACCCTTTTCTGTCTCTATTCCCACTATCGTATTATTTCTTATGAGTATCCTTTTAACTCTTTGATTATAATTGATCCTTCCTCCCAGAGATTTATAACGTTTTTCAACTGCACGGGCAAAATGAAGTGAACCGCCCCAGGGGTAGCCACCCTCATGATTATGAAAATATGCCAGTGGCATAACCACCATCAATGCCGGCATGTTTTTAACCGGAAACATCTGAAAAAGCATTTCCCTTAAATCTTTATTTTTAAACATTCCGAGAAAATCTTCTATCCTGGTATTTTTAAGTTTTATAAACGACGGCATGAACGGCAGCATTTTCAGAATATCACGCAGGCCAAAATTACCAAAATCCGCATCCATCGGCGGCTTGAACCCTGTATAAAAACGAACTATACAGATCAATTTTCTAATTGATCTTTCTTCATCAGGAAATAATCTTAGAAGTTCACTTTCAAATTTATCCAGGTCGGTATAGACAGTAAGGCTTTTACCGCCAATATCAATTTTTCGAAACCGTTCCGTATAATAAAATTTTATGTTATCTGCAATACCCAGCTCTTTAAAAAGGCCGTAAATGGAGCTGCTCTTATTCGATCCCAGTACCCAGTGCAGGCAGTGGTCAAAAAGGTACTCTCCGCGTCTCCACGAGGTACAGACACCGCCGGGAATATTATTCATCTCGTAAATTTCTGAATTATAACCATTCATCTGCGCATAACATCCCGCTGAAAGACCTGATATTCCAGCTCCGATAATACACATTTTTTTCATAGTCAAATTTCCTTTATCATAATCTAAATATTAATATGCAATCTCCGGCCACTTGTATATAGATCTTAACCAAGCCAATAAAATATATCACAAATTCATCCTTTTATCTTAACTCTTCTTTAAGTACCTGATAGAACCTTCCTCTTGCATAATGCTCAACCCAGGGGTGGTGTCCGCACTTTTTGAGCAAAATAAAACGAAAATCCTTAAGGACTCCGGAGAGAGGTTCCCTTACTCCTTCAGCAGGATGGGGATCATAATCACCGTGTAGAGCAACAACCGGGCATTTTATTTGTGCACCCAGTTTTAAAAGCTTGCCGCTGTCTCTAAGTCTCTCTGCATCCTTCCATACATACTCAAAAACATTAAACTGGCACTCCAGTATCTCACTCTTGCAGGATACAGGGCTATAAGAGTCAGCCTTTGATATCAACTCTCCAAACCTGCACATAATAGTATCTTTATCTGCCGTATCTGGATCACTCAATTTTCTCATAAGGTCCAGGGCTTCCGATCTCTCTTTATCGCTGAAACGGCTTAATCTTGTCTCAGTTATTTGCGCAGCATATTTTTTATCAAATACTGCGCTTCCTACTATTATGAGTTTTTTTATCAGTGAAGGATATCTTGCGGTAAGAATAAAGCCGAGCATCGCACCCCACGACCAGCCGATCAGCACCATAGGTAAATCCCCATTTTCCTCAAGGATCCTTTGTAATTCCTGTACCTGACCTTCAAGTGATGCTGCTGTCTGAAGCGGTTCCAGAATGCCACGATCAGTGGACAGCTCCCTTGCTACCGGAGCCATTTCCCCCGGTGCACCAGGCCCGCCATGCAATACAGCAATACTAAAAGGCGGCCCCCCATATTTTCTTGGATTTTCCATACTTTAAATTAGAAAATTGGTGGAGGCGGCGGGAATCGTTCTTTCGTCTCCCTCCGGTCGCTGCAGAGACGCAGACTCCCTCGCTAAAGCTCAGTCCGTCTTTTCGATTCCTGGAAAACATGGATCCACCATGTTTTCCTTACATAGTATCAGGTTACCTGATAACCAGTATAGATATCTGGTGGAGGCGGCGGGAATCGAACCCGCGTCCGAAGATATTGACACCTAGATATCTACAAGCTTATTCCACATTTTAATCTTACTTTTTCACTCGCATGGACGCGATTAAAAAAGCCAGCCCGCATAAAATTTCCCCCGGTACTGCTGCAGGCATATCATACCGGAGTATCCTGCTAACCGGCGCCTGTCGAAAAGCACAGGAGACCTTTCGCAGACGTAGCAGCTTAAATTAAGCTGCTAATGCTAATTTATTATTAGCGTTTATTTATAGTTCAGTTATTTACGAGTTCTGATACTCGACTTGCAATCCAAGCTCAACCTATCCCCGTCGAATCCAAGTCGCCCCCTTATTGCAGATAAGACCTCAGATTTAACGCCAGGATATTTTATATCAAAACCGGTTATTTTTCAAAGCCCTTTTTATTTCAATCTCATGTTCCCTGTCCTGTATATCTCTGCGCTTGTCTCTCCCTGCTTTGCCTTTTGCCAGCGCCATTTCGATCTTGACCCTGTTCTTTACCATATACACACTCAAGGGCACGAGGGTAACACTTTTATCAATTAATTTTTGTGTTATTTTTTTTATCTCCCTTTTATGCATAAGAAGCTTCCTGGTCCTGGTGGGATTTATATCTTCAGTCCTGCTCTTTCCGTAAGGAGATATATGCATATTAAAAAGAAACAGCTGACCGTCTTTTATCCGACCGTAACTGTCCCTCAAGTTCAACCTATGGCTGCGGATGGATTTTACCTCACATCCTTCCAGCACAATACCGGCTTCATAAGTGTCTAAAATAAAAAAATTCCTTAAGGCTCTCTTATTCTGGGCGATTATTATCTTACTTTCTCCGGAATTACCCTTGTTTTTTGATCTATTCATCAACTTTCACTTAAAAGTGTTTTCATTTCCTCTATAGCCCTGCTTAACTGTAAATCTTCCTCAGAATCCGGTTCCAATTCAACTAATATATCAGGCTCTATTCCTGTCCCCTGTATGGATGTTCCTGACGGCAGGAAAAATCTTGCTGTGGTAAACTTTATTCCTGAACCATCTGAAAGTTCATAGAGCAGCTGGACCACCCCTTTCCCATGACTTCGTTCTCCGATAAGCAAAGCTCTATCATTGTCTTTTAATGCACCTGCAACAAGCTCTGAAGCACTTGCTGAAAATTCATTGATCAATACTACTAAAGGTATATCACTGTATTTGCCCCTACCGGCAGTATATTCATCAGTTACATCTTTATCTTCAGATCTTCCCTTTACAGTGACAATTGTGCCTTCGTCAAGGAAAAGATCAGACACTTCTATGGCATCAGTGAGTACTCCGCCTAAGTTATTGCGAAGGTCAAAAATTATCCCCTCAGCACCACCGTCGATCAATTTTTGAATCTCGCTATCGAGCTGCTGTGAACCTTCATCCTGAAAGGTATAATACCATATATAGCCTATATCACCTTCCAACTGTCCCGAGGTAAGATTTGGGACATAAAACCTTGCCCTGGTAATAGTCAATTCAACAGTATTATCATCCTCGGGTATATAAATCTCCAGATCTACTTTAGTCCCTTCTTCACCTTTTATCATGGCCACTACTTTTTCCAGGGCCATATCTTTTATCTTTACGCCATTGACTTCAGTTATTATATCCCCTTCCTTAATCCCTGCCCTATAAGCAGGTGTACCTTCCAGGGGCATCACTACCACCACCTGACCTTCATCATCAAGAGTGACCACAACCCCTATTCCGCTCATAGTCCCGCTAAAGGACTCCATGATTATTTCATATTCCTCAGCCGTAAAATATTCCGTATATTCATCATCAAGTTCCGAAAGTATACTTTCTATGGCTGCCTTAAGCAGTTCCTCTTTGCTTTTCTCCTCAAGAGCGTTGTCAGTAACAAGATCTATAGTCTCTTCGAGAGGTTCTGTGCTGAATTCGCTTTCTGCATCCTCAGGGTTATATTTGACAGTACTATCTCCGAATATATTAGATATATACCTTTTAAAAGGCTCAAAACTGATACCCAGCCATAATCCGGTAGAAAACGTAAAAACTACCACGATTATGCTGACCAGCACTGCAGTAATTATTTTTTTCATAAAATTACTAACCTATATCTTTATTAAAATTATATATTTACAATCTTGGTAAATAATTTTCCGGGTCCTGTGGTTTACCATTTATCCTGACTTCAAAGTGCAGATGTGGGCCTGTAGACCATCCAGTTGAGCCGACCAGGCCTATTACCTGACCCCGGTCCACAAACTGCCCCACAGACACTCTTATACTGGAAAGATGGGCATAATAGGTGGCAAAACCTCCTCCATGATAAAGAATAATATAATAACCATATCCAGTAGAATAGCTAGCCTTTATCACCTCTCCGCCGTCTCCGGCTTTTACCAGCGTACCATAAGAGGCCTGTATATCTATACCTGTATGGAATCTTCTTACTCCGAATATAGGATGGATCCTCCAGCCAAAACCGGAGTTTATCCGCCCTGCCACAGGCCACATAAATTTACCCGAAGGAGCCGTACCATACAGATAGCTTTCAAGGATCCTGGTTACCTCTGCTTCCTGAATCTCAAGCTCTTTTTCCATCTGCATAAGGTCTTTTTTATTTGCTGTAGTCGCAGAAAGTAAATTCTTCTTATCAGTATATAGATCATCGATCTCATTGGCCTTCTGTTCGGCCTGTGCAACCAGTTCCTCTACCCTGCTCTTATGATCCTTCTGTTCCTCTCTCAGATCGGTTACGGATTTTTTCAATCCTATAGTTGCGTATCTTTTTTCTTTTATTAGCTGTACATTCTGAGTATCCTGCTGTGCAAAAAGATTCATAAGCTTGAGTTTTGATATGAAATCCAGGAAATCTTCTGCCTTAAGCAGAATCGCCAGTATATTGCCATTTCCGTTTTTGTAGATTGAGGCGACCCTGCCGTTCAGTATACATATCTTTTCGTCAAGCTCCCCTTCTATCTTGTTAAGCTCTTCCTCTTTTAAAACCAGCTGTATGGTCGTTTTATCGACTTCGCTTTTAGCCTCGGAAAGTCTCTGGTTAAGTTCGTCCAGTTCTCCCAGTGCACCCAGAAGCTGCGTTTCTACTTCATTTACCTCGCTTCTATACTTTTTTTCTGTCTTCTTTACTTCCTTTATTTTTTCCTGGGTTTCTTCTCTTTCCTCCTTTATCTGTTCAAGCTGTTCTTCAAGAGTCTGGGCATAGATTGATTTTGGTGATGAAGCTAAGAAGGGGCTAAGGCCCGAGATTACTATAGTAATTACTGCAAATATTGCTATGATATTTTTACTTTTAATTGTCATCCTAATACATCTTTTTTATTATGCCTATTTTAATACTAATTTATAAAAATTTAAATCATTAAAAGTTTAAACACTTTTTTAAACTTTTACATACCTCCTCAGGGCAATCCCGCTGCTTATGATACCTATAAGGCCGCCCAGGACAATCATCCCTATATACACATATAATTCAACATTACTGCTGCCTACTATGGCCAGCTCCTTGATCCGCATGGTGTCCGCGATTACTCTTTCGCCTCTGATCAATAAGAAATTCCCCAGAAAATATAGTAAGATAACGGAAATGACGCTTCCTGTAAATCCTTCAAAAAAACCTTCAAACAAAAACGGGATCCTTACAAACCAGTTGGTGGCACCTACCAATTTCATGACTTCGATCTCTTTTCGGCGGGCATATATGGAAATCCTTATGGTATTGAATATCAGTACGATAGTCGCCAGAAGAAGGACTATGATTATAAGAAAGGCTATGCTGCCGATAACAGCAGTTATAGAAAATAAGGTATTGACATATTCTCTACCGTATATTACATCATTTACACCTGGAATATAATTACCATCCTTGTCATAAAAGCGAAGTGCTACCTGGTCGATCTTTTCAGGATTGTTTAAAGTTATCTCAAAAGAAGCCGGGAGCGGATTGCCCTGTATTTCTTTTAAGATGTCACTTCCTTCATTTTCCTCCTTAAATCTTTCAAGCGCCTGCTCTTTGGATATATAGGTCGCTTTTTCGGTCTCGCTCCAGCTTAACACTTCCTGCTCAATATAGTCTTTTAGATCTACTGAAATATTATCTTCAAGATATACTGCGATTTCTACCTGGCTTTTTATGGACCCTATTATACCCTGTATATCATAGACGATTACAGCAAAGAACCCTACCATAAACAGAGTAATAGCAACAGTGGTAATAGCTGTAAATCCCATAATAAAATTACGTTTAAAGCTGGTAAAAGTCTCACTGAAAAAATATCTGGTCCTTACCATCAATCTCCGTATACCCCTCTCTTCTGATCCCTTATTATTTCTCCCTCTTCCAGCTCCACGACTCTCCTTCTCATGGAATTTACAATATTCCGGTCATGAGTTGCCATAAGTACCGTAGCACCGATAAGATTTATCCTGGAAAGTATTTTCATGATCCCTTCAGAAGTCTGCGGATCAATATTTCCGGTGGGTTCATCTGCAAGAAGTATAGGCGGCCTGTTTACAAATGCCCTTGCGATAGAAACTCTCTGCTGTTCCCCTCCTGATAGCTGGTGAGGATATGAATTCAATTTATTGTACAGCCCTACCAGTTTTAAGACCTGCGGGACCTGGACTTTTATCTCATAACTCGGCTTTCCTATAACCTCAAGTGCAAATGCTACATTTTCAAGTACCGTTTTGTTGGGCAGAAGCTTAAAATCCTGGAACACACATCCCACGTTTCTTCTTAGCTGGGGTATTCTATTTGCTTTAAGATTACAGATATTTCTTCCTGCTATATATATGCTTCCGCTGCTCTCTTTGATCTCTTTTATAACAAGTTTTATAAAAGTAGATTTACCAGAGCCGCTCGGTCCTACCAAAAAAAGAAATTCACCTTTTTTGATAGTCAGATTTATATTTTTTAATGCAACAGTTTCATCTTCGTATACTTTACTGACATTTTTAAATTCAATCATATTCATTTTGAACCGGCTCTCCAGAACCTGCGAAATTTAATTATGATGAGTTTACCCTTTGGATACTTTTTTTTCAAGAAAACCTCTTATCAGTTTATCTATATCACCGTCAAGCACTGACTGCACATCTCCAATCTCAATCCCTGTTCTGTGATCCTTGATCAACTGATACGGCTGAAGAACATAACTTCTTATTTGGTTCCCCCACCCTATTTCCTTCTTTTCTCCTCTGACTTTATTTATTTTCTCTATATTTTTTCTCTGCTCCAGCTCAAAAAGTTTTGACTTTAAGATCTGGATAGCAGTCTGCCTGTTTAGTATCTGGGATCTCTCATTCTGGCACTGTATTACAGTATTTGTTGGCATGTGCGTTATTCTGACAGCAGAATCAGTAACATTCACGTGCTGCCCACCGGCACTGCTGGACTTAAAAGTCTCTATCTTTAAGTCCTCTTTATTTATCTTTATATCAATATCCTTGTTTAAGAGCGGAATCACATCTACCAGGGTGAATGAAGTATGCCTTCTTTTAGATGAATCAAAAGGTGAAATCCTAACCAGTCTATGAATGCCTTTTTCTGATTTTAACAGCCCGTAAGCGTTTTTACCTTTTACGGTGAAAGTGACATTCTTTATTCCTGCTTCTTCACCTGCCTGATAATCATTAATAATATAAGAGAATTTCCTCTTATCCATCCACCTGGTATACATTCTAAACAGCATTTCAGCCCAATCCTGGGATTCTGTCCCTCCGGCTCCAGGATGAATAGTGACCACTGCAGGATAAGAATCATAATTACCGCTCAGCAGGACTTTTTCTTCCAGATCGCTTAATTTATTTTCTATATGGTAAAGATTTTCCACCAGTTCATTTTCCAGAGTTTTATCTTCCTCACTTTCCAGTATTTCTAGAGCCAGCTTGCAGTTTTCTGCTTTCTCTTCCAGGTTTTTTATACTTTCGATTATCTCGTTAAGATCATTGATCTCCTGGGAGATATTCTGTGCTTCTTCACGGTCGTCCCAGAAATTTTTTGAAAGGGTCTTATTACGAAGTTTTTCCAGCTTTGCAGCTTTATTATCTGTTTCAAAGACAGTCTTTCAGGAAAATAAGTTTCTTGGTTATTTTATCGAACTTTGACTTATGACCTTCTATCATCAAATCCTCCGTATATTTTAATATTATTTTATCTGCCGCAGCATTTTTTATATTTTTTTCCGCTTCCGCAGGGGCAGGGATCATTTCTCCCGATTTTCTTTGAGGTCACAGGTTTTGTCTTTGATGCTATTCCCCCTGTCTTCGAAGGACCGCTTGTAACCATATCTCTTACCTGCTGCCTTTTTTCTGTTTCCTGTTCGCCCCTTGCAATTATTCTGGCATTATATAATAATTTGACCGTATCAAACCTTATCTCCTCAATTAGCTCCTTAAATAAGCCAAATGCTTCTCTTTTATACTCGACCAGCGGATCTCTCTGACCGATAGCCCTCAACCCTATACCTTCCTTCAGGTAATCCATTTCCAGAAGATGACCTTTCCACATGCTGTCAATAACATTTAGCATCACTATTTTTTCTAATTTTCTTATAATCGGAGAAGAATAGATTTTCTCTCTTTCCTCATAAATCTGGTAAGCCTTCTCCAGCAATTTCTCCTTTAATATACCAGTATTTAGTTTACTCTTCTCTATTTTTTCCTTACCCACAATATCAGATACAGCATCCACTGAGAATAAAGAACTGATGAAATTAGACAGTGCTTCCAGATCCCAGTTCTCAGGATAATCTGCAGGATTTATATGTAAATCAACACTCCTGTCCACTACATCCCTGATCATATCGAGTGCAGTTTGTTTTAAATCATCTTCTCCCAGGTTCTTTTTCCTTCTGGCATAGATGACTTCTCTTTGTTTATTCATAACATCATCATATTCAAGAACATGCTTCCTTATCCCGAAATTTCTTGCTTCCACCTGTCTCTGGGCATTTTCAATAGACCTGCTTATCATAGGATGCTGAATGGGTAAATCTTCCGGAAAATTAAATGTTTCCATTATTCCGTATATCCTTTCGGAACCAAAAAGTCTCAGAAGGTCGTCTTCAGTGCTTAAATAAAACTGGCTTGAACCTATATCTCCCTGCCTGCCGCTTCTTCCCCTCAGTTGATTATCGATCCTCCTGCTCTCATGCCTTTCTGTCCCGAGCACATGAAGGCCTCCGAGCTCTACGACTCCCTGGCCTAAAACTATATCTGTACCCCTTCCAGCCATATTGGTAGCGATGGTGACTGCTTGCTTTTGTCCGGCCTTGACTATTATCTCTGCTTCTTTTTCATGGTATTTTGCGTTTAAAACTTCATGGGGTATACCTCTCCTTTTAAGCATCCCGCTCAGTTTTTCAGACTTTTCAATGGATATGGTACCCACCAGTACCGGCTGGCCTTTCTCATGTCTTGAAACTATATTCTCTACTACATTATTAAACTTGACCTGCTCGGTCTTATAGATCAAGTCAGGAAGATCCTTTCTTATCATTGGCTCATTGGTGGGTATGACCACAGTCTCAAGTTTATAAATATGCCTGAATTCCTCTGCTTCTGTTATTGCAGTACCCGTCATTCCCGCCAGTTTTTTATACATTCTAAAGTAATTTTGAATAGTAATAGTAGCCAGAGTCTGATTTTCGTCCTTCACCTCTACTCTTTCCTTAGCTTCTATAGCCTGGTGAAGCCCTTCGCTGTATCTCCTTCCCGGCATCAGTCTGCCTGTAAACTCATCCACTATGATTATCTGGCCGTCTTTTAACATATAATCCACATCTCTTTTAAACAAATGATGCGCTTTAAGAGATTGATTTAAGGCATTTATATATGGAAAATTAGAAGGGCTGTACAGATTCTCTATCCCTAAGATTTTTTCAATCTTAGCAACACCTTCTTCTGTAATTGCAGCTATCCTTGCTTTCTCATCTATCTCAAAATCTTTATCGATCTCAAGCCTTGGTACCACCTGTGTAAACTTTCGGTAGATCTCAGTAGTACCGTAAGCAACTCCTGAGATAATAAGAGGCGTTCTTGCCTCATCTATTAGGATACTGTCAACTTCGTCAATAATCGCATAATGATGACCGTTCTGCACCATATTTTCTTTTGACATTACCATATTATCCCTTAAGTAATCAAAGCCGAACTCATTATTAGTACCGTGTACCACATCTGACTGGTACTGTTTCCTTTTTTCCAGAGTAGACATCCCGTGCTGAATAAGACCGACATCAAGACCTAAGAATTTGTAAATTACGCCCATCCATTCACTATCCCTCTTTGCCAGATAATCATTGACTGTGACCAGGTGAGTACTTTTACCGGTTAAAGAATTCAGATATACTGGAAGCGTCGCGACCAGCGTTTTGCCTTCACCTGTTTTCATTTCAGCAATTTTACCCTCGAAAAGGACTATACCTCCAAGTATCTGGACATCAAAATGGCGCATATTCAGAGTTCTTTTTGCCACCTCTCTCACAACCGCGAAAGACTCCGGTATTAAATCCTCGAGTTTTTGCCCTTTTTCAAACTTCTGCTTAAAATCCAAAGTCTTTGCAGAAAGCTGGCTGTCGCTAAGCGTGCTTATCTCTTTTTCCAGATTTCCTACGGCACCGATCATTTCATCATATTTCTTTAATCTCTTACCCTCTCCAATTTTTAAGATATTTCCGATTTTCTTAAACATTCCCGGTCACTCCCTATACATTTATTATATAGTAGGCTCTATCAAACCATAATTTTTATCTTTTCTGCGATACACCACCGCAGTCCTCCCGGTTTCCGAATTAACAAAAACAAAAAAATCGTGCCCAAGAAGCTCCATTTCAAGTACTGCCTCCTCTGGTGGTACCGGTTTTAAAGCAAAAGTCTTGGTTTTGACTATGGTCTTTCTGTCCTGATCATTCCAGGTCACTGTCTCAGGATCACTGCTTACCGGCCCTCCGGCTTCTTTTAAGCTATCACCCTTTCTGCCCCTGCTGATTAATTTTTCTCTATATTTTTTGACCTGTCTTTCCAGTTTACCATTGACCCTATCTACAGCTTCAAAAACATCTGTCCCGGAATCAGTGGCCTTAATAACCGAACCATTGGTAAAGATAGTGACTTCTATAATATTATTCATATTAATCCTTGGATTTTTCTCAAACATAAATTTTACTTCTAATTTTATTATTTTATCCAGAACTTTTTCTATCTTATCCTTTATTTTTCTCTCCACGTAGCTTTTTATTTTTTCATCCAGCTCCAGATTCTTGCTTTTAATAACAAATTCCACCCTATTTCCCCCTTAATGTTTTTATTAACTAATTAATATTGAAAACCGTTATAATGACAAACATATTATTTTAGTGTTACTTTTTTAGCTGTAATGCCCCTCTCATCTTTTTCAAATTCAAATTCCACTTTCTGACCCTTCTTTAGTGTCTTAAACCCTTCGGTCTGTATTGAAGAAAAACTTACAAAAATATCACCTAAATCCTTTGATTCAGCTTTTATAAAGCCAAATCCATTTTCGGGACTAAACCATTTTACAGTTCCTTTTAATCTTTCAACCACTATTATATTCCTCTGGCAAAAGTCAATAAATAAATTTTAGCCGCACCAGCTTTCTTTAAAACACTGGCAATCTCGTTCAAAGTACTACCTGTAGTCCAGACATCATCTACCAGCATCAGATTTTTCCTCCGGGTAAGGAGACAGTTCTTCACCTTAAATGCTTCTTTTATATTACTTTTTCTCTGTACAGAATCAAGTCCCTGCTGCTTTAGCACTTCCTTTACTCTCAATATATTCCCAGCAAAAGGTAACCTGATTGATTTTGACAATCCTCTGCATAAAACCTCCATATGTTCACCAGGTACCGTATCTATGTAATCTATCTTTTCAAATTTATAGTTTTCAGTATAAGTCTTAATCAAAAAAGCAATTATAATTTCTTTTAAAGCATTTATCCTGCTGTATTTATATTTTGCGATAATTTTTTTTATCTTTCCTTTATATACAGCAAAACTCCTGTGCCTGTAAAACTTAAAATTTTTATCCCTGCAATAATTACATCCTCTGCTATCTGAATCATTTAGGAATAACGGCCTGCCGCAGTATCTGCATATTTTATTTTCTATTTTTTCGATATCAGACGCGCACTCCCGACAGAGTAATTCAAAGCTGATTTTTCCGCAAACCGCACATATGGGTGGAATGATAATATCTTTAAAAATATCAGTCAAATTTCTATTATTTTTACCTGTTACTTTAGGTATCAATATCGATTATTTCATTGGACATAACTTTTACACTTGGATGGATTTTTATTCCATCCTTAATAACGCTTCTGGAACCTATAACCGCTTTTTCCAGAATCGAAGCCTTATCTTTTATCTTTGTATTATAACCTATAATAGCTCCTATCAGAGAGGCATCCTTTCCTATATAACCGCTTCCCCATTTTATTCCTCTATACAGAACTGCCCTCTCATCTACTATAGTATTATTTCCCAAAATAATGGGACCAAAAAGTTTTGCACCTTTCTTTATGGTGCAATTGTCTCCGATACATACCGGAGGAGTTATCACGACACCTTCCTGGATCTTACAATTCTTCCCCACCCAGACTCCATCTTTTATTTCCTTTCCGGGAATATCAACCTTTACCTTTCCTTCAAGTGCATCAAAATTACCCTGCTGATATTCATCCAGACCACCGACATCATTCCAATACTGATTATGCTGGTAGCCGTAATATTTAATATTCTTCTTTAACAGATCGGGAAAAAGATCCTTTCCGAAATCGTAAAATTTTCCCTTGGCAGGTAAATAATCAAATATCTCCGGCTCAAAAATATATATTCCGCTGTTTGCAAGATTTGACTTTGCCTTTCCACTCAATGGTTTTTCCTGGAAACCTCTTATCCTTTTATCTTCATCCAGCAATACTACACCGTACTTTGAAGTATCTTCTACTTCAGTTAAGACTATTGTGGCTATACCGCCTTTCTGCTTATGAAATCTAAACACTCTGGTCAAATCAATGTCAGTCAGAGCATCGCCGCTTATTACCATAAAGGTATTGTTTTCAAAAAAATCTTCTACATTATTTACTCCTCCTGCGGTGCCCAGCAGCTCTTCCTCATATGAATAAACAATGTTTATTTTCCATCTTGATCCGTCACCAAAATAGTTTTTTATCTCTTCCGGATACCAGTGCAGATTACAGACAATATCTGTAAATTTATGTTTGACCAGAAGTCTTATAATATGCTCCATAACCGGCCTGTTGACTATAGGCGCCATTGGCTTTGATATTAAGTCTGTAAGCGGCCTAAGCCTTGTTCCAAGACCTGCTGCTAATACTATTGCCTTTTTATTTTTTATTATAATTATGCACTCCTTATTTTGTTTATTTCCTGCTCTTAAAGATCCTGCTGATATTCTGTTTGTAAGGAGGGTAAATCAATTCTTTTTCAGTTATGATTGCAGTTATATTATTAGCTGGCGTTACATCAAAAGCCGGATTCTTTACCGCCATAAATTCTGGAATAATAATTTTTCCCAGGACTTCCCTGACTTCCCTTTCATTTCTATGTTCTATAGGAATATTATCCCCGCTTTCCATTTTTATATCAACAGTTGAGATCGGAGCAGCAACATAGAAAGGTATTTTAAAATACTTTGCAAGTATAGACAAGCTTAAAGTCCCTATTTTATTGGCCGTATCACCGTTTGAAGCTATTCTGTCCGCACCGACCAGAACTGCATCGACCTCTCCCCTTGACATAAAATAACCTGCCATATTATCAGATATGATAAAAAAAGGTATCCTGTCCTGATGAAGTTCCCAGGAAGTAAGTCTTGCCCCCTGGAGGAACGGCCTGGTCTCACCCACGATGACATTTTCTATTTTTCCTTCTGCATTCAGGCTCCTTATTACTGCCAGCGCAGTACCATATCCTGAAGTCGCCAGCGCTCCAGCATTACAGTGGGTAAGAATTCTGATTTTTGCCTTGATCTTGGTGAAGATCTTCTTTCCGTTTTGCCCTATTTTATGGTTTATCTTCAGGTCCTGCTTTTCAATTTTTACTGCTTCTTCTATCAGCCTATCCCTGACTTTACCGATATCCATATCAACTGTATTTTCAAGGACTTTTTTCATCCTGCCCAGGGCCCAGAATAAATTTACAGCTGTCGGCCTGGTTCCTGAAAGCAGCTTTATGCTATTATTTATATGCTCTACAAAATTTTGCTTATCTTCACCGTGTAATTCCAAAGCTGCAAGTGCGACACCGTAACCTGCTGCAACGCCGATTGCCGGTGCGCCCCTTACTACCATTTCCCTGATAGCTTTGGCTACACTGGCAGCCGATCTGCAATCTACATAAACCTCTTCAAAAGGAAGCCTTCTCTGATCCAATAATTTTAAAACAGATCCATCCCATATGAGGGTACATACCCTGCTTTCTTCTGGATTAAGACTCATGTCCCTATTTCCCATGAACTAAGATATTTCTCCTGCTCCGGTGTCAATTTATCTATCCTGATACCCATACTTTTTAGTTTCAACTCCGCTATTCTCTGGTCAATTTCTTCAGGTACCGGATAAACTTTTTTCGAAAGGTCTTTGTTGTTCTTTAGTATATATTCTACACTTAAAGCCTGATTCGCGAAACTCATATCCATAACACTGGCCGGATGTCCTTCTGCCGCGCTGAGATTTACGAGTCTTCCTTCAGCAAGTAAATATAACTTTCTCCCGTCTTTCATAAGATACTCTTCAACAAAGGGCCTGACTTTTCTTTTTGACCTGCTGTTTGCTTTCAGGTATTTAAGGTCGATCTCAACATCAAAATGACCGGAGTTGGCAAGGATAGCATTATTCTTGCAGTTTTTTAAAATTTCCTTTCCTATGGCATTTTTATCACCGCTGACCGATAAGAAAATATCTCCTATTTTTGCCGCCTCGCTGGAATTCATTACATCAAATCCGTCCAATTTAGCCTCCAGAGCACGAATAGGGTCGACTTCCAGTATTACCACAGAAGCACCCATACCTTTCGCTCTCATAGCTACTCCTCTTCCGCACCAGCCGTATCCTGCAATTACAAATTTTTTACCGGCTAACAAAATATTGGTCGCTCTTAAAATACCGTCAATAGTACTTTGACCGGTCCCATACCTGTTATCAAAATAATGCTTAGTCTTGGCATCATTTACAGCAATAATAGGATAATAAAGCACACCTTTTTTTTCCATGCTTTTAAGCCTTATTACCCCGGTTGTTGTTTCTTCCGTACCCCCGTATACACCCTTGAGCAGTTCCTTCCTGCTACTGTGGGTGGTTGAGATAAGGTCTGCCCCATCATCCATTGTGACCTGGGGCCTGGTATCAAGAACACTGTTTATATGTTTATAATAGGTCTTGTTATCTTCACCCTTTATAGCGAATACACTGATCTTAAAGTCCTTGACAAGTGAAGCTGCTACATCATCCTGGGTACTTAATGGATTGGATGCACATAAAGATACATCTGCTCCCCCTTCTTTCAAAGTGATCATAAGATTTGCCGTTTCTGACGTAACATGAAGGCAAGCTCCTACTGTAAGACTTCTAAGGGGTTTGTTTTTTGAAAAATTCTTTCTTATGCCCTTTAGGACCGGCATCTCTATAGCAGCCCATTCTATCTTGTTTTTACCCTCTTCTGCCAGATTAATATCTCTCAGATCAAAGTTCATTAAAATTTTCCTTTCTATGCCCTTTATATTTTTTCATTTAGTTTTTTAAGCTCACTCTTAAGTATATCTATTTTTTCTACCGGACCGGGGTCAATGCCTGCCAGAATTGCCAGATAAACACTGGCTATATCTCCCAGGTACATGGAAGCTAATGCTTTTGCCAGTTTAGATCTTCCTTCCACCGATATTTCTATAATATCACTCACATTTTTCCTGATCAGCTCCGAAGTCACCTCAATACGAGTTTTTACCCTTCTTTCCTCATCCTTATCCCGGAAGATCAGAAGTATAAATTTGCTGGTTATTCCTTTTAGTCTTTCCCAGCCGACAGTTTCATTGTGATTAAGTTCCGGAAACTCATTGCACCAGCAGGGAGTCTTTGAGTTCTCATTAAATTCGCACTTTAATCTGTATGCAATTGCAGCCATCAGACCTGCTGTTCCGTATATTATAGGAAGGCGGTCTGATATTTTCAAAGCCAGTTTTTTTGCAGGATTTCTGTTAGTTTCTATTTCTCTTTTATAGAGAACTGCTTTTTCTTTTATTAAATCAAATGCCTCTTCTGTATCATTTGGATCTAAAGTTATGATATTGAGCTTATCCAGTGCCAGATATGCAGGAATAAATAAATAACCGATCGCTCCCCTGGGCTGCAGCCCTGAAGGGATCTTTACTATTGCTTTACTATTATCCCTGGCAATATTTTCTATCTCTCCGCCTGAACAAACTGCAAGTATCCCGCATCCCCGCTCCAATGCCTGTCTGGCTGCAGAAATCGTCTCTTCGGTATTTCCCGAATAGCTTACTGCGACTGCCAGCCAATCGCGTTTTATAAAAGTAGGTAGATGGTATCCTTTTACAATCTCCACCGGTATACTGATATCATCTTCTATCAGGGCTTTGATTATATCACCGGCAAATCCGGATCCTCCCATACCTAAAAAAGCAATGCCCCTAAATTCTTTTTGTTCCAACTGCTTAAGATCAGAATTTAAAACAATATCTCTTGCTTCAAGCAGCTGATAATAAAATTTTTCTTCCACTTCAAGCATATTCTGACTGTCTATTTCCTTTATTCTATTAAGATCATCTAAAATATTCATAACATCTAATCTCCCTATAACCTACCATTATTTATTTCTATAGATATTAAAATCCCTTAAAAAGCGCTTCCTAATACTTTTTTACCCAGTTCCTGAAGATGTTTTGCCTCTTTATCACTGCCGGCATCAGTATAAACACGTACCACTGCTTCCGTACCGGACAGCCTTATCATGATCCAGCTTCCGTTCTCCATTATATACTTGTACCCATCTAATGTGATGACCTTTTTGACTCCAGCCTCCCTTAATACCTTGGGGATGTCTTGTTCCAGCAGATTCTTTAGATTTTCCTTTTGATCCATATCAATCTCATAATCGACCCTATCAAAGACAAAATATCCGAACTCATTATAAATCTTTTCCAGTATCTGGTTTAATGTCATACCGGTATCGCATATTATTTCAATAAGTTTTAGCCCCATAAACATCCCATCTCTTTCGGGTGTATCTCCCCCAGCCCAGAGACCTCCGCTTTCTTCACCGCCCATAATGACTCCTCCTTTTAGGATTTCTTCTGCTATATACTTGAAACCTACCGGAGTAGTCTTTACTTCAAGATCATACTTTGAGCATATCCTATCCAGTACTGAAGAAAGATTAATAGATTTTACTACTTTTCCCTTCATCTTCTTCCTATCAGCTAAATACCACAGGACTATGGCAAAAAGATGATGCGAGCTGATATAATTACCATCTTCCCCCAGGGCAGCAATTCTATCACCGTCACCATCGAGGCAAATAGCTAATTTATATTTCTTACTCAGCAGGGTACTCTTAGCTTCTGCAAGATTATCTCCGATCGGCTCAGGACTTATACCGCCAAAGGAAGGGTTTATTTCTGAATGTATTTCGGTAACATTTTCAGGACTGAATTGCTGGATGATCTTTTTATATATTCCCTGTGCTGCGCCGTACATAGGTTCCAGCAGCAATTTAAAATCAAAATTCTTTATGATATCTGTATCTACCTTGCTTAAAAGATTCTGCTTATAGCTGGGTAGAAAATCAATCCTTTCCACATCAGGCCTATCTGCTTCTTCAGGATATAGATATTTTTTATAACTTTCAGTATTTTTAATTACCTCACTTACTTCCTTTTCCACATCTACTATTATATCCATGGTGGCAGATCCTCCAAACGGCCCTTTGATCTTATAACCATTATAATAATAAGGATTATGGCTTGCAGTAATCATAATCCCCAGATCGGCCTTTTTTTCAACTACAGCAAAAGAAAGGACCGGTGAGGTAATTATTTTATCGGAAAGATAGACTTTAATATTATTCAGTTTGAATATTTGTGCAGATTCTTCGGCAAACCGCTCTGAAAGAAACCTGGTATCGTAACCCACTACTATAAATGGTTTCCTGCTGCTCCCAACCTTTTTTTTAAGGTAATTACTTACTCCCTGGGATACGATCCTTACTCCCTCAAAAGTAAATTCATCAGCTATAACACCCCTCCAGCCGTCAGTCCCAAACTTTATTGATATTTTCTTCAATGCTATGACTTTCTTTTTTATTTAATATTACATATGTTTTTTTAAATAATTATAGTCATATTCAACCATAATCTTCACTAATTGTTCAAAGCTGACCTTCTTCTTCCAGCCCAGTTTTTTCTTGGCTTTACTGGAATCACCGACCAAAAGATCTACATCAGCCGGACGGATATATTTTTTATCAACTTTTACGTATTTTGTCCAGTCAAGATCCAGACATTTAAAAGAAACTTCAACCCACTCTTTTACCGAATGCGCTTCTTCTGTGCTGATAACATAATCTTCGGGACTATCCTGCTTCAGCATCAACCACATTGCTTCAATATAATCTTTGGCATATCCCCAATCCCTTTTTGCATCTAAATTGCCCATATAAAGATCTTTAGCCAATCCTAATTTTATTTTTGCTGCATTATAAGTTACTTTTTTGGTAACGAACTCCAGGCCGCGCCTGGGGGATTCGTGATTAAAAAGTATACCACTGCAGGCAAACAGATCATAACTTTCCCTGTAATTTACAGTCATATAATGACCATAGACCTTTGCCACTCCGTAAGGGCTGCGGGGATAAAAGGGGGTGTTTTCATCCTGGGGTACTTCTTTTGCTTTACCGAACATTTCCGAACTGGAAGCCTGGTAGAATTTTATATTCTTATCCATATGCCTTACAGCTTCCAGCATCCTGGTCACTCCCAACCCGGTAAATTCACCTGTCAATACCGGCTGCCTCCATGAGGTAGGCACAAATGACATGGCACCAAGATTGTATATCTCGTCTGGTCTTGATTCTTTTACCGCATCTATTATGGATAACTGGTCCAGCAGATCAGCCTGGATAAATTTTAGCCTGTCTCTTATATGTTCTATTCTATTAAAATTTTCAACTGATGAACGCCTTACCATTCCATAAACTTTATAACCCTTTCCAAGTAAAAATTCAGCAAGGTAAGACCCATCCTGACCGGTAATTCCGGTAATAAGTGCTCTCACCATTATCTCCCCTCTTAAACTTTAAATAATTTATTGTGAAATTTAAATTCAGAATTTAAGCTGTCCCCTGTTTATATGGGAATTCACACTGATTTTTATACCATTTCTTAACACATTATCTTCTTCTATCCTGCTGTTGTCTCCTATAACAGAAAAATCTTCAATACTTACATTTCTGCCAATTTCTACATTATTTGATACTATTGATGCTTTTATGAGGCAGCCTTTCCCTATTTTACAATCGTTGAAAATCACACTTTCAGAAATCTCAGCTCCTTCAGAGATCATGCAGTCATCTCCGATAACCGTTAGGGGCATTATCCTGGCTCCTTTTTCTATCCTGGTTCTTTTCCCGACGACCACCGGACCGGAGACAAAATTATTCTTTGAATATTTTGAATCCTTTCCTATATATATATTCTGCAGTACCTCCTTATATGGAAATTTAAAGCTTATTTTCTTGTTCAGAATATCATAGTGGGCTGCCAGATATTTCTGCGGAGTTCCTACATCTATCCAGTAAGAATCTGAGATATAACCATAAATCTTATATCCTTCACTCAGAGCAGTGGGGAAAAGCCCTCTTTCAAAAGAATATTTGGCTCCTTCCGGTGCCAGTTTCATAACATCAGACTTAATAATATAAATGCCGGCATTTATCAGATTAGTAGTGATCTCATCCTGGCTCGGTTTTTCCAGGAATTGTTTCACCCTACCTTCCTCATCAACGGGTACCAGCCCGTAACTTGTCGGATCCTCAATAGCAGTCAGTGCGATTGTTATATCAGCATTTTTACTTTTGTGGAAAGCAGCCATCTTTGTCAGGTCCAGTGAAGTAAGAATGTCGCCGTTAAATACCATAAAATGGTCACCCCCTAAATATTTTTCTACATTCCTCACACCTCCACAAGTTCCCAGAGGACCCTCTTCCCTGACATAAGTGAGTCTTAGTCCAAGATCACTGCCGTCCCCAAAATAGTCTTTAAAAATTTCCGGGAGATAGCAGGTAGAAAAAATTATATCTTTGATCTTATGAGACTTAAGCCATAAAATAAAATTTTCCATAAAAGGTCTGTTCACCAGCGGAAGCATAGGCTTTGGATTTAAAAAAGTAATCGGCCGCAGTCTGGTACCTTCTCCACCGACTAATATCACTGCTTTCAATTTAATTCGCTCTCCCCTCTGATTTAAACCCGTGGCCCGACATTTTCCCTCCAATAATCAATTGTGTCCTTAAGTGACCTCTTAATAGAATACCTGGATTTCCAGCCGGTATGAGCTCTTAATTTACTATTACTTCCGTAGGTGATTCCAACATCGATTGCCCTGAATTTACTTTTATCAATGTCTACCTTAATATCTGACCTTGTGCTTAATGATATAAGCATATCAAGTAAATCTGATATTTTATACTTTTTACCGGAACAAACATTATAGATCTGTCCTTCTTTTCCCTTATTTACTATACAGTGATATGCACTGACAGCATCTCTTACATCTAAAAAATCCCTTTGGGCTTTCAGATTGCCGACATTTATCACGGGTTCCTGAAGCCCTTTTTCTATCATAGCTATCTGCCTGGCAAAATCAGAACATACAAACCTCTCGGACTGTCCCGGGCCTATATGATTAAATGACCTGCTGATGAACACCGGAAGCTGGTATGCATTATGATAGACAGAAGTGAAAAAATCCAGAGCCGATTTACTGATAGCATAAGGATTCTGGGGATAAATTTCAAAATTTTCCTCAATAGCCTTACCCCCAACATCGATTTCTCCATATTCCTCTGCAGTGCATACTACAAGAATCCTGCAGCCGGGACAGAAGAGTCTGAGACCTTCTAAAACATTAATGCCCCCAAAAACATTGATCCTGAAAGTCTCTACAGGATTTTCCCACGAATAGCTTACAGAACTCTGTGCCGCAAGGTGGTAGATCTGTTGTGGCTTGAATTTTTTAATAATATCAAAAACTGAATCTTTGTCCGTCAGATCAGCTTCCCATACTTCTATATCCTTAAAAGAACTATTTGAATTTAAATTTTTAAAGCTCTTGTCAACCCCCAGAATCTCATTATCTTGCTCTTTTTTTAAATATTCTAAAAGGTGTCTTCCTACAAAGCCGGCTGCTCCTGTTATTAAAATTTTCAAAAATGTACTCTCCTGAATAACTATTTTAATTTAGCAATTATTTTAATATAAAATCTAAAATTTAAAAAACATAAAACCCGGCCAGATATCCTCAGTGCCGTCTTTATCTGGAAAAAATGCTTTTTATAACAGCAAGGAAAAACCTGAATCCCAGAAGCAGTAACAGCAGCGGTATCAAAATGATCTTCCAGCTCTTCTTATAGTTCTTCCAGAAAAAGTAAAATACACTTTTTTGCATTCTAAAACTTGACCTGATCTTTCTGCCTCCGCTGCTGCCTCCTATATGATGCATGACTTCGGCATGAGGGCAGTAATATACCTTCCATTTCTTCTGCCACATCCTGTAGCAGATGTCCAGATCCTCCACATACATAAAATAATTTTCATCAAGCAGACCAGTTTCTTCTAAGGCTTCTCTCCTGACAATCATGCAGGAACCTGAAACCCAATCTACTTTAAAAGCTCTATCCTTTTCTATATCGGCAAGCTTATACTTTCTTGAAAAAGGATTATGGGGAAAGATATTTGTAAGTACAGTATGAACTGCAGCATCAAAAGCAGAAGGAAATCTCCTGCAGGACAGCTGTATTGTCCCATCAGTGTTGATTATCTTGGGTCCTGCTATTCCTACTTCAGGATTTTTTTCCATAAATGCCACTAAATTGTCCAGCGATTTCTTAAAAACACGGCAATCGCTGTTCATCAGAATCACATATTTTGAATTTGAGATTTCTATAGCTCTGTTATTGGCTGCAGCAAAACCGATATTTTTTTCATTTGAGATTATGGTGACTTCAGGATAATTATCCTTTACAAATTCAACAGTGCCGTCGCTGGAGGCATTATCGGCTACTATAATCTCGCACCTTAGTTCAGGCGGATTTGCTGATATGGAATTCAGACACTCCTTTAAAAAAGAAAGACTGTTATAACTGACTATACTTATTGCTAAATCTTTAATTTTTCTACCTTTCTTAAAATCCGTCATCTCTTTAATTTAAATTATACATCTATTAAACTATTTAGAGATACTATAAATTATAT
>CAZLOE010000004.1:0-64228 GCA_964561115.1 uncultured Actinomycetota bacterium
TTTATTGAGTGGCATAATGTAAAAGTCAATGTGAAAGATATATTGGGGTTCTAATTAAATCGTTTTTGAGAACATAATAAAAAGGGTAGAGGACCCTCATATATCACAATACGTGTTTGTATAATAATAATACCTATATATAGGTATTAAACTGGTAGCCCCAAGTTACAAAATTTCGAACCGGATTATAAAAGAAATAATTAAAATTAATAATTTTATATAATAATGTAAAATTTTATATAGAGATTATTCAGCACCCTGTTCTTTTGTTTGTGGTACCCACCTTAATTTATATTCAGACTGTAAAATCAAGCGGGTTATAAATGTTATTTGTCCTGCATGCAATTCTAAATGGGTAACTGTTCCAAATATTGCGCTCAAAGCATTTTCGTCAAATCCTTGTATTCGTTTCTTCTCAAGCAAATTAGCGGGATTAAAATCATTTACTGTTTTTATGCAATCATGAATAATCTTTTGAAATCTATCTATTAGCTCTTGCTTGCTAAGTTTATCAGTATCACTAAATTCCAAAGGACGATTCCTTATGTCTTCAAGCTCGCCAATTCCAGAAATAATCCATTGTCTTAGGTTACCACATAGATGATTGATTATTATTCCAATGCTATTTACATTATCATTTGGCTTATACCATATATGTTCATCTTTCAGTTGATTAAGGCAGTGGATAATCCTTTCAAATGCATTATTTATACTTTTATTTGTTTCTTTTAGAAATTGTTCTTCAAAATTCATTTTTTCTCCTCGGTGACAATGATATTTATTGTGATTAATTATAAGTTATGACCAGACTTATTGAAATTTTAATTTTAATGGAGCCCCAAGTATTGAAATTTCGAACCAAATATTAAAAGAAGTAATCAATATTAGAGAGTTATTTTTCGATAAATAACTTTATTATAAGTCCCTTGCTATTAATTCTATTCTCTATTACTTATTTCGCTAACTTGGATAAATAATTTTTAGGAAAACCGATTAAGTTTAAATCTATATCATCTTTATATTCAATTATTAAAGAATCTAATTTTGCTAAAAAATCAGACCAAATAAATTTATCAGCAATAATCTTTTTTAGTATAAATAAGGAATCAAAGATTTTCATGGTTCTATTAAGATTATCCTCTCTTAGAAGTTTTAACTTGGGAATAAGATTTTTATTATATAACCTACCATAGTGTGCACAGGTATTACGGATAACTGAGAAATGTTGAAGCCAGTTTTCAAAAATCATCGAATCATATTTATAATTAGATCTCGAAAATTCTTTTTTATCAGCAGTATTAATATTTTTAAAAAATTTTGAAATATTACTAAGAGATAAGATTTCTATTAATACCCAAAATGGAAATCTACCATTGTATTTTTCTAAATGATGTTTTACAAATAATTCATTTTTTGATTGCCTTATACATCTATTTATATTACTAATAAAATCGAAATACAATTTGGTGTTTTTGAAAAAATTTATATTTAAATAAAACTCACTTCCGTATTTATTACACATAAAATACGCCAGTTTAGCCCTAAAAGACACCTCAAGAACTTCCAGGAGAGGAAAGATTGCCTGTCTTAATGATCTATCAAAATTGTATATCTTTGTAAAAGTGGAAAATTTAGTATTTTCCTTGTAGGTTTCCTGCTCGGTTTTAAACTGATAAGCATATCCCATTAATCGATAATAATTATTATTCGCTAGAAAGAATTTAGCAAATTCATGGTCGTTAATAACAATTCCACGTTCTTTAAGTAAAGTTATTTGTTCTTCTATTGTTTTAGCTGGTTTTAACAATTGATGATCTCAAAGTTATTCTAAAAAAAATGTCCCAGACTGGTCCGCATTGTGAAGAGGCGTTCTGGGATCTGTTAATAATAATTATACTGGATATGATTTAACTGTCAATAAAAAAAAATTACTTAAATTTATACTAAAATAATATATTAATAATTTATAATTTATTAAAAAAGCTGGTAGCCCCAAAGTGACTCGAACCATTTAAGCTTTCATCTTCCATCTTGTAAGTATATTTTCCCTGTCAAAAATCTTAACTGCAAGCCTCAGTACAAATGGGCAAACTATCAGGAGGACCAGGCTGCCTATCAGAAGATAAGTTATGTTTAAGAGAAAAAGCCCTGCCAGCTGAAGGCCGATGATCAGGTAAATGGGCAGTATTATTACTGCACCTACCCCCTGAGCAGACCTTATATCTGTAGATTTAGATGAGACTATCACGCTGGCCATTGTGATTATAAAAGACAGTATCGGGCTTAAAAGGAAAGCTACTATGACCCATTCTGCATTGGGCAGTGGCATGTAGCCTAATTTAATATAGGCGGAGATATCCACTACTATAATCAGTATAATAAAATTGATAGTGGAAATGACAAATGTAGGTATAAGCGCAGTAAGCGATTTTCCAAGGAGCAGCTCTGATGTCTTTAGCGGTGTTGCCAGCAGCGGTTCAAGCGTATTGTTTTCTTTTTCCATTATTATAGAAGCAGGAGCGATAAGACTGGGTACCATTGCAGGCAGAAACAAAAGGAATATAAGAAGCTGTTTTAGTATAAACCCTATGAGTACCCTTAAGGGTTCATCGACCTGGCCGAAGACTTTGTTAATAAAATTCAGTGTATCTTCATCTTCCAGTATGGGTGAACTTCCGAGAATAAAGCCAAGCGGAAGGGAGATTGAAAATATTAGCGTTATTATAAGAATGGGCAGCCATATGTTCTTGTTTTTTATTATCTCTTTTATTTCTTTTTTAAAAATTAAACAAGCGTTTTTCATTTTCCCTTTTCATCCCTTATAAGATCTAGATATATTTCCTCCAGGCTTGCCTTTATCTGGTTAAAGTAAATTATTTTAGCTCTACTGTCTACCAGTTTCTTTAAGATTATCGGATTTGAAATCTCCGGATTTTCAATCACCAGCATTGCCTTGTTTTTGTCTGTCTGGATATTTTTTATATGGCTTGTTTCTTTTATCAATTTTGTATACTTATCTGCATCATCTCTAAATACAATCTCCACTCTTTTACCTCTATCGCCGTTCTGCAGTTCTAAGAGAGTAGCGATCCTTATTATCTTTTTCTTTATGATGCATACTCTGTCAGAAAGGCTGGATGCTTCTTCAAGATTATGGGTACAGAGAAACACTGTCGTTTTCTCTTTTTTTAAGCTGTCAATAAAATTCCTTACCATATGGGCGCTTTCCGGATCCAGCCCCGCTGTGGGTTCATCAAGCAGCAGTATCTTAGGCTCATGTATAAGCGCCCTGGACAGCGCCAGTTTTTGTTTCATACCCTTGGAATAAGTGCCTGCAAGATCGTCTTTTCTTTCCCAGAGGTCAAACATCTTCAGGTATTTTTCAATATTTTTGTTTCTCCTGTCGTCAGGGATATTATAGAAGCTGGAATAATATTTAAGATTGTCATAGGCAGATATTTTTTCGTACATTCCGGGAGACTCGGTCAGAAGTCCCGTTATTTCTCTTATGTATTCACCGTGGCTCCGGGTGTCCTTGCCGTTTATGGTTATTTTCCCGGAATCCGGGGAAATGAGTGTTGAGAGCATCCTAATGGTGGTGGTCTTTCCGGCTCCATTAGGGCCTAAAAAGCCGAATATCTCACTTTCATCTATATCAAAGGAGATGTTTTCAACCGCGGTTATATCTTTAAATTTTCGGGTAAGATTTTCTACTGTTATCATAGAATAGGATTTTACCCTTAATACCTTGATTTATCAATCAAAGAGGCTGGAAAGCTTTTTATTTAATTGTAGATATTCCTTTTGAGATTTTAACCGGCTTTTAATATAATTTCTTTTATTGAAGAAAAACATAGTTTAGTGATTTACCAAAAAAGTTATACGGGAGCGGATATGAGTACAGAAACAAAGACTAAAAAAATAGATGTTCTTATGATAGACAATTATGATTCCTTTACTTTCAATCTGGTGCAGTTTCTGGGTATTTTAGGAGAGAATATTAAGGTCAGAAGAAATGATAAGATAAGTCTTGATGAAATCGAGAAGATGTCACCGTCAAAAATAGTGATCTCGCCCGGACCCGGCAGGCCCGCAGGTGCGGGTATTTCAAAGGACTTAATAAATCGTTTCTACAGGGAGATACCTATACTGGGAGTGTGTCTGGGTCACCAGTGTATTGGAGAAGTATTTGGCGCGGAAGTCATAAATTCCGGAGAGGTCGTCCACGGCAAGACGTCGATGATCTATCACGACGGCAGAAGTATTTTTAAAGGTATTGAAAGTCCTTTTGAAGCTGCAAGATACCACTCTCTGATTTTAAAAAAGGATACTATTCCTCCTTCACTTGTAGTGACTGCCCATACCCAGGACGGTATTGTGATGGGAGTAAGACATAAAGATTACAGATTGGAAGGGATACAATTTCACCCTGAATCCTTCCTGACTCCGGTTGGAATGAAAATACTTAAGAATTTTATTGACCTATGAACATCCTCTCTACAATTTCGGCAATTGACTTAAAAATACTGCCCCAGGATGCGGCCTATATTTTAAAGGATAAAAGTCACCTGTGTTTTTTAGACAGCAGCCTCTACCCTAACAAGTATTCTAAATTTTCTTATATTGCCTGGGATCCTAAATTTGTTATAAAAAGCTGGGGTTATAAGAATGAGTTTATCTCAGTCCCACAAGGTATAGGGTATTATTCATACCAGCATCCTCTGTCATTTCTAAAGGAGAATATAAAAAATTATACCTTAAGCCCTCCAGGCAGTGAGATAGGAAGTATAAAGCCGGTCTTTATAAGCGGCGGCAGAGTGGAGAAAGTGACCAAAGACCATAAGGAAAAGCTGCCTGACTTCAGGGGCGGCTTTACCGGTTATTTTTCTTATGATCTTAAGAACTATATTGAAAAGCTTCCTCAAAGTGTTGTGGATGATATCGGTCTTCCCCTTTTTTATCTTAATTATTATGACAGGGTGCTTGCATACAGCCATATTGAGGGCAGGTGGTATTTTACCAGGAATTTTTTGGTAAAAGGAAAAAAGAAAGAAAACAAGGGTGTTTTTGAAGCCGCCTTCTTAAAAGACGATTATGTGGATCCTGTTGTAAAGGGCAGTGAGCTTGCAGAAAAGATCAATATAGAATTAGAGGGTATTTTAAGAGGTTTTAAAAAACCAGAAGATATCAGGAAAAAGATAATAGAAAAATACTATAAGAAAAAGATATCCAACATAAAGTTTAAATCAAATATTAAAAAACCTGATTATGTAAAAAGGGTCATAAAAACCAAGGAATACATCCATAACGGCGACATATATCAGGCAAACTTCAGCCAGAGGTTTGAAGCAGATTTGCCGGTGGAACCGATAGACCTTTATTATATACTAAGGGAAAAGAACGCTGCACCATTCTCTGCTTTTATGGATTTTAACGGGTTCAGCATAGGCAGTTCATCGCCGGAAAGATTTCTATTATTACAGGGTGATGTCATAGAGACGCGGCCCATAAAGGGGACAAGGCCCAGGGGGAAAGACGATTTGAATGACAGAGAAAAGATAACGGAGCTGGAAGGAAGCATCAAGGACAGGGCAGAACTTAATATGATTGTGGATCTTGAGCGAAATGACCTGGGAAAGTTCTGCTATTACGGTACGGTCAGGGTTGCAGAACACGCAGTGGTTGAAAAATATGCAACGGTTTTTCACTCTGTTTCAACTGTGACCGGGAAGGTAAAGAAGCGGGTGGATATCTCTGATATTATAAAGGCATCATTTCCCGGAGGTTCAATAACAGGTGCGCCTAAAATAAGGGCAATGGAGATAATCGATGAGCTGGAAACTATAGCCAGGAATGTGTATACGGGTTCGCTGGGCTATATCGGAATTGACTGTACTATGGATATAAATATCGTAATAAGGACATTTGTTATAAAGAAAAATAAGTTTTATTATAATGTAGGCGGAGGAATTGTCGAGGATTCGGTTCCGGAAGATGAATATAAGGAGACACTGGATAAGAGTATCGCTCTTAAAGATACTCTAAGATTTTTTATCGCAAAGAATTTAAAAAAGTTTTTATAAAATTTCTACAGGACAAACTGCCATGTTTAAATATGTTTTTATTAATGGAAAACTGGTCATTGAACATAAAGCCAGAATATCGGTAAAGGACAGAGGGTTTTTATATGGTGACGGTCTGTACGAGACCCTGAGAGGTTTCAAAGATAATCTGTTTATGCTTGATGCCCATGTTCAGAGGCTGTTTCACTCACTTAAAATCTTAAAATACAACGTCACTTTTAATAGTGAATATTTAAAGGATGCTGTAGTCAAAACTGTGAGAAAGAATAACCTCACAAGGTGCGATTCTTATATAAAGATAATCGTCACCAGGGGAATTTACAACGGGGATTTCCATTTCAGCAGCAGCTGCAGGCCCAACCTTATAATACTTGCTGAAAAACTCAAACCCTACCCTCAGGAAGATTATATCGAAGGGATAAATATCATCTCTTCTTCAATAAAAAGGCAGTCAGTGGGACGGAGTCTCTATTCTCATAAGCTTATAAATTATTTTGAGAATATTTTTGCCAAGGATGAAGCCCATAAAAAAAGTGCCGGGGAGGCTGTTTTTTTGACCAGGGACCGGCTGGTCCTGGAGGGGGCATCGAGCAATATATTTATGGTGAAAAGAGGTTCAGTATATACCCCTCCGCTGACACAGAATATTTTACCTGGTGTTACCAGGGAAGTGGTGATAGATATATGCAGGGAAAACATGATAAAAATAAAAGAGAAAAAAATCCACTACCGGGATATCATAGGCGCGGATGAAGTTTTTAAAACCAGTTCTGTTGCCGGAGTGGTACCGGTAAAGAAAATAGACTGGTTTGTCATAGGAAGAAGGATTCCCGGAAATATAACCTTAAGGATTATGGAATTATACGAAGATAAGGTTAAATCTTTGAGTATAAAATCAACTATGGAAGTGCAGAAAGGATAAATATGAAATACAGGACTTTAGGAAAAACCGGTTTTAAAGTTTCGGAGATCTCGCTGGGGACCTGGCAGCTTGGCGGAAAGTGGGGCACGAAATTTAGTTATGAGACGGCTGAGACAATCCTTGAAAAGGCGGTAGATGAAGGGGTAAATTTTATAGACACTGCCGATGTATACAACGATGGCTTAAGCGAAAAGGCCATTGGAAGATTTTTAAAAAAGGTAAACCGGAGGGTCTATGTAGCCACAAAGTCAGGAAGAAGGCTGGACCCGCACACTTCAGAGGGGTATAACAAAAAAAACATTGTAGCATTTGTTGATGACAGCCTGAAAAATTTGGATCTTGAGACAATAGACTTGATACAGCTTCATTGTCCCCCGACCGAGGTGTACTCAAATCCGGAAGTCTTCGGTATTCTGGACGAACTTGTCAGTAAAGGAAAGGTTTTGAATTACGGCGTAAGTGTTGAAAAAGTGGAAGAGGCATTAAAAGCTATTCAGTATCCCAACTTAGCTACTGTTCAGATCATCTATAATATGTTCAGGCATAAACCTGCCGAGGATTTTTTTATTAGGGCAAGGGATAAAAATATCGGGATCATTATAAGAGTCCCTCTGGCAAGCGGCATGCTTACCGGTAAGTTTAAAAAGGATACAGTATTTTCAAAGGGAGACCACAGGTTCTTTAACCGGGAAGGCCAGGCTTTTGACAAGGGTGAGACATTTTCGGGAGTTCCTTATGAAGTGGGACTGGAAGCAGTAGAAGAATTAAAGAAGGTATTTCCTGAAGGAAAACTTGCTCAGCATGCACTGCGGTGGATACTTATGAATGACTGCGTAAGCAGTGTCATACCGGGGGCCAGCAGGGTATCCCAGATCGAAGACAACGTAAAGGCTTCAGACCTTCCGCCGCTCACGGACAAGCAGATGGAAAAAGTCAGTGAGATATACCAAAAATACCTTAAAATATATGTCCACAGCAAGTGGTAAAAAACGATTTTACTTAAGAAAATCATAGTGTTAATATAAAGTGGCATTTGCTTAAATACTTGAAGTAAGTATGTAATTGGTGGAATCAAAAAAACAAATTGCTAATTATAAAAGAGGGGGTAATGGACAGTGAAGCAATTCACCAGTTTGATGAATCTGATAGAAACCAGAAAAAGCATCAGATCTTATAAACCCCAGGAAGTAGAAGAAGAAAAACTAAATTATATTCTACAGGCGTTTAGAAAAGCTCCGTCTGCCAAAAACCTCCAGCCGTGGAAATTGATTGTTGTAAAAGACAAGAAAAAAATAAGTGACCTATCCATAGCATGCAATAACCAGACTTTTCTGGCAGAAGCTCCTATAATTATTGTGGCCTGTGCCAAAGAAGAAGAAGCTTACGGGGTGATGGGCGGTTATATGAGCAGTTATCCCATAGATGTAGCGATTGCGCTGGAACACCTAATACTTGCTGCTACTGAAAAAGGGTTGGGCACCTGCTGGATTGGAGCATTTAAGGAAAAATTGGTGAAGGATCTGCTTGGTGTTCCGGAGGATGTAAGAGTGGTTGCAGTAACACCATTAGGTTACCCGGCCAGAGAAGGCGGAGCCAGAGGAAGAAAACCCCTTGCCAAGATAGTCTCCTACGACAAGTATATAGACTGATAAAGGTTTATAGATCAATTTATTTATGGAAATAATTATAACCCATTTGAGCTCTGATTTTGATTCTTTTGCTGGAATGGTAGCAGCTAAGAAAATATACCCGCAGGCTCAAATTGTACTGCCTACTGCAATAAATCAAAACGTGAGAAAGTTCATCACTCTTTATGAAGATGAGCTGCCGCCCCTTTTGGACCCCAAGGGGATTGATTTTTCAAAGGTAAAAAGAGCCATTGTAATCGATACAAAGTTTGCCTCAAGGTTAGGCCCTGCAAAGGCGGCATTAAGTAATAAGGGTATTGAAGTAATAGTATATGATCATCATCAGAAGACTTCCAGAGATCTGAAAGCCACCTATGATTATTCCAGAGAGGTGGGAGCTGCTACGGCTATTCTGGTAAATCTTATAAAAGAGAAAAAGATCAGTGTTTCCCCGCTTGATGCTACACTTTTTACACTTGGGATATATGAGGACACAGGTTCATTTACATATCCGGGCACTACTTCCAGCGATCTTGAAGCAGCTGCATTCCTTATGAAGAAAGGGACTAATTTATTTGTAGTATCAAAATTCTTAAATCTTTCACTTACCGAAGACCAGCACAGACTTTTAGAGAAGTTGATAATGAACTGTAAAAAGGTAAATGTAAATGAAACAGAAATCTTGCTTTCTCAGGCGGACATGCCTGATTTTGTTGAAGGGCTTTCTGTGCTGACCAGGAAACTGTCCCAGATCGAAGATGTAAGTATAGTGATATGCTGGGCTAAAATGAAAGGGAAGATTTATGCAGTTGGCAGAAGTGATGATAAAAATGTGGATGTGTCCGAGATACTGAAGGTTGTAGGGGGCGGTGGGCACCCGCAGGCAGCTTCCGCAGTTGTAAACGACATAGCTTTTGAAGAAGTGGGAAAAAAGATGATGGGCTCCCTTAAAAAACATATAAAAAAGCCAATGCTTGCAAAGGATATAATGTCTTATCCGGTAAGGGTGGTAAAGGAAGATGCAAGCATAGCTCAGGTAGATAAAATCTTAAAAAAATACGGTCATTCTGGAATACCCATTGTGGACAAAGCCGAAGACCTTGTCGGTATAATAACAAGGAAGGATATAGATAAGGCAATAGGCCACGGCCTTTCACATGCTCCTGTGAAGGGTTTTAAGTCCCGAAGTGTTGTGAGAGCCGGTGCAAATACGAGCATTGGTGAGATACAGAATCTTATGGTAGAAAACGGCATTGGAAGAGTACCTATTATAGATAAGAAAAAGATCATAGGTATTATTACCAGAAAAGATGTCCTGAGGTTCTTACACGGCCGAAGCTATGAGAATTTCTGGGGATTTTTCCCTGAAAAATTACAAAAGATACTAAAGATCATTTCCGGTGTCTCACAGGTTCTGAAATATAATACTTATCTGGTAGGAGGGATAGTAAGAGATGCACTTCTGAAGATACCTAATTTTGATATAGATATTGTAGCAGAGGGTGATGGTATAAAGTTTGGAAAAGAATTATCTTCAAGATTTGACTGCAGACTGGAATGCCACAAGAAATTCGGAACTGCTGTCCTGGTCTTAAGTGACAGACAGCATATAGATATAGCCTCAGCAAGAGTGGAATATTATAAGAGCCCGGCTGCTCTTCCCAGTGTAGAATCAGGGAATATAAAACAGGATCTTTCCAGGAGAGATTTTACTATAAATACTATGGCCGTGTCGCTTAATAAAGAAAATTTTGGCGAGATCCTTGATTATTTCGGAGGAAGGGAAGATTTGAAAAACAAAAAGATAAAAGTCCTTCACAAGATGAGTTTTATTGAGGATCCAACCAGGATCTTTAGGGCAGTGAGGTTTGAGAAGAGGCTTGGATTTAAAATGGACAGCCAGACCGAAAAACTTGCCAGGACTACTATAAATATGAATATAGTGTCAAAGCTAAACGGGGTAAGGATAAGAGATGAACTCATTTATATTTTTAATGAAAAAAATCCCCTGGAGGCGATTGAAAGACTATATGAACTTGGTGCGCTTAAGAAAATAGGAATAAAGGTAAGGATCGATAAAAAATTTATAGAACAGGTCAAAAAGATATTAAAATATTACCGTGAGATGAAAGATGATTATAATAAAATCGGAAGGGAAATTAAAAAGTGGAGATTACTTTTTATCCTTCTTCTAAGAGGTAATAAGCCTGACAAGATCGAAAGATGGTGTTCTGAGATGAAGGTCAGAAAGAAAGATGTAAATGTTATACTCAATACCTATAAAATGTGGAATGAGGCCAGGAGGAATCTTAAAAGCAGCATTAAAAAGAATTCCACTCTTTACCACAGGGTCAGTTTAATCCCTCCCGATCTTCAGGTCATTGCCTGCAGCTGGGGAAGGGAATATCTGGGCAATATCAAGAAATATTTAAAAGACCTTTCCGCCTTACATCTTGAAATCAATGGTAATACATTAAAGGATATGGGTTACAAACCTTCGGAGAAATTTAAAGAAGTCCTGGAAAAATTATTTGAGATGAAACTGAACGGCAGGATAAAGAATAAAGAAGACGAGATCTCTAATTTGAAGAAGTTGATGGGGACGCACATCAGTTAAGGTTCTTATGATAGAAATATTCCCCGAGGAATCGAATATTGATATCTTTTTAGTTATTTATATATAATACTCTGGTAATATATATATCAGGGCGGTTAGCTCAGATGGTTAGAGCGCTGCGTCGACATCGCAGAGGTCATTGGTTCAAATCCAATATCGCCCACCACTTCTTAATATATTATTTTAAATGCTACCAAAAACTTGAAGATGATATTGCTTTTATTCAGAAACACGGCCTGGCTGAATTTAGAAGATCACAAAAAGCAAGGGAAAAACTGCTCTGGAAGCTTCTTGATGGATTCAATGAAGGGCGCTCAAAGAGTTACTTCTGCCTTGCTGCTACAGTATTAGATTTAGATGAATTAGCAGAAGCAGTAAAGGAAGCCGCGGGTAGTTCCAAAAGTCTTGATATAAAAGAGAAAGCCAAGCTTGCACATTCGATCCTGGACAGGATAGCAGAGAAGAAGGGATACTATCTAAAACTGAGAAAAAAGCCTGCTGTCAAAGTATGATGAGTTTATCGGGAGCTAGCCTATATTCTGGGCAAGATAGGCTGCACCAAGTGCCCCGGTTATCTGCGGCTCATCGGGTATCTTTATTTTGACTTCCAGATTTTCTTCAAGAGCCTTTACCACTCCCAGGTTTTTGGCGACTCCTCCTGTCATACATACCGGTTCTTCAAGTCCTATCCTTTCAACCATTGAAGTTATCCTGTTTGCTATGGAATAAATGAGGCCTTTTATGATCTTGTCTTTATCTACTCCCTGTCCGATAAGGGAGACTATTTCAGATTCGGCAAATACGGTGCAGGTCGAGGTTATATCGACCTTACCATCGGTTTTAATAAAAATAGGAGCAAAATGCTCAAGGTCTATTTCCATTGCCTTGGCCATTACTTCCAAAAATCTTCCCGTCCCTGCCGCACACTTATCGTTCATCAGAAAGTCAATGGGACTCCCGTTTTCAAGCTTGATTACCTTGCTATCCTGCCCGCCGATATCGATCACTGTTTTAAGGTCAGGGAATAATGATATTGCTCCCCTGGCATGGCAGCTGATCTCGGTTATATTTTTATCTGCAAATGGAATATTTATCCTACCGTAGCCCGTGGCAATAATTGCTTTGATATCTCTGCTTTTAAGCTTAGCTTTATTTAAGGTATCCTCAAAGGCGTTTTTTGCAGCATTCTTACTGCTGGAGCCGGTAGGGGAAATAGCATAGGATAAGATTTTGTTATCTTTTCCATCCAGTATCACTGCTTCGGTTGATACTGAACCAACATCAATTCCGCAGGTATACATCTGTTTCCTTTCTTTTGCTTATGTTTTAGAATTTAAAATTTCCAGAAATCCCTGCATCCTGGTCTTTATCTGGCCGTGAGATGAATTGTTACGGTCCACACAATCTCCGTCTATTACCAACGTAGGGATGCCCAACTTCTTAAGACTGTCTTTGATTATCCTTGCGCCGCCGTTACTCTGCCTGCAGCCCCAGTGAGAAAAAAGGACAGCTCCGTCGATTTTATATTCTCTGGCAATATCAAGGATTACCTTAACACGGTTGTCGATCTTGCCGCCGAGGAAGTGGGAAAGCATCTTTTTGGCCAGGCTTTCAAAAGGCTTTAGCGGGTCAAGCTCGGGCCAGTAAACATAATTTATCTCTTCAAAGACTACTATGCAGTTTTCTTTTTTAAGGATATCAAAGATCTCGCTTTTATAGTACGGTTTGAGATGCAGCCACAGGATCCTTTTAGGAAGGTTTCCTTTACTACCATTTTTTCCCTGCTGTATGGCCAGGTATTTTTTTAATTCTCTGTACATATGCTTATAAAGAGTAACAGCTTTTTCTGTTCCGGGCAGCACGTGAAAAGGAAGGATATAATTTAGAGCATTGAAATAAGGGGGATACTCTGTAAGATCCTTTCTTAAGTCATTTACTTTGACTGCCCAATTTCTGAACTCATTTGAAAGACTTATGATTTCTCTGAATTTAGAATAGTCAGGTTCCCTGCCTGTTTTTGAACTTATATCCATATATATATTTTTTAGCTGGCCGGTAAGGTACTGTAGAGATTCTTTTGAATAATGGTATGGAACATCGATGAGATAGAAATTTTTTTCAATACCATATTTCTTTGAATATATGTAAAAAGATTTCTGCGCAGCATCGCAGGCCAGATTGGTGGCCAGGATAAAGTCAGGTTTAGGAAATACATCAAGCTCTAATGCACCGGAAGCACTCCTGTGGAAGGTACACAGATCCTGTGAATACCAGTTAGACGCAGACTGTTTGATAGTCTGGGATGCTATACCAAGTCCTGCAGTGAAACCTGCCATTACTTCCGGAGGGAAGGGAGTGATTTCAAGTGCGTGCAGCATCTCATATGGTACAAAAAGCGATCCAAATCCTACAGGGTGGCTGTTATCTGAATAGGCATTTCTTAAGCTTTCTATAGTAAAAATATTCAGGTATTTATCAGAGACTGAGGAAAAGGTGCTTCCATAGGTATAAAGTATGGGCTTTTTGGCAATTATGCCAAGCAGCCTCTTTATATATTTCTGGTTCAAGTTCTTCTGTATTCCTGTTTTTAATCTGTCTTTTATTCCCATCTTGATTATATCTATTTTACAGCATCTCCAGAAAAGCCTGTATCCTTGTCTTTAGCTGGCCTTCTGAAAAATTGTTATATTCCATTTCTAGATACAGCACAGGGATTCCCATTTGGTTAAATCTCTCTTTCAGAAGGGGAAAGGAATATAATACTGTATCACAGAATTTCAAACTAATAAATATTATACCTTCTATACTGTTTTCTATTATAGTATTTTCAATTTCTTTAAGTTTTAGTCCCAGATCGGCCATTCTCATACATGGAGATTTATTTAGATATCTCCGGGCCAGGGAGGTAAGTATATCCGTACTTCCGTCTTTATCTACCAGTTTTATAAAGTACCTGCTTGAGATACAGAGATCATCGGAAGCTACTCTGAGTTTCATTGATGACAGCATATCCCATAATTTTTCTTCAGTGATAAAATTGCCAATGACCATTATTCCGGGAATGCTTCCTCTATCTGTTTCTGAAATGGTCTTATTTTGCCCGGCAGAGTCTTCTATGAATTTTAGATATTTTTCTAGCTCGTCTATAAACACTTGAGCTTCGGATGTCATAGACAACTCCATGATCCTGTAGTAGGTAGAAATGTATATATGGCGGGGGAACTTCTTAAATATAAGGCTGAATTTTTCTAAAAGTCTCCTTTTTTTATTTATAAGAAGTACAGCTTCAGCTATTTCTTTTTCTCTTATTTTGACCCCGGCTGTATTTTCAATAAATCTTTTCATATGGGCAAGATTAACTCTAAAAAAAGCTGTAGAATCTTCCCCCCGAAGGCGTGGGACATCCAGAAGATGCGAGGGGGTTTTTTTTAGATAGGTATTTGCAGTATCATACAATCTTCTCATACCATCGCAGGAGTTGGTAAATACCAACGCTTTAAGATTGCTCATGTCAGATAGCAGGCTGTCCCAGCTTGATTTTATATAGGGACAGAAATTTATAGGGAAGTAGCTTTCCGATTTTACTATCTTTTTACTTCCCATAATTCTTAAAGGGGTAAACCCGCCGGCGATTATCAGTTCTTCCGGAGTGTAAGTACAGAACCAACCGATTAAAGGCCTTTTATCCAGAGAGGATAAAGTATTTTTAAAAAAACTCTGAACATCATTTATTTTACTTTTTAAAAGGTCAGGGCTATCCGAATTTTTATTGTCCTGCATCATATTATTTCCGTATCCGGGGCTGTTATTAATTGCTTTTTATTATTTCTTCGTTTCTTGTGAATTCTTCATAGATGCCCAGGTGTCCCCAGAAATCTTCAATATAGAATCCGTTTATTTGACCGCTGTCTTTGCCTTCTACAGTTATTTTTACCTTATCTATTTCTTCAAATTCGGTAAGCGTGTTTACGATTGAGTAGACAGCCAGAACTTCTGTAGTGGAGCTGTGAGGTATTTGATCTACGTTGGTTATAATCTCTTTGCTGAAATCTACGACAGCGGTGCTGCCTGATATTTCCACTGAATTGACTTTTACATCGGAAGGTATGGTGGGATAAAGACTAGTGCTCTCCGGGCCTTTTACAAGTTCTTCTACTACTTTTTTTAAGAGTGCGTCACCTGTCTGGATTTGCCTTACTTCCTTTACAAGATAGGACTCGTTCTCCTCATAATCAGCAAAATACAGAGAAATATTCTGTGTGCATGAAGACAGCAAGAAAAGAAAAGATATGGCAATAACAAGAAAGATGCTTAAGGTAGAAAGTCTACTGAGGATGATTTTATTTTTTTTCATTTTTATTCTTAAAGGTCGTAATTTTTTGATAAATTATTTACCGTATAATTCTATAAAGATGAAGATAAAAAGACAATATATAAATTTCCGGGGTACAAATCATTACAAAAATCGGCTATCAGGTGGTATTATAATCTTAGTTATACTGCTGAAGATGTGTAAATCCGGGATTATATCAAAATCCGGCTGTTTAATGATAGATTTTATGGGGTGGTTATATGGAAAGCAAAAAGGCTCTTTTAGTAATAGATATGCTGAATGATTTTGTACGCGACGGGGCGCCGCTGAAAATCCCACATATAGAAAAGATAATCGAACATGTCAAGAGAGAGACAGAAAAAGCCAGAAGCAGCGGTTACCCGGTGATTTATTTGTGTGACAGCCATGATAAAAAAGACAGGGAATTTAAAATGTTCCCGCCCCATGCGGTTAAAAATACGGAAGGCTCAAAAATCATAGAAGAACTCAAGCCTCAGGGTACCGACATTATTATAAGAAAGAGCACATTCTCCGCTTTTTTTGAAACTGATTTAGATGAGGTATTGAAGAGATTGGGAGTCAAGAAATTGGTATTTGCAGGAGTTACTACCAGCATATGTGTTCTTTATACAGTGGTAGATGCGGTGATGAGAGGTTATGAGGTAGAGGTGGTAAAAGATGCAGTGATCGGTCTAAATCCCGAAGACCACAGATTTGCACTTAAGCAGATGGAGAAAGTACTTAAGTTAAATATAATATAAGGAGCAGGTAATGTTTCATACTGCGGACCCCGATGATATAAAAAAGGGCAGATTGACTGATATATATTTTAAAAGAACAGAAGAGATATTAAAAAACAGTAAAAAAAATCCGGTGGTCAAGGCTGAGATATTTTTAAAAGGTTTCCCCTGCGGCTACAGCTGGGGCATTTTGGCAGGGATAGAAGAAACTATAAGACTCCTTTCGGATACAGGGATGATATCGGTAAGATGCATGCCCGAGGGAACGGTATTTAGGGATTTTCAGCCGGTAATGGTGATAGAAGGCAGGTATCTTGACTTTGGAATATACGAGACAGCTATTCTTGGTTTACTATGTCAGGCAAGCGGGATAGCTACAAAAGCAGCGAGATGCAAGCTGGCCGCTGGGGATAAATTGATTTACAGTTTCGGAGCCAGAAGGATGCATCCGGCGATTGCTCCTATGGTAGAGAGGAGTGCATTTATCGGCGGAGCAGATGGTGTTTCTACAACACTTGGCGCGGAGCTGATCGGTCAGGAACCGGTAGGGACTATTCCTCATGCTTTAATCCTGATTATAGGTGATACCAAAGAAGCAACAGAGGCTTTTGACAGTGTGATCAGTCCCGAAATTAAAAGAATATCTCTTATAGATACTTTTAATGATGAAAAGTTTGAAGCAGTAAGAGTAGCTGAAGGACTTGGCAAGAATTTATTCGGTTTAAGGCTGGATACCCCTTCATCCAGGAGAGGGAATTTTAAAAAGATTTTAGAAGAGGTTAGGTGGGAACTGGATATAAGAGGATTTGAGAATATCAAGTTATTTGCCAGCGGCGGCCTGGATGAGGATGATATACTAAATTTAAAAGATATAGCAGATGCATTTGGCATAGGTACAGCTATAAGCTCGGCCAGAGTCATGGATTTTTCTCTGGATATTGTAGAGATTGAAGGAAAAAAGATTGCAAAAAGAGGGAAAAAGTCAGGTGCCAAGAAAGTATTAAGATGCAAGGACTGCTTTAACGACCTGGTAGTCCTGGAAGACAGGAAGGCATCCGAATACAGTTGTGCTAAATGCGGAGGTGCTTATAGTGATATTTTTATAAGTGCATTGGATGAAGGAAAATTATTGTATAGCTTTCCACCGGCAGAAGGTATTAGAAAGGCTGTTTCCAGCCAGTTTAAGTTTTTGGAACTTTAATAGAAATCGGTGAGTAGAGAGGAAATTATATGGCGGTAAAATTATTTTTAATAAGACATGGCCAAACGCTGTGGAACCAAGAGGGAAGGTATCAGGGTGATAAAGACATAGACCTTACTAAAGAAGGTATCAGGCAGGCCAGGCTTACTGCGGAGTACCTTTCTGATGTAAATTTTTCAAATATTTACAGCAGTCCGTTAAAGCGGGCTGTGGATACAGCAAATATCATAAATAAAATAAATAAGGGAAAGAATTTAAAGATAATAATCAGAGATAATTTTAAAGAAATGCATTTCGGGAAATGGGAAGGAATGAAATTCGAGCAGTTAGGCAAGGTTTTCCCTGAAGAATTCCATCAATGGTTAAATGACCCCTATAATTACTGCCCCACAGGTGGAGAGAGTTTCAAGAAGGTAAAAGAAAGATCGATAAAGGAAATTGAGAATATAGTAAAAGAAAATGAAGAGGGCAGTAATGTTGCAGTGGTGGCCCATGGAGGGGTCATACTTTCCATACTGGTATACTGGCTCCAGATCCCCCTGCCCAGGTGGAGGTCAATTATCCTGCATCAGGGAGCAATAAATATCGCAGTTGTTGACAGGGGTTTTCCTTATATCTCAACTATAAATTTCACGGGTCATTTAAATCCTATATATGATGATAGTGGAGATAAAATTATTAAGACTTACAGCAGGTTCAGAAGTGATGATGGTAAATCAGGATAGAATTAAGGAAGGTGTTAAAGATGGATAATAATAATGGTGCTTTGGACATTGCTGGAGGCGATATATTCCAAAACTTTCTGGATAAATGGCTCAATATAGTAATTATAATAGCTGTACTTTTAGCATTGGTCATAGTGGTCATAATCGTAGCCAGAAGGATCAGACGGCTGGTAGAAAGAAGGATCAGCGACGATAAACAGATTATTAAGAAAAGGACTTTTACATTTATCAGTGTGGTCTCTAATCTAATAATTATAATTTCCGTAGTAGCTGCCCTGCTGATAATAGCCGATCAGGTCGGAATAAGTGTGACCCCCCTTCTTGCTGGTGCTGGGGTGGCAAGCATAGTAATTGGTTTTGGTGCACAGAGTCTCATTAAAGATTTGATAAACGGTATATTTATACTACTCGAACAATGGTATCAGGTAAATGATATTATAACTATAGGAGATACAACAGGAACAGTTGAAAGATTTAACCTGAGGACTACGGTAATAAGAGATCTTGAGGGTACTCTTCATTTTGTACCTAATGGTGAGATAAGTAAATTAAGCAATAGAACTCATACCTGGTCAAGAGCTCTGATACAGATCGGAGTCCATTACAAAGAAAATATAGATAAAGTCATAAAGGTTCTGGAAGAAGTATTTGATGGATTAATATCCGATAAGAAATATAAAAAGTCTATTTTAGAAAGGCCCGAAATATTAGGTGAGGGCGGCGTAAGTGAACTTAGCGATTCAGCCGTAGTATTTACTATTATCTGCAAGGTAAAGCCCGGACAGCAGTGGACTATTGCCAGGCAGTTAAGAAAGAGGATAAAAGAAAGATTTGACATGGAAGGTATAGAGATTCCCTACCCCTGTACCAATGTATATATGAGGGATAAAGGATAGGACTCATTTGAATTAGTTATTGATTATTGATTTCAAATGTTATAATATCCCTAATGGTAATAATGGTGAAAAATCAGATTTAACCTTTTTTATCTTATTATCTTTCTGTTCTGCCTTAAGGCAGAACCTAATTTATAAATTAGTCCATAGGAGGATCTAAAGATTGAAAAATTATGAGCTTGTTGTTATTTTTGACCCATCCCTTAAAGAAGAAGATATTGAAAAACAATTGTCCAAAATTACTTCACTGCTGGAAAAGGAAAAATGTAAAGTTTCCAATATTGACAAGTGGGGAAGCAGAAAATTAGCCTATCCTATTAAAAAACAGGAGAACGGCTATTACGTCATAGTATATTTTAATGGTGACAGTAATGTCGTTAACGAGCTGGACAGGATAAATAAGATCAATGATAAAGTGCTGCGTCATCTGATTGTAAAAAGTGAAGAATCTTAAGTGATAAAAATCAATAAGAAGAAGGTGAAGTGTCATGGCATTCGGTGTTAATAATACGACTATTTTAGGAAATTTGACCAGGGACCCGGAACTGAGGTTTACTCCGAAGGGTACTCCGGTGGCAAGTTTTGGGATCGCAGTCAACAGAAATATAAAAAATAAAGATTCCGGTGAATGGGAAACGCAGGTAAATTTTTTTAATGTGACTGCCTGGTATAAACTTGCGGAAAATTGTGCGGAAAGCTTGAACAAGGGAGACAGAGTCCTGGTTTCCGGCAGACTTTCACAGGACAGCTGGGAAGATAAGGATGGTCAGAAAAGATCGGCAGTGAAGATAATTGCTGATGTCATAGCACCAAGCATGGAGTTTGCTTCCTGCAAGATAGAAAAAAATCCCAAAGCAGAAGGAGGAGTATCCGGCAGGAGCAATAATAAGGAAGCTGATATTGAAGAAGCTGATTTCAGTGACGAAGATATACCATTTTAAGTTTGATGTTATCTAATTTGAATATAGGAGGAGAGACTTTAATTGGCTAGAAAAAATAAAAAAACAAGAGATGATAGAAATTCCAGAAGTGCAACTGGATCTATGCTCAATTTAAGGCAGAGAAAGAGATTTTGTTACTTCTGTAGAGCGAATATTGATACTATTGATTATAAAAATGCCAGTTTGCTTGAAAAATTTATTTCTGATAAAGGCAAGATAAGACCAAAGAGGTCTACAGGTAATTGTGTACAGCACCAAAAGAAGATAGCTATGGCTATTAAGAGGGCGAGAGTAATAGCTCTCATTCCTTATTTTAAAAGATAAATATAATCTTGGCAGTCTGATATGTCCTTTGATAATTTAAATAACACTAAAGCTAAAAAATTAAATCTGGTAATACTTACCTTAATTACTACTATATCCCTGGTCTTTATTGCATACATGCCCTTTTTCGGGATTATTGGATTGGCATTGATACCAGTGCCGGCTACCCTTCTGGTTCTCCGCGGCAGGATAAGGGACGGTATAATCTGCGCAGTGATATCCTGTATCATACTGCTTTTACTGGATTATATACTTGCACCGATCGCAATAATTTTAATAGTTGCGGTCTCCTTTATTTACCGGAGATTCATTGGTAAAAATAAAAGTAAAATATTTATAGTAACGAGCGTTTTCTTAGTATTTTGTGGAGCAGTTTTACTATATGTTGTACTGGCATCCGCTGTCAGCAGGATTAATTTTATTGGTGAGATCTTAAAGAATTATAATGTTTATGTTGATCAGATAGCAGATGATCGATTAGTTCTGGGTTATGCCGATTTATTGTCGATTGAACAGTCTCAGCTTGATTCTACAATTCAGCAGACCCATGATATCCTGAGGTTTTTCCCGTATGTCGTTCCTGGATTTTTAATAGCGTCATTTGTTATGGCAAGCGTGATAAATTATATAGCAAGCTCTAAAATGCTTAAAAAATACAATGTTGATATAGAACCATTTTTGTCTTTTAAAGAGTGGGATCTTCCATGGTATTATTGTTGGGGAGCGATCATTGGACTGGTACTGGTGCTGATTCCTTCTACCGGGAGTAATATTGATTTGATTATAGACATTGCGGGATTCAATCTGATAGTTGTATTTGGACTTCTGTACCTGGTTCTCGGAATTTCAGTGCTGTGGGGCATATTTGAGAGATTTAAAGTTTCGATTATATTAAGAATAATCATTCTTATAATCGTGGGTTTGTTCATTGGATTCACTATATTTATTCTGCCGTTTTTGGGGTTGATTGATATATGGGTAAATTTCAGGAAGCTAAAAAGAGAGCGATCGGTCTAATCTTGAATCATAGAATAGGAGGAAGATTTGAAAGTCATACTTACAAAATATCATGAAAAACTGGGAGATGTCGGAGATATAGTAGAGGTAAAATCCGGCTATGCTAATAATTATTTAATACCAAATGGGATCGTAAAGCCTGCAACCAGGGGTAATATAAATCAGATGAAGATTGTAAAACAGGCTGCTTTAAAGGTGGAATCCAGGAATATAGCAGAAGCAGAGAAGTTAGCCAAAAAGCTGGGAGATCTACAGATTACTTTTGTGGTAAAAACAGGAAAAGAAGGGAAACTTTACGGTTCTATAACCAATAAAGATATTGCTGAAAAGATTTTTGAAGAAAAAAACATAGAAATAGACAAAAAGAAAATTGAACTGCAGGAGCACATAAAAGAATTGGGTGAATATAACACAGAATTAAGATTGTATAAGGAAATCAAGAGTCCTTTAAAAATAATAGTCGAGCCTGATGAGGAATCAAAAGAATTAATTGAAGCTTACGAGGCAGATAAGGGAAAGGCTGCGGCTGAAAAAAAGGAAGAAAAGAAAATAGAAGAAGAAGAAAAACCTGAAGAGGATAAAGCTGAGGCCAAGGATAAAAAGGGTTCCCCTAAAAAAGAAAAAGAAGAAGAGAAAGAAACCAGGAAAAATCTTAAGAAGAAATAATCTATGAAAGAACAAATTAAAAGAGAAGGGAAGCTCTCTCCGCTGGATACCAGTAAACTTGAACGGATACCCCCATATAATATAGAAGCTGAGGAATCCCTACTCGGATCTATGCTAATTTCAAGAGATGCTATTGTATCGGTAATGGAGATTGTAGATGAAGGGGATTTTTACCGAAAATCCAATCAGGAAATTTTTAATACTATAATGGAATTATATATAAAGGGTGAACCTGCTGATCCAATAACCATAGCAGATAATCTCAAAAAGAAAGGTCTGCTGGATGAAGTAGGTGGAAAAACCTATATCCACTCTCTTATAAGCAATGTCCCGCTTGCTTCCAATGCGGAATATTATGCTCAGATTGTAAGAAGTAATTCTATTTTAAGGAAATTGATCTATGCTGCTACTAAAATAGCGACTATGGGTTACGAAGTTCCTGAAGACCTGAGTTCAACTGTAGACAGGGCACAGCAGCTGATATTTGAAGTATATAAGGATCTTAGCGGTGGGAGTGAAAAGGCTAAAGTCGCAGTTATGAAAAACGTAGTCACCGAAGCCTATGAATTGATAGAGGCTCTGCATGAAGCCAAGTCTGATATATCGGGAGTACCATCGGGATATATAGATTATGATCAGATGACTTCGGGTTTCCAGAATTCAGACCTGATTGTAATAGCAGCAAGGCCGGGAATGGGGAAGACTTCATTTGTCCTGGGCATGGCCAGGAATGTAGCAATGTTAGAAAAAATCCCGGTAGCTATTTTTTCACTTGAGATGTCAAAGCAACAGGTGGCACAGAGATTGATGAGTGCGGAAGCAAAAATAAATCTGCACAGTCTTAGAAAAGGTAAGATAAAAGAAAGCCAGTGGAGCCAACTGGCCAGAGCGGTGGAAAGATTATCCGAATGCAAAATATATATAGACGATACTGCTTTTTTAACGGTTATGGATCTAAGAGCCAGAGCCCGTATGATGGTCAGCGTCAATAATGTCAAATTAATAATTGTGGATTATCTGCAGCTAATGCAGTCTACAACTAACTACAGGGGAAACAAGGTACTGGAAATAACAGAAATATCACAGAACCTAAAAGGCATCGCTAAGGAATTAAATGTTCCGGTGGTGGCAGTATCCCAGCTTTCAAGAGAAGTGGAAAAAAGGGATAAGAAAAGGCCTATCTTAGCCGATCTCAGGGAATCAGGTTCTATTGAGCAGGACGCAGATCTGGTTACGTTTATTTATAGGGATGATTATTACGAAGAAGATGAAACCAAGCATACAGGGAAAGCTGAAATAAGAATATCCAAGCACAGAAACGGACCTATAGGCAAAGTAGGGATGTACTTCAATAAGGAATATGCCTTGTTTTCTAATTTAAGTAAATCCTTTCAGGTTGAAGATAAGGAGTGATCTAAATGCCCGGTTTAGCTATAATCGGTTGCCAGTGGGGCGATGAAGGAAAAGGGAGAGTAGTCGATCTGCTTTCAAACAAGGTTGATATGGTGGTCAGATTTCAGGGTGGAGACAATGCCGGACATACGGTAGTTAAGGGAAATGATGAATTTAAACTGCATCTGATCCCGTCGGGGATCTTATACCCGGAGGTTATTTGTGTTATTGGGAATGGAGTGGTTTTAAATCCCGAAGTCCTGATAGAAGAACTGGATGACCTTGAGAGCAAGGGAATAAACACAGACAATTTAAGAATAAGCTCTAATGCGCATCTGGTCATGCCTTACCATATAATTCTGGATAAGGCAGGAGAACACAGGCTGGGTAAATCAAAAATCGGCACCACACACAAGGGTATTGGACCTGTATATGCAGATAAAGCTCTGAGGATGGGAATAAGGACACAGGACCTTAAGGATTTAAAGATATTTAAAACCAAACTTGAAGAATCTTTAAAACTGAATAATAAGATTATAAAAAGAATTTATGGACTGGACCCCCTTGATATGGATGAGGTTTTTGATAAATACAGACAGTATGGAAAGAGAATAAGCAGATATATAATCGATACTACTTCTTTAGTCAGTGAGGCTCTTGATAATAATAAAAAAGTAATGTTTGAAGGTGCACAGGGTACCATGCTGGATATCGATCACGGTACATACCCTTACGTGACCTCTTCTTCAACTATTGCCGGCGGTGTATGCGTGGGGGCTGGAATAGGTCCCAGCAGATTGGATGAAATACTCGGCGTGGTAAAAGCTTATACTACCAGGGTTGGTTCCGGCCCATTTCCAACTGAAGACATCAGCAAGATCGGGGATTACCTGCGGGAAAAAGGATATGAATATGGGACTACCACCGGGAGGCCCAGAAGATGCGGGTGGCTGGATGCAGTTATATTAAAATATTCCATAATGATAAACTCCATAGATAGTATTGCTTTGACTAAGCTGGATATATTAAGCGGCCTTAAAAAGGTTAAAATCTGCACCGGTTATAAATACGATGGGAAAGTTTATGATCATATGCCCTGTCATCAGACTGTCCTGCATAAGTGCACTCCTGTATATGAAGAATACCAGGGATGGAGTGAGGACATAAGCGGGATAAAGAACTTTGAAGATCTCCCCAGACAGGCGCGTAATTATATAAAAAATATTGAGAAGATTGCAAAAGTAGCTGTTTCAATGGTAAGTGTAGGTGCTGAAAGAAGTAAGATCATCATGAGGGACCATAATATAGAAAGCAGATTATTTGATCAGAATAAAAGATCGACACTTATTATTTAAAAAATCAGGCAAAGGAGTAAATTGAATATCCTGGTAATAGGCGGTGGGGGAAGGGAACACTGTCTGGTATGGAAAATCTCAAAGAGCCCTCTGGTAGAGAAGATTTATGCAGCTCCGGGTAATGCAGGAATTTCAGAGATTGCTGAATGCATTGACATAGATATCTCAAAAAAGAACTTTGATAATCTTTTGAATCTGGTAGAGAAGAAAGAAATAGGGCTGACCATAGTTGGTCCGGAAGCACCACTGGTGGAGGGAATAGTTGATTATTTCAAGTTGAGAGGCCATAAAATCTTCGGTCCCAGCGGAAATGCTGCTGCTATGGAAGGAAGCAAGGTCTTTGCCAAAGAATTACTTCAGAAATATGATATCCCCAGTGCTGATGGTATTATTTTTAAAAAAGAAGATCATGATAAGGCAGTAGAATATATTGATAATAGAAAAACTTTTCCCATAGTTATAAAGGCTGATGGTCTTGCAGCAGGGAAAGGCGTGGTAATAGTAGATAATAAAATGCAGGCAGTAGAAGCGGTAAAAGATTGTTTTTCAAGAGGTAAGTTTGGAAGCTCGGGGGACAGGATAATAATAGAAGAGTTTTTAGATGGATATGAAGTATCGGTACTGTGCCTGTGTGACGGCCACAAGATTGTTCCGATGGCTCCGGCTCAGGATTATAAAAGGATCTTTGATGACGACAGGGGGAAAAATACCGGCGGTATGGGAAGTTATAGTCCTGTACCCATGGTCGATGAGAATACTTACCAGCAGATTTTATCAAAAATAATTTTTCCTACTGGAGCTGCAATGGTAAAAGAAAATATTGAGTATAAGGGAATTCTATACGCGGGAATACTGGTTAGCAAGGGGGAGCCTTATCTGCTTGAATATAACTGCAGGTTCGGAGATCCTGAGACTCAAGTAGTGCTTCCAAGACTGAAAGAAGATCTAGTGCCGTTACTTTTAGAATGTATAGACGGCAGTCTTACTGAAAAAAAACTTAAATGGGATAAAAATAAATGTATTTGTGTTGTGGCTGCATCAAAAGGGTATCCGGAAAGTTCTTCAAGAGGAGATATAATCAAGGGACTGGATTATTTTAAGGGAAGCGATGATATAATTGTCTTCCATGCGGGTACTAAAATAGAAGAAGGGAATGTGGTTACCAACGGGGGCAGAGTTTTGGGAATAGTCTCCAAAGCTTCGACTTTCAGAGAAGTAAGAAAAAAAGTCTATAAAGCATTAGGAAAAATCAAGTTCAGAGGTATTCAGTACAGAAAAGATATTGCATTTAAAGCAGAAAGGGGTTACTGATGGCAGTTAAAATTAAAAGAGTAGCTATAGTAATGGGAAGTGTTGCCGATGAGCCGGTCATGAAGAAAGCATCGGATATTTTAAAGGAATTTGGAGTAGGTTATGAGAAAAAGGTACTCTCGGCGCATAGAATGCCTAACAAGACCAGAGAGTTTGCAAAAAATATAAAGGAGAAAGGAATAGAAGTAGTAATTGCAGGGGCAGGGAAAGCAGCACATCTTCCGGGTATAATTGCTTCATATACCAATATTCCTGTAATAGGTGTACCTGTTAAGGCTTCTGAGCTGGGAGGACTGGACTCTTTATTATCTATAGTACAAATGCCTTCGGGAGTTCCTGTTGCCTGCATGGCCATTAATGGTGCAAAAAATGCAGCACTTCTGGCAATCCAGATACTTGCTTTAAAGTATAACGATCTGGCGGAGAAAATAGAGAATTATAAGGCAAAATTAGAGTACTGATAATGCGAGCTGAAAATCGATGGCTGACGATAAAATAAAAATAAAGGTAAAGGATCTGGGTTTTTATTACGGCAAATCAAAAGTATTGGCGGATATTAGTATGGACATCCAAAAGAATAACATAACCGCGATAATTGGACCGTCCGGGTGCGGAAAATCCACACTCCTCAGGACTTTCAATAGAATGAACGAGCTGATTCCCAACACCAGGGTGGAAGGTGAGATAATAATGGATGGAGTTGATATATATAAGGATAATATAGATGTTGTTAATCTGCGTAAGAGGGTCGGAATGGTATTTCAGAGGCCTAATCCTTTCCCCAAAACAGTCTATGAAAATGTTGTTTATGGACCCAGGCTTCATAAAAAGTACACCAGACAGCAGCTGGATGAACTTGTTGAAAGAAGCCTTAAGAAAGCAGCCCTATGGGATGAAGTCAAGAATAAACTTAATACCAATGCAATGGATCTGTCAGGTGGGCAACAGCAGAGGTTATGCATTGCCAGAGTTCTTGCCGTAAACTCGGAAATAATACTTATGGATGAGCCTGCTTCAGCTCTGGATCCGATATCAACCCAGAAGATAGAGGATCTGATGGATGAGCTGAAGGAAAACTATACCATAGTAATAGTAACTCATAATATGCAGCAGGCTGCAAGAGTGTCGCAAAAGGCAGCTTTCCTTTTAACTGAAAAAACTGATGAACCTGCTACATTGATTGAATATGATGATACCAATAAGATCTTTACCAACCCCGGAGATAAGAGAACAGAAGATTACATAACAGGCAGATTCGGTTAATCAGATATTTATTTTTGACATCTTATATATCATACAATATAATACCTCAATTAAATAACTACATTTAAATTTTCAAGTATTATATAGCGATATAAGGATTATAAGTAAGAATACGTGGATTGAGGGAGAAATGTTTATGAAAGAATATTGTCTTACTAAAGAAGGTTATGAAGAATTACTTAAAGAAAGAGAAGACCTTATAAATAATAAGCGGAAAGAAATTGCCGAAAGACTGAAGGATGCTAAAAAATCAGGAGGAGATCTGGCTGAAAATTCTGAATATGAATATGCCAAGAACGAGCAAGCTTTCACAGAAGGTAGAATAGAACAGATAAGTGAGATCTTAAATAATCATATAATTATAAAGAAGGATAATAATAAAGGGTCGGTCAACCTTGGAACGGTTGTAGTAGTAAGAGATATCAATAAGAAAAGAGAAAAGGAATTTACAATTGTAAGTTCAATTGAGTCTGACCCGGAAAAAAATAAAATTTCGGATGAATCTCCAATGGGTAGAGCGCTACTGGGTATGAAGATTGGAGATGAGGTACTGGTCAAGACACCCAATGAAAACAAAAGATTAAAGATATTAAGAATCAGATAAACAGATTTAATCTTTAGAGTATGGAAAAAAAGAAAAACAAAAAAAATTCAAAGTCAGACCATATAGAGAATAAAGAAATATTTAACGGTAGGATTGAATATTTTTTAGAATCGGAAAAACCTTTTGGTGAGGCATTAAGAACAAAACTTGAGAAAGTAAAGGCTCTAAAGAAAAGCGGCAAAGAAATATATAAAACCAGATTTAATAAAAACTATAATGTAATAGATATAAAGAAACTTTATTCAAATCTGAAAAAAGACGACAGTGTCAGTGATATTTTTAAAATAGCAGGGAGACTTACCGGTTTTAGGAAACACGGTAAGGCTACTTTTAGCGATTTAAAAGATTTTACAGGTAAGATTCAGCTGTATGCTAATTTAAAAAATTTAGGTGAAAAAAAATATAGTGAATTCTTAGACCTTGATATTGGTGACTGGGTAGGCGTGGAAGGAACTGTCTTTATGACCCATGCAGGAGAACTCTCGATAAATGTTTCCAAATTTGAACTGCTCAGCAAATCCTTAAGAATACTTCCTGAGAAATGGCACGGTCTTAAAGATAAAGAATTAAGATACAGGCAGAGATATCTGGATTTCATTGTAAATCCAGAGGTACAAAATGTTTTTTTGACCAGGATCAAAGTGATAGATGCTGTAAGAAGATTTTTAACTGAAAAAGGTTTTATGGAAGTCGAAACGCCGATGCTCCAGCCGATTCCGGGCGGTGCAGCAGCTAAACCATTTATAACTCACCATAATGCTCTAAATACGGATCTTTATCTAAGAATTGCGCCTGAATTATATTTAAAAAGGTTGATCATCGGTGGTTTTGAAAAGGTTTTTGAAATAAATCGAAATTTTAGAAATGAGGGCATATCCTACAAGCATAATCCCGAATTTACTATGCTTGAATTTTACCAGGCATATTCTGATTACAATGATATGATGGATCTGACAGAGGATTTAGTAAAATTTGTCTGCAAAGAAGCTATCGGTAAATCAAGTACAGTCTTCAGGGGTAATAATATTGATCTTGGAGGCCGGTGGGAAAAATTTACTATGCTTGAAGCTATTGATAAATTTGGTAAAGTAAAAGTAAACTTTGACAGCAGTATAAAGGAGTTATCTAAAATATCGGAGAATCTGGATATTAAAATAGAAAAAGGCTCTGGAAAAGGAAAAATTATAAATGGAATTTTTGAAGCACTGGTAGAACCAAAGCTTATCCAGCCCACTTTTATAAAAGATTATCCAATTGAAATATCTCCGCTGGCCAAAAAGCACCCTAAAGATAAAAATTTAACTGAAAGATTTGAGCTCTTCATCGGGGGAGAAGAAATTGCTAATGCTTTTTCAGAATTGGTCGATCCCTGTGAACAATTAAATAGATTTAGGGACCAGGTAAAAAGCAAAAGTGAAGAAGAAAGAATTACAGGCAGGATTGACGTAGATTTTCTCAAGGCTCTGGAATACGGAATGCCGCCCACCGGAGGAGAAGGAGTCGGGATCGACAGGCTGGTTATGATATTGACCAACAGCAATTCTATAAGAGATGTGATCCTTTTCCCTGTACTCCGGCCTGAATAAATCCGGGATATGATTTTGTTTTAATTACTCTGGTTTGCTTAAATATGCTAAAATATTAACGTATAAAGATAATCCGGGATTTTATCCGGATAAATATGTTAAGGGGAAATAATTAAATGTTTGAAAGATTTACAGAAAGAGCGAGAAAAGTAGTGGTCAAGGCTCAGGATGAGGCAAGGTTCTTAAAGCAGAACTATATAGGTACTGAACATATACTGCTGGGTTTGATTGATGAGAAGGAAGGGATCGCAGCGAAAGTCTTTGATGAGCTGAATATTAATTTTGAGGATATAAGGGAGGCAATAAAAGATGTGGTAACCGAGGGAACTTCCGAATCCTATGAGCATATACCTTTTACCCCCAGAGCAAAGAAGGTTCTGGAGCTTTCTTTAAGAGAAGCTCTTCAAATGGGTCATAATTATATTGGGACAGAGCATATACTGCTGGGACTCTTGAGAGAAGGAGAAGGAGTAGCAGCAAGGGTATTAAACAGTCTGGGAATTACTCTGGATAATGTAAAAGAAAAAGTTAAGGAACTCCTGAACAAGCAGTCTTATTATTCTCAGCCAGAAAAATCTCTGTCTGGAAGAAGTCAAAAAAAATCACTTAAGATGTTAATGCAGTTTGGAAGGGATTTGACTTCACTGGCAAAGGAAGGAAAACTTGACCCGCTGATAGGCAGGAGAAGTGAAATTGAAAGAATAATACAGATACTTTCCAGAAGGACTAAAAACAATCCTATCCTTATAGGAGAATCGGGAGTAGGGAAAACCGCAATTGTTGAAGGAATGGCACAATTTGTCTGTGAAGGCAAAATTCCTTCAAATCTTGCCAGTAAAAAGATATTCACCCTTGACCTGGGAGCTCTGGTCGCCGGTTCAAGATATCGAGGAGATTTCGAAGAAAGACTTAAAAAAGTACTGGGTGAGATCAAGGATGACGGCGATATTATACTTTTTATTGATGAGGTACATACACTGGTAGGTGCCGGTGCCGCTGAGGGAGCTATAGATGCTGCCAGCATATTAAAACCAATGCTGGCAAGAGGAGAAATCCAGGCTATAGGTGCTACTACAGTAAGTGAATATCGAAAATATGTGGAAAAGGATAAGGCTCTTGAGAGGAGATTTCAGCCGATTTTTATAAATGAACCTTCTGTCTATGAGACTATTGAAATATTAAAGGGATTAAAGGACAGATATGAGGCATTTCATGGTCTTAATATAACCGATGATGCCATAGTGTCAGCTGCCAAATTATCCCATAGATATATATCTGACAGATTCCTTCCGGATAAAGCAATTGACCTGGTTGACGAGGCTGCATCCAGGGTCAGGGTAAGAAATTTAACCGCTCCTCCTGATTTAAAGGGATTAGATGTAAATATTGAAAAAACCATAAGTGAAAAGAAAAAGGCGATAGAATCGCAGGATTTTGAAAAAGCAGCCCAGCTGCGTGATAAGGAGAAACGGCTGGTCAGAGAAAAAAAGAATATAGAAGAGACCAATACAAGAAGTAAAAAAACAGATAAGGGGGTCGTCAGTGAAATTGAAATAACGGAAGTTCTGTCAAACTGGACAGGTGTTCCTGTATATAAACTGACCTCCAGTGAATCTTCCAAGCTTCTTGGAATGGAAGATGAGCTTCATAAGAGGGTCATCGGTCAGGATGAGGCAGTAAAAACAGTCTCCAAGGCTATCAGGCGTTCCCGTTCCGGCCTTAAGGATCCCAAGAGGCCAATAGGTTCCTTTATGTTCCTGGGGCCTTCGGGAGTGGGAAAAACAGAACTTGCCAAAACAATAGCAGAATTTTTATTTGATAAAGAAGAAGCGCTGATACAGATTGATATGTCAGAATATATGGAAAAGCATTCAGTATCAAAGTTGGTCGGCTCACCGCCCGGATATGTGGGATATGATGAAGGTGGTCAGCTTACGGAAATGGTAAGGAGAAGACCATACAGCGTTATACTTCTTGATGAAATTGAAAAAGCACATCCTGATGTCTTTAATATATTACTGCAGATTTTTGAAGACGGCCATCTTACCGACTCTCAGGGCAAGAGAGTGGATTTTAAAAACACTGTTGTTGTAATGACTTCCAACCTGGGAGCAAGAGAAATACAAAAAAATACTCCTATGGGATTTAAGAAAATAAATACTGAAGATCTCTCTTACGATGAAATAAAAGAAAAGGTGATGAGTGAGTTGAAGCAGGCATTCAGGCCTGAATTTTTAAACAGGGTTGATGAAGTCATCGTATTTCATAAATTACAGAAAAAGCAGATCTACAGCATTATGGATTTAATGATGTCAAGAGTACAGCAGCAGCTCGAACTTCAAGGGGTTATGATAGAGCTTAAAAAAAGTGCAAAGGACCTGCTGCTGGATAAAGGCTATGATTCCACTATGGGTGCAAGGCCTATGAGAAGATGTATACAAAATCTAATAGAGAATCCTATTTCAGAAAAATTGATCAGCGGCGAAGTCAAGTCAGGCCAGAAGATCGAAGTCAGCGCAAAAGATAAAAAGATGCGATTTGAGATTAAGAAGTTAAGTAGAAGCGGTATATTGAAAGTTTGATTTCATATGACAGTAAATAAAAAAAAAGAAGAATTACTACTTAATTGTTTGAAGAAGGTAGCTCCCGGAACAGAGCTCAGATTAGGTATTGAGTATATACTTCAGGGAAGGACAGGGGGGCTGATTGTTGTTGGAGATACGGAAGAAGTATTAAAGCTGGTAAATGGCGGTTTCTATGTGGGATGTAGTTTTTCTCCCACAAAATTTTATGAGCTTGCCAAAATGGATGGGGCTATTATATTAAGTTCTGATGGCAAGCGCATTTTGTATGCAAATACCCACCTTTTCCCTAATCCGGAAATTAAAACTTCCGAGACAGGTACCAGACACAGAACCGCAGAGAGAGTAGCAAAGCAGACCAATACTCTGGTTATTTCTATTTCTATGAAAAGAGATGTGGTCACAATATATAAAGGTGATATAAGATATATGCTTGAGGAGCCAAGGGTGGTCTTGTCCAAAGCAAATCAGGCATTACAGACACTTGAAAAATATAAGGAAGGACTGGATGAACTTAAATTTAATCTGACCATAAGGGAACTTGAAGATATGGTCACGCTTTTCGATGTGACAGGTGTGCTTCAGAGGTCAAGTATCGTCCAGTGGACTGAGAAGGAAGTCAAGAAAAATATATATGAATTGGGTGTTGACGGAAGACTGTTAAGTATGCAGGTTGAAGAATCAATGGCCAATGTTGCCAGGGATTCATTGAATATCATAAGTGATTATGCAAATCAGACTGTCAACAATAAGCCGTTTGATATCAGAGAAAGGATAAACCAGCTCAGTGCGGAAAAGCTGCTTGATTTGAATAATATCGCAGGAATTCTGGGTTATAAGGTTGAAGGAAATCTAAAGGAATTTAATGTACATCCGAGAGGGCTTAGAATAGTTTCTGAAGTAAGAAGACTTCCTCAACAAATAATTATTAATTTAATCGATAAGTTTGGTAATTTAAAGAATATTCTAAATGCGAGTATAGAAAATTTAGCCAAAGTTGAAGGTATGGGAAAATCCAATGCTAAAACTTTATATGATAGACTAAAGAAGTTTTCAGAATATTACCTATATAACGAACTATATGATAGAAAAGGAGGAACATTCCCAAAAATTAAAATATAGCATTTAACAGGATATTGTTTAAATTATTAAACTTATATATTCAGCAGTAAGCAGGTTTTTCAAATTAATAGTAGTGATGATAACTTATGAATGTAGCGATAATTACAGCAGCTGGAAAAGGAACCAGGCTAAAAGGGAATATCAGCAAACAGTTTATGAATATATATGGTAAGCCAATATTAGCTCATACCATCAGTGCCTTCCAAAAGTCTTCAAAGATAAAAGAAATATATGTTTCAGTACCCAGAGACCATATAAAATCATGCCGTAAGAACATAATCGAGAAATATTCATTCGACAAGGTAAAGAAATTAATTGCAGGCGGCAGCAGCAGGCAGGAATCTGTTTATAACGCCCTTATAGAAGTACCTCCCAGTACTAAAATAGTTTCTATTCATGATGGTGTGAGGCCTCTTATTACGTCTGAAGAGATTGATTTGTTGATTAATACACTGATAAGGGAAAATAAAAAAGATTCTTTGGTAAAAGGTGTAATAATGGCCTCATCGGCGCGGGAGACTATAAAGATGATCAGTAAAAACAGCATCGATAGAACTATATCAAGGGATAAGATCTGGCATGCTCAAACTCCGCAGGTTTTCTTTTATAATATTATTTTAAAAGCTCATAATAAAGCAAGAAGAGATAATTTCATTGGTACGGACGATGCCTGTCTGGTGGAGAGTATGAACTGCAAGGTTAATATTGTAAGGGGCAGGCATGAAAATATAAAAATAACCACGCCTATTGACTTATTTTTAGCAGAGCTTATTATAACCAAGAACAACAGGAAATAACTGTAAAATACTAAAACTTTTTTAGAAAGATTGGATTTTTATGAGGATCGGATTAGGATTTGATGTTCATGCTTTCAAAGCGGGCAGGAAATTAATACTTGGCGGGGTGGAAATAGGCCATCATGTAGGATTGGCGGGGCACTCGGACGCCGATGTTCTTGTGCATGCTTTAATGGATGCTATTTTAGGTGCATGTGGACTGGGTGATATAGGGATCCATTTTCCTGATACCGATATGAAATATAGGGATATATCGAGTTTGCTGCTGCTGGATGATGTAACGAAAAAAATGAAGAAAAAGGGTCTGGAAATTGTTAACGTGGATTTGATTTTAATAATGCAGAAGCCAAATGTTTCCGGATATTTTAAGGAAATGAAGAAGAATATAGCCGGAGTCCTGAATATAAAACAGAATATGGTAAATATAAAAGCGACCACCACAGAAGGTCTTGGATTTTGTGGAAGAGAAGAAGGAATTGCTGCGCAGTGTGTAGTTTTATTGAAATAAAGTTTTATATTTTTGGAAGCGGCGTAGATATGGTCCCCCCATTTTTTATACTAAAAATCACTTGCTGCAGGAAGATGCATATGAGGTCTTAAGGCTTGCTTGAATTCTTTTGACAATAATAAGAATATAGATTTTAATGAATAAGATAGTAAAACTTTTATAAAAATAACAGGTGAAAAACTAAAAGATTTAAAAATAGAAGTAGGCTGAATTATGGGATTTATAGCTGAATTAAAGGACCTGGTAAAATCGGCAAAAGAAAGGGATCCGGCTGCTGTAAGCACTCTTGAGATTTTGCTTACTTATTCTGGGGTACATGCGGTAATAAATCACAGGATTGCTCACTGGCTTCACAAAAAAAGAGTACCCTTCCTTCCCCGCTGGATATCCCAGAGCAGTAAATTCTTTACCGGAATAGAGATCCACCCTGGAGCAAAAATAGGAAGAGGATTTTTTATAGACCATGGTATGGGGGTAGTAATTGGAGAAACTTCGGAAATCGGTGATAACGTCACTCTTTACCAGGGAGTGACTCTTGGGGGAACAGGGAAAGAAAAGGGAAAGCGCCATCCTACTATTGGTGATAACGTGGTTATATCTGCCGGAGCAAAAGTCCTGGGTTCTATTGTAATAGGAAAAAATGTAATAATCGGTGCAGGTGCAGTGGTGGTAAAATCCGTACCTGATAATTGCACCGTAGTCGGCGTTCCCGGTAGGATTGTGAAAATAGGCGGGGAAAAAGTACTGTCGGATGAATTTCATAGAATGCATTTACCCGACCCGGTAAGCGAGATTTTAAGTGATTGCTGCGCCAGAATAGAATTTCTGGAAAAGGAAATAAAGAAAACCCGGAAAAAGAAAAAATAATCGATGCCTGAATATCAGGAGGGAAGTATTGAGTTTAAAAATTTATAATACTTTACACCGTAAAAAAGAACTATTTAAATCGATAGAAGATAGGAAAGTCAGGATGTATGTCTGCGGTCCTACTGTTTATAACTATATTTCAGTCGGTAATTCAAGACCGGTAATTGTCTTTAATATGGTCAGGAATTATCTGGAGTTTTTGGGTTATAAAGTGGAATATGTACAGAATATTACAGATATTGAGGCTAAGATAATAAAAAAAGCAAATGAGGAAAGAGTCGACTATAAAGTGATAACTAACAGATATATCAAGGCTTTCCTGGATGATATTAAAAAACTGGAAATAGGTGGCTTTACCAAGATGCCCCTGGCAACAGAGATGATCCCGGAAATAATAAACATCATAAAAAAAATAATAGAAAATGGTTATGGTTATGTAGTAGACAGTAATGTTTATTTTGAAGTTGGTAAGTTCTCCGATTATGGGAAACTTTCGAGACAGAATATAACTGAGATGCGGAATACAGATGAAAATGATTCTGATAAAAGAAACAGTATTGATTTTGCTTTATGGAAAAAAGCCAAGGAAGGTGAGCCTTCATGGGACAGTCCGTGGGGTAATGGAAGACCCGGCTGGCATATTGAGTGTTCTGCTATGTCAACTACTCTGCTGGACAGGAATATTGATATTCACGGCGGCGGAATAGATCTTATATTTCCTCATCACGAAAATGAAATCGCGCAGTCCGAAGCTGCTTTTTTAAAAGAGGGAAGCTTTGTCAGGTATTGGATGCATAACGGTATGATAGAAGTGAAAGCGGGTAAGATGTCAAAGTCACAGGGATTGAAAAAAAATTGGGTATTAAAAAACCTGCTTAAAATACATTCTCCCGAGACTATCAAAATGTATATTCTTTCAACGCATTACAGAAGCCCTCTGGAATTCAGCATGAAAAAACTGGATGAAGCGGAGAAGGCTGTCGGAAGAATCACAAATACTATGGGAAATATTGAATTTTTAATAAAGCAGGCAGAAAAACTATCCGGTAATGAAACCGGAAAAGAAGAAGATGCTGGTATTATATCAAGGATTGGCTCCTTTACCGGGAGACTTGATGATGACTTTAAAAAGTCTATGGACGATGACTTTAATTCGGCTAAAGCAATAGGCTATATATTCGAATTCATAAAAAATATAAACGGCATTATTCAAAAACCGGATTTTAAAATAGCTGCTTCCCTGAAGGGAAGTCTATATGGTGCATATGAAAAAATAGAAAAGCTGGGGAAAGTCCTGGGATTAATTTTCAAAAGTAATATCACGGAAATGAAGGAAAATATAAAAATTAAAACAAGGATCAAAAAAGATGAGATAGAAGAGCTGATAAGAGATAGAGAAACAGCGAGAGATAATAAAGATTTTAAAAAAGCTGATAAAATAAGGGATTACCTGTATGGTAAAGGTATAATCCTTGAGGATAGAAAAGAAGGCACCATCTGGAAGCTTAAATAAGAGTTTAAAAGACAAAAATGAGTAAAAAGACAGATAATGAGTATCTGTACGGAATAAATTCTATTTTTTCACTGATCACCAAAAACGCAGGCAGAAGAAAAATATATGAGGTTTTCCTTAACGGGAGTAAAAAAAAGGGCTTAAGAATACAGAATATTATTACGGAAGCCAGAAACAGAAATATAGAGATTATTGAAGTTAAACCGGACCGGCTTGATAGCCTTTCTTTTGAAAATGCCAGCTCCCAGGGCATATATGCCAGGGTATCTCCATATAACTATTGTGATCTTGAACAATACTTAGATAAGGAAAATCACAGTAAAGGAAGGCTGGTTATCCTGGACGGATTGACTGACGTGGGAAATTTTGGTTCAATAATAAGGAATTGCGCTGCATTTAATTCTGAAGGAATAATCATAACCAAAAGAAGAAGCGTTTCTATAAATGAGAAGCTAAGCAGTATTTCTGCCGGGGCTCTGGAAGAAATAAAGGTGTTTAGAGTAGTAAATATTGTAAGGGCAATAAAGCAATTAAAAGAAAGAGGATTCTGGGTTTACGGTACCACGCTGGATATAACTCCCCAAGTAAAATATTTAAATGACATTGATTTTACCTTTCCCATGGCGCTTGTTTTTGGAAGTGAAGACAAAGGAATAAGCAGGCTGGCCAGAGTCAATTGTGATACTATGGTCTCAATAAGGCTAAGTGGTACCATGCAATCGCTGAATGTTTCAGTAGCAAGTGGAATTATTTTATACAGAATACAGGAGCAAATTGAAAGAGAACACCGGCAGTAAAGATTTACTGATAGTAGACGGATATAATTTCATATTTAGATTTTTTAAGTCTGAGGGACTGAGTAATGAAAGCCTGAGCTATTTAAGAGAAAAGCTGATAGAAGATCTGATCTGGTATAAAAGTCAGAAGGATTGTGATGTAACAGTTGTTTTTGATGCCAGAAAAGGCAATAAGACCGGCATAACTACCCAGACCATAGATGAGGTAAAAGTCATCTTTTCCAGAAGGGGCAGGACAGCAGACGATTTTATTGAGGGGCTGATAAGCAAGAAGTCCGATTATAGAAGGATATTTGTAGTAACATCTGACTATCTACAGCAGAAGGTCATTTTCAGGAAAAATGTATATCGAAAATCGACCAGGGAATTTAATCTTGAGATCAAAAATTATAAGGATAAGGTAAGGGAAGACATAAAAAAAATGAAGGAGGGCTCTGAAAGAGCATTTTTTTCTTTTGAAAGAAGGTTGAACAGTAAAGTAAGAAAAAAACTTTTGGAACTGCGTGAGAAGTAAGATTAAATGACCACACCAAAAAAAATACTTTTAATTTTGACCACAGCTGCGCTTTTTATTCTTTATGGCTGTGGTTTGTATTACTATGATAATCATGAAGAAATTAATAAAGGTGAATCCGGAAGTTCATATAAAGATGATAATTTGACGGTAAAAGAAGTACTGGATGGAGATACTATAGTCCTTTCAGACAGCCGGAGGGTAAGATTAATAGGAATCAACACTCCCGAGCAGGGGATGTATTTTTTTGATGAAGCCAGAGAAGTCCTTGAGGCAATGGTTCTGGGTAAAGAGGTAATTTTAAAAAAAGACATATCCGAAGTGGATATATACGGCCGGCTGCTGAGATATATATTTGTGGGAGATTTATTTGTAAACCTTGAAATGGTAAAAAGGGGATTTGCTAATGCATATACCTGTCCTCCTGATGTCAGATATACTGAAGAATTCCTGAAGGCAGAGCGGGCTGCAAGGTCAAATAATCTGGGTTTATGGCAGAAATCAAAAATCGGTTTGGTAAAAATTGATTTGAATTATGATGCAGATGGTAATGATAATCTAAATTTAAATGATGAGTATATAGCCATAAAAAATACCGGATGTGATCCGGTTAATATTTACGGCTGGACTGTAAAAGACAGCGCGACCAATATTTATGAGTTTGGAAGTTATATTCTAAGACCTGATTCTGCTGTTTATCTTTTTACAGGAAGCGGCGAGGACGGGGAAGGTGAATTCTACTGGAAGAGTTCAAAACCTGTATGGAATAATGACCATGATACGCTGTACCTAAGAGACAGGGAAGGCCTGCTGATAGAGATATATAATTATTAAATTTTTTTGTTATTTATTTCTTCTTCAATGAAATGGGTGTGGATGTTTCCCGCTATGAAGTTTTTGTTCTTTATGATCTTTTTATAAAAGGGTATGGTAGTCTTGATCCCTTCTACTCTGAATTCTTCAAGCGCTCTGTTTGATCTGCATATTGCCTGCTTTCTGGTACTGCTCCAGACCACAAGTTTTGCTATAAGAGAATCATAGAAAGGTGAAACCTCACAATTTGAGCTTATAAAAGTGTCAACTCTTACGCCAGGTCCTCCGGGCAGGTAACTTTCCGTTATCCTTCCGGGACAGGGTTTGAAATCATCATCAGGATCTTCTGCATTGATCCTGAACTCTATTGCATGTCCCCGGGGCTTATAATCTTCTCTTATATTTTTGATTTTCTGGCCGGAAGCAATCTTTATCTGTTCTTTTATCAGGTCAATACCGGTAACCATTTCTGTTACCGGGTGCTCTACCTGGATACGGGTATTTATTTCAATGAAATAGAAATGTCCTTTTTCATCCATTAGGAATTCTATTGTCCCAAGGTTTTTATAATTAACAGCCCTGGCAGCTCTTACTGCGAATTCCCGCATCAGACTGATTATTTTTGGAGGCAGGTTTACTGCAGGAGCCTCCTCTATAAGTTTCTGGTGTCTTCTTTGAATGGAGCATTCTCTTTCTCCCACACATATTACATGTCCGTAGTTATCGGCGATTATCTGAAATTCAATGTGTCTTGGTTTTGGTATATATTTTTCAAGGTAGACTTCGCCTATCCCGAAAGAAGATTCGGATTCGGATTTTGCTAGTGGGAAGTAAGAAGCCAGGTCTCTCTTGTCACTGCAGATCCTCATGCCCTTTCCCCCACCACCGAAGGAAGCCTTTATAATCACAGGATAGCCTAGGCGCTTTCCGAGTTTTAATGCTGCTCTTATATTAGTCATATTGCCTGAAGACCCTGGGATCACCGGTATTTTGTTTTTTTTCATGACTTCTATGGCCTTGGATTTATTTCCTGCAAGTGAAATTGCTTCAGCCGGAGGTCCAATAAAAGTAAAATTATTCTGTTTGCAGGTATCTACAAATTCGGGATTTTCCGCAAGAAATCCATACCCGGGGTGAATTGCATCACATGCAGTATTTTGAGCTGCGCTTATTATATTATTAATATTAAGGTAGCTTTTAGCCGGTTGAGGAGGTCCTATACAGATACTCTTATCAGAAAGTCTGGTATGAATGGAATCCCTGTCTGCTGTGGAGTAAACTGAAACACTTTCAATCCCTAATTCCCTGCAGGCCCTTATTATTCTTAATGCAATTTCTCCTCTATTAGCAATGAGAACTCTTTTAAACATATGACTATTTTTTATCTTTCTTTAAAATCATTAATACTTGATCAAATTCCACAGTATCTTCATTGGAAACCAGGATGTCTTTTATCTCGCCGTCATATTCGGATTGGACTTTATTCATCAGTTTCATTGCTTCTATTATAAAGAGGGTATCTCCCTTCTTGACTTTATCACCAACATTTACAAACGCGGGCGAGTCCATGCTGGATGATGCATAAAATGTTCCCACGATAGGGGATTTGATTTCTACAATGTCTGAAGGTTTTTTCTCTGTTGGTTGCGTTGCCTTTTCTTTAGCGGTACTTTTTACCTTTGAACTATATTTTGGGTTATTTATGGAAATTTTTACGCCCTCTACTTCAAGTTTGATTTCTTCTATGTTACTGTTTTCGACCATGCTGGTTATTTCTCTTAATTTCCCGGTGTCTAAATTCCCAAGTCTGGCCATAGGATCGACTCCGATTCTCTTACCGCTAAACCCGGAACCGGTAAAATACAGGTTTTTCTCAGCTGCAGTTTTTTTCTTACCGTCTTTTTTCTCTTCAAGAAGCCTTTTGGTCTTTTCAGGGAAGAAACAATAACTTAAAATATCAGTTTCTTTATCAGAAAGGCCTTTTAACTCGTTTTTACACTGCTCATAAATATCTTCAACTTCTATGCTTGCCTGACTGTTTTCTTCATTTGAACTATCTTCAAGTTTTTCAAGGATTTTTTTATCAACTTTTCTGGGCAGTTTGCCGAAGTAACCCCATATGAGTTTTTTTATTTCATCACAAAAGATATCCCACCTATGATCGGAGATTACTGTGTTTAATATTGCCTGGCTTCCGATGATCTGGCCTATGGGAGTGGAAAGTGAAGGGCTGCCTATTTCACTTTTTATATTAAAAACTTCCTCCAATACGGAATCCACTTCCTTGGTCTCACCGATTTCCTGCAGTTGGTGATAGATACTTGAAATTAGCCATTTTGGGAGCAGGTTTTTATTGGCATCGCTTAGAATGAATTTGGTGGAATACAGGTCCTGCTTTATATGAGGGTAGATATATTTCTTTATGTTTTCACCTAACTGGACGACTTTTGAATAATCCAGGTCATGTGAGGTTTTTGTATTTTTTAGACTCAGGATATATGAAAAGACTGTGGAGTTGTAGTTGTTATAAGAAGACGGCAGTAGACTTAGATCCACTCCACTGCAACCATTGCTGCAGGCTTCAAAATAATTCAGTATTTGAAGCCCTCTGAGGTCCGATGCGCTGAAAAATTTTGGTATCTTGATTTCACTGCTCAGGCCTGCAAAAAGCTGGGATGCTTTTTGAGGGAGCATCGTTGACTCAACATCTTTTATGCATATACTGTTGCATCCGTACTTTTTTAGTTCTTTTGAAATCTTTAGGTAGAAATTAATGTTTTGAAGGTCATCATATATTATAGTTCCCTGGCAACTGGCGCCGTTTTCAACTACTGTGGTTACAGTAAACTTTAAATTCTCAAGATCGTTTAGTGAATCATATACCCTGAATATGTCGATTCCGTTTTTTACACACTGTTTTACAAATATTTTTATGATATTTTTTGAATAAACCTCGGGTCCTCCTAAATTTTTTGCCCCGATCAGTATCTGGAGAGGAATGGAGGGGATTTTATTTTTAATATAAGAGATAAGCTCCAGTGCTGTAAGATTAAGATTGCTTTCAAGTACTCTTTCAAAACTTGATCCGCCCAGTATTTCCAGACTCTCATATTTTGTGCCGTTAAAGCAGCCGAGGATTTTATTAAAAACCCTTGCATCTATATATTCCAGTTCCGTGTTTTGAAATATGTCTCGTATGGTAATGTCGTTTATTTTAATATTACTCATTTTTTGATTTTGTTGAGATTTACAAGAACTACAGCTGTAATGACCTTAACCAAATCTATGATAAGAAAAGGCTGAGTTCCCAATTTCCAGGTCATTATTAGTACAGATGAAATTGATTGCGTGCTGTTTATTCTGTACAGATAGCTGAATAGATAGGCGAAACCGAAAAGATGGATCAGTGCCACTCCTGCAAGGCAGGAAATAAAACAGAAAGATAAATCGCTCAGGGAATAATCGACTTTTTTACTTAAGTTTTCATATATGTATCCTGTAATGAATGCAGCAGCTACAAATCCTACGACATAACCGACTGTAGGGCCGGTCAGAAATAGGGCTGCGTTTTTAAAACCGCTGAATACAGGAAGTCCCATAAGGCCCATAAGTATATATAAAGTCTGACTGGCAAGTGCCCACCTGCTGCCTAAAAAGAGGCCGGAAAAAATAACAGTTAATACCTGGGTAGTTATAGGGACCGGTGTAAAGGGTAAGTATATAAAAGAATTTGCTGAAATTACCATTAGAAAGGCAAAGATCAAAGCAAATAACAGATTAATGGCCGTGCTGCGGCTGTAAGTCTTTACTCCTGCTTTTGTGTTATCTACTGTCCTGGTATTATTTATATTCATAAAGAATTGTTATTAAAATTTATTTTTTAAAAATGTATATAAAAGCTTTAAAGTCATTTAGGTAAGACGCTCCTGTATTTATAAAGTTTCACAGCAAATCTTTACTTAAAAACCTGTTAAGGACCTAAATAGTGAAACTATTGGATTATACCCCCGTCTTTTTATAAAACTGGTACTATAAATTAATTACAATCGGGGGATCTATGAAATATCTTTTAACTGAAGAACAAAAGATGATAGTGGACATCTGCCGCCAGATAGTGGATGAGAGAATAGTTTCTGTAAGAGCGGAAATGGATGAGAAAGCGATATTCCCTGGGGAGATAATAAAGGAAATAGCAAAAAGCGACCTTTTCAGATTATTCATGCCCGAAGAATTCGGAGGCATGGGCACAGGTATTTTTGAGATATGCCTTGCTACCGAAGAATTAAGCAGGGGTGACCTGAGTGTGGCTACTACTTATGCAGCATCCGGCCTTGGTGCTATACCAATAATGATTTCCGGGAGTGTTGAACAGAAAAAGAAATACCTGCCGCAGCTTGCCAGTGGAGAGAAGCTTGCAGCTTTTGGGCTGACGGAGGCAGAAGCAGGAAGTGATGTCGGCAATATAAGGACCACGGCTTTAAAAGAAAAAGATTTTTATCTCTTGAACGGTACCAAACAGTGGATAACTAACGGCGGGGAAGCTGATATTTATGTTATTTTTGCCATGACCGATCCTAAAAAGGGAATAAGGGGTGCGAGTGCTATTATAGTAGAAAAAGGGACCCCCGGTTTCGAATTTGGGAAAAAAGAAGATAAACTGGGAATAAGAGCTTCTGCCACAAGAGAGCTTATTTTTACCGATTGCAGGATACCGGAAGAGAACATACTGGATAAAGAGGGAATGGGTTTTATAATAGCCATGAAGACTTTTGACCAGTCCAGACCTGTAGTGGGTGCTCAGGCGGTAGGAGTTGCACAGGCAGCACTTGAAGAGGCTCTGGGTTACTCAAAAGTAAGAAAACAGTTTGGTACTCACATATCTTCTTTTCAGGCAATACAGCACATGCTGGCAGACATGGCCATAAATATAGAGGCTGCAAGAGCCCTTGTTTATCATGCTGCAAGGGTGATCGACAGTGGAGAAAAAAATATTTCAAGACTTTCTTCAATGTCAAAGATATTTGCATCCGATATGGCCATCAAGGTAACCAGTGATGCCATCCAGATATTTGGAGGATATGGTTTTATGAAAGAATATCCCTTAGAGAAGATGATGAGGGATGCAAAAATCACTCAGATCTATGAAGGCACCAATCAGATACTTAGAAATATAATTGCACTTGATATGATCAAAAGGGGAGTAATTTAAGGAAAGTTCGGGAAGGGTGATCTAAATAAAAATCGTAGTATGTATAAAACAGGTACCTGGTACCACAGAGATAAGAATCGATCCCAAAACAAATACCCTGGTAAGGGAAGGGGTAGAGAACATAATAAATCCTTTTGATACTTATGCGATAGAAGAAGGAGTGAGAATAAAGGAGAGGTTTGACAGCGATGAGGTGGAGGTAATAGCTATGACTATGGGTCCACCTCAGTCTGAGGAAATATTGAGGGAAGCTGTATCAGTGGGTGCTGATAGGGCAATACTTATTTCTGACAGGGTATTTGCCGGAGCTGATACCTGGGCTACTTCCACTACTCTGGCCAGGGCCATTGATAAGATAGAAGAATGCCACCTGGTCATACTTGGAAAGCAGACTCTTGATGGAGATACGGGCCAGGTCGGACCTGAACTTGCACACAGGCTTAATATGCCTTTTATAGGATATGCCAGCAGTATACCTGAGATCAGCAGGAATAAAATGAAGGTAAAGCGGCTTATGGAAGATAGATATGAGACTTTTGAGATAAATCTGCCTGCTGCAATATCTGTAGTAAAAGACATCAATACCCCAAGAGTACCTTCTCTGCGTGGAAAAATGAAAGCAAAAAACCTGCAAATACCTGTATGGGATGCAGCCCAGTTGGGAACAAAGGAAGATGAAGTAGGTCTTTCCGGGTCTTATACCCAGGTGGTAAAGATCTTTACCCCTGATATAAAGCACGAGATAAGGATACTTGAAGGCAGTACTGGGGAGCAGGTAGAACAGCTTTACAAAGAGCTTAAAGAATTAAATGTGATTTAGGATAGAAACTACTTTTTATGGAAATTAGGGTAAACGAGAAAACATGCACCGGATGCGGCCTCTGCAAAAAAGCCTGTATCTATGATGCTGTTGAAATAATAGACGGCACAGCAGTGATTAATGAAAATTGCGTGTTCTGTGGAGCCTGTATCGATGTCTGTAAATTTGATTCTATAGAGATTTCAGGTCTTGCTGAAGAAAAAAAAGATTTTTCAGATTACAGCGGAGTATGCGTATATCTTGAAGCAAGCGGCGGCAGGATAGTGGATGTAGGTCTTGAGCTTGTCAGTGAAGGCAAAAAACTTGCCGATCAGTTGAAAGTCCAGTTATCCGCAGTTGCTATAGGAAGCGGTATTAAAGAAAGTGCGCAGGAGGCATTCAAATACGGGCTGGAAAGGCTGTATCTTCTGGATAGTCCTGTTTTTTCTCAGAATTTAGATGATATTTATGCCAAAGCTTTGGTGCAGATAATAGCCAGATATAAGCCTGAAATATTTCTTGCAGGAGCAACTTGGTTTGGAAGGACCCTTATTCCAAAAGTAGCTGCCGTATTAAAAACCGGTCTTACCGCTGATTGTACCAGGCTGGAAATAGATAAAGAAAAGAAGATACTTCTCCAGACCAGACCGACTTTTGGCGGTAACATTCTGGCGACTATTATCACAAGGAACGCAAGACCACAGATGGCAACAGTAAGACCTCATGTAATGGAGAAGAAGAAGATTGAAGAAAGCGGAGAAGATTACGGGGAAAGAATAGAATACATAGATATTGATGAGTCTAAGTTTAAGACTAAATACAAGCTTATCGGAACGGAAAAAGAGCAGGATGGAAATATAAATATTACTGATTATGATGTGGTTGTTTCCGGCGGCAGGGGATTAGGAGGTAGCGAAAAATTCTCCATGCTGGCCGAACTTGCGGATCTGCTGGGAGGAGTAGTGGGAGCATCAAGGGCAGCAGTTGATTCGGGCTGGATATCCTACCCGCATCAGGTAGGTCAGACAGGAAAAACTGTTAATCCCAAGCTGTATATTGCCTGTGGAATATCAGGAGCGATCCAGCATCTTGCCGGTATGCAGACGTCGGACATAATAATTGCTATAAACAAGGACCCAAGTGCGCCCATTTTTAAGGTTGCCAATTACGGCATTGTTGGAGATATTTTTGAAGTAGCCCCTATGCTGATAAAGAGGATAACCAGCGGAAAGCCGCTGGTATAAAACTTATTCTTTACCGCCTGATTCATCCTTAATAGCAGTTATCATCTGGATATTTTCTACATTTAAAAAAACAATATCATATTTACCGCTGATATTTACGCTGTCTTTTATTCCCTTTTCAAGAGGATACACTGTAGTATCTGTTACCGGAATGAATTTGTTAGACTGGGACCTTATAAAATCTATGATTCTGCTACCCGGCATAATATGTATATGACCGATCACTATAGAAGAGTTAGTCTTTATCTTAACATTTATTTCTTCTTTTGATACTTCTAATGACATGCTACAAATATACCATGATTAATTAAAAAATTTAACATATTGTTTGGTAAATTTAAAATTCTTGATTTTGGTTTGATATTGCTAAATATGGATTTGCTTATTGATGGATGTATTTAACATTATATTATTTTATGTTATATTAATTCAAATCAATAAAAATTTATATCAGGTTGGAAATGAAAGAAAACAAAAAATCAGATGTCAATGAATCAGATATGATGAATGCTCTTATGGATTACATCACTGACAGTATATATTTCAAAGATCTGAAAAGCAGATGTATCAGAATCAATAAAGATTGTGCAAGAAAATTTAGGATTAAAGATCCAGATGATGCAATAGGAAAAACCGATTTTGATTTCTTTTCCAAAGAACATGCGAGGCAGGCTTATAAAGATGAACAGCGTATAATTGAGACAAAAAAACCCATTGTAAATATTGAAGAAAAGGAAACCTGGCAGGGGAAAGAGGATAGGTGGGTATCAACGACAAAGATGCCCTTTTACAATAAAAAGGGTGAGATAATAGGGACTTTTGGTATATCCAGAGATATAACAGAAAAGAAAAAGACAGAAGAGGAAATCAAAGAAAGCAGATCTAAAATTGAGGCGATCCTTCATTCTACCCTGGACGGTATTTATGCAACTGATAAGCAGGGAAAGATTTTAATGTATAATAACAGGTTCCTATCACTATGGAAAATCTCAAAAGGACTTATTAAGCCAGAAGCAGATGATAAAATACTGGATATTATTAATGATCAAGTTGCAGACCAGAAAAAATTCCTAAAAAGGATCCAAGAACTTTATGATTCAGAAGAGGACAGAGTTGATATTATTGTGCTAAAAGATGGAAGATTTTTTGAGCGCTCATCAGCTCCTCTAAAGAGGGATGATAAAGTAATAGGAAGAGTATGGACTTTCAGGGATATAACCGAACAGAAGAGGGCGGAAGAGAAAATATGGTATCTTTCTTTTCATGATAAATTAACCGGGCTTTATAACCGTGCTTTTTTTGAAGAGGAACTAAAAAGACTTAATACAAAGCGGCAGCTGCCCTTAAGTATTATTTTTTGCGATCTAAACGGATTAAAAGAAATGAATGATAATTTTGGCTACGAAAGGGGAGATCTGCTGCTCCGAAAATTTGCAGATGTATTGAAAAGCTGCTTCAGGAACGAGGATGTGGTGGTAAGATGGGGCGGTGATGAATTTATTATGGTTTTACCAAATACAGATGAAATAGATGTAGAAAATGTTACAAAAAGGATACGGGGGAAATGCCAGCAGAACAGTAAACCTAATCTGCTGATGAGTGCTGCTATCGGGTCTGCCATAAAAACCAAGGAATCGCAGAATATTGATCTAGTAGTAAATAACGCTGAAAAAAGAATGATTGCTAATAAAAGAGATATGAAAGACGTAAGGTAAACCTCTTTTTAATCAGCTAAATTTAAGTTTCTTTTCTATTTTTTTAAATATAGTCTTAAAATCTTTTGTCCGCGAGTAATATTCATAATCTGTTTCAAAATCAAACAGTATTTTTGACAGGAGAGTTTCTCTTTCTACATCTCTACCCAGTATTATTTTAATTGATGTTGATTTTCCGCTGTAGGAGGCAAAATCACCTTTAATCAGATTTGCATTTAAACCTATACCTATAATTAAATAAGTTATATCTGCGATTTTTTCAACTTCGGTTAGAATTCCGCCCAACTTTAGTTTTTTATGGTATATATCATTAGGCCATTTTATAGCTGCATTTATGCCATAATCTCTATCCAGTATATTTACTATTGAATATGCTGCAATTAATGTGACCTCCATGAGGTCTTTTGATTCAAGGCTGGTTTTAATTATTATGGTAAACCAGAGTCCACCCGAAGGTGATATCCATTCTCTTTCCAATCTGCCCTTTCCCTTTTTTTGAGTCTCAGCCAGCACGACTGTTCCCTCCAGGCTATCACTTAGGTTTTCTCCTCTTTTTCTTATAAGTTCAGAAGCGTAACTATTGGTGGAGTCGGTTTTATCTAAATAAATAAGTTTTTTTCCAATATAATCGGTTGTAAGAGATTTATAATATTTATCTAAAATAAAATTTTTCATATGCAGACCGGAGTTTATTTTAAAATTTTATTATTTTAAATTGTATTACAAATAAGGTTTAAAAAGAAAGTCTTTATATGAAACTATAAAAGTATAGCTCCGTCTATCTTAAAGCTACAGAATTCTATTTTCTACCATTAAGTTTTTAATAGGAAAGGATTATAATTATGAAAGAGATGGGCAGAGAAGATATTGAAAATATTATTCCTCACAGGGAGCCCTTTCTTTTAATCGATAAAGTTATAGATACTGAACCTGCAAAAAGGATTAAGGCTATAAAATATGTCAGGCGGGAGGAATATTATTTCAAGGGTCATTTTCCTTCTGACCCCATTATGCCCGGAGTCCTGATAGTAGAGGCTATTGCCCAGGCAGGAGCGGTTTCATTACTTATGCTGCCTGAGAATAAGGGTAAATTAGTATTGTTTGCAGGTATAGATAAAGCAAGATTTAAAAAAATAGTAAGACCCGGTGATGAGCTGGTAATAGAGGTAGAAATGGAAAATTTCAGAAGAAACATTGGAAAGGCAAAAGGCAGAGCTATGGTTGGTGGTGATATTGCCTGTACCGTAGATATAATGTTTGCTCTGGATTAGAAAGGTTTTTCAATTGGATTATAGAAGAAATAAAAATACTAAAAATATGAATGAAATTGCCTTAATGTTTCCCGGTCAGGGTTCTCAGTACGCGACTATGGGAATAGATTTTCTGGAAGCCAACAGCGAATACAAAAAATATTTTGAGGTTTCAAGTGAGGTCATGGGAAAGGATATAATAAAGATCATTAAAGGTAAAAACAGTAAGAATTTACTTAATAATACCAGGTTTAGTCAAATCTCTATTTATTGTCTGAGTTGTGCTTTAAATGATTATATAATGCAGGAACTTTCTTTAAATAAAACTCTTATCGGTACTGTATTGGGACACAGCCTTGGAGAGTACAGTGCGCTTTACAGTAGCGGAGCTTACAGCTTTGAACAGGGGGCAGAGCTGGTCGGATACAGGGGTAAATGTATGTGCCAGGCCAATCGTAGTATAAAAGGAATGATGGTTGCTGTTTTGGGAGCGCAGATAGGTTTTATTGAAGATGTTTTAAAAGATTTTAAGGGAAGTGTTTTTATTGCCAATTATAATGATTACTCACAGATTATAATAAGCGGATATAAAGATGCAGTTAAAGATGCGATAAAAAGTCTAAAAGAAAGAGGAATAAAAAGAATAATACCCCTTAAAGTAAGTGTAGCATCACACTGCCCACTGATGAAGGAAGTCTCAGATAAGCTGAGGACGTTTATTGATAAGAATATAGAAATTATGGATTTGAGTCTTCCTTTCTTTTCAACTACCGAGGTAGCTTATAGAAATAGACACGACATCGCAAAAGTTTTAACCTGCCAGCTGACAGATTCCATAAGATGGGTGGATAGTATAGAGTATCTACTTAATATGAATATGGGCATTTTTATAGAAGTCGGTCCTGGGAAGGTCTTATCAGGTCTGGTCAAAAGGATAGCTGGGGTAAAAGGCAGGGAAGTTTTAATATTAAATACTGATAAAATGGAGGACATTGAGAATCTGAAGAGGTCACTTAGGAAAGAAGGAATAATTAGTGAAGCTTAAGGATAAAGTTGCTGTAGTAACAGGCGGCGCCAGGGGTATAGGAAGAGAGATAAGTGGTACTTTTCTTAAAGAAGGTGCTGTAGTATATATTTTTGATGTTGACCGCGGGCAAGGGGATAAGACTGTAAGAGAATTTAAATCAGTTTACGGTAAAAATAAAATAAACTTTTTGGAAGTAGACATCACCAATGAAGAAAACGTAGAGAGTTCCATAGAAAAAATCATAGGTATAGAAGAGGGAATTGATATTCTTGTCAACAATGCAGGGATCACAAGGGATAATCTAATACTTCGAATGAGTCTTGAGGATTGGCAAAAAGTAATTGATATAAATCTGACGGGAGCCTTTATATGTTCTAAATATGTAGTTAAGAACATGGTCAAGAAAAGGAGTGGAAAAATAATAAATATATCTTCAATAGTAGGTGTCCACGGTAATGCAGGTCAAAGTAATTACTCATCATCAAAAGCAGGGATAATAGGGCTTACCAAGACTCTGGCAAGAGAACTTGCAGGTAGAAACATCCTGGTAAATACTATTGCACCGGGTTATATAGAAACTGAGATGACTGAAAGGCTGAGTGATAAAGTAAAGGAAAAATTGATGGAGCAAATTCCTATAAGAAGGCTTGGAAGTGTAAAAGATGTAGCAAAGACCGTACTTTTTTTAGCCAGCGATGACTCAAATTATATAACCGGTACTGTGATAAGTTTAGACGGCGGGATGGGTATTTAATACAAAAGACAGCGTTTTTATATAAGAGAATAATCAATGAAGCAAAAAAATAGATGCAGAAGAGTAGTTGTAACCGGATTAGGAGTGATGTCGGCATTAGGGCTTGAAGTCGGCAAGTTCTGGGCAAATCTGCTATCAGGGAAATCAGGTATAAGCAGAATTGACAGATTTGATGTTGAAAAGATAAGTTCAAAAATAGCCTCACAGGTAAGGGATTTTAAACCTGAAGATTATTTTGATTTAAAACAGGCAAAAAGAATGGACAGATTTGCTCAATTTGCAGTTGCCGCGTCCTTGGATGCTATAAAAGAAAGTGGTCTTAAGATCAATTCTGGAAATGAACACGAAGTAGGGGTTTATATAGGCAGTGGAGTGGGCGGACTTATGACACTGGAGATACAACATGAGAGGCTTCTGACTAAAGGTGCAGATAGAGTGAGTCCTTTCCTTATTCCTATGATGATATGTAATATGGCATCCGCTCAGGTTTCTATAATGTGTAGAGCTAAAGGACCGATAGGCGCTTCTACTACAGCATGTGCTGCAGGTTCTAACGCCATAGGCGATGCCTTTGAAATAATAAAAAGGGGCGACGCAGAGGTTATGATTGCTGGCGGAAGCGAAGCGGCTGTTACTCCGATAGGGATGGCAGGATTTTCCAATATGCAGGCTCTTTCTACCAGAAATGATGAGCCCGAGAAAGCTTCTAGGCCTTTTGACCGGGACAGAGATGGTTTTGTAATGGGAGAGGGCTGCGGTATACTGATCTTAGAGGAGCTCTCACATGCTTTGAAAAGAAATGCAGCAGTATATTGCGAAATATTTGGATACGGACTTTCGGGAGAAGCCTATCATATAACTGCTCTTGAAGAATCAGGCGCAAATGTGGCAAGGTGTTTAAGAAATTGTTTGGATGAAGGGGATGTAGCCCTGGAAGAAGTGGATCATATTAATGCTCATGGGACGTCAACTCCTCTAAATGATGTTATTGAAAGTAATGCAATTAAAAGATGTTTTGGTAAATATGCATATAATATCAATATAAATTCAACCAAATCAATGACCGGGCACTGCCTGGGCGCATCAGGTGCAATTGAAGCTATAGCTTCAATAATGGCTCTAAAAAATAATGTAATCCCCCCTACTATAAATCTTGACAATCCGGATGAGCAGTGTGATTTAAATTATACTGCAAAGGTGAGCCAGAAAAGGGAAATTGGAGTCGCGCTTTCCAATTCAATGGGGTTCGGGGGTCATAACGTTACTCTGGGATTTAAAAAGTATCTATAGCTGGGAAGGCAAATGAAAAAGGTCAAATGCGGTAACTGCAGCAAGAATATTGAAAATGAAATTTTTATATTAAATTATTGGGTATGTCCATACTGCAATTATCATAACTATGTAAATACCAGAGACAGGCTTCAGATCACAATAGATGAAAGCAGTTTTACCGAGCTGGGTAAGAATATTAATTCGGTTGATTTTTTAAACTTTTATGATCTTAAATCCTACAGCGTAAGATTAAGAGATGCCAAACTCAAAACCAGCCTTACAGAAGCGATCCTAACCGGTGAGGCAAAAATAGATGGACATGATGTTGCTCTAGGTATCATGGATTTTAGTTTTATGGGTGGAAGTATGGGCAGTGTGGTAGGAGAGAAGATCAGACTTTTATCCGACTGCTGTATTGAAAAGAGAATTCCTCTGATCATATTCTGTACATCCGGAGGAGCCCGGATGCAGGAAGGAATAGTGTCTTTGATGCAAATGGCTAAGACAGTTTCAAGCATCAACAGGGTAAGAGAAAATAAAATCCTCTTTATTACAGTTATTACTAATCCCACTTCTGGAGGTGTAAGCGCTAGTTTTGCAACTATCGCGGATATCATAATTGCAGAGCCTAATACACTTTTTTGTTTTGCGGGGCCGAGAGTTGTGAAACAGACCATAAAAAAGAACCTTCCTTCTGATTTTGGAAACTCAGAAAGGAATTTAAAGAACGGGCAGGTCGACATGATTATAAATAGAGTTGAACTAAAGGGAACGCTTGCTAAATTGTTAAGGTTATTTAAGGATTAAAATGGATTTAAAAAAGTTAGAAGATATTCCAAAAAATTATCTTAAAGAGATCTTACAATCATTATCAAAGCTGGAAAAATTAAAAAAGGTTCCTTTTTTCAGCGGTATACATTTTAAGGATGCAGAAAGGGATCTTACCAGAAAAATCGAGAATTATAAAAAAGTGGAAAGAGATGCCAGAAGGGTGTGGAAAATTGTCGAGCTTTCAAGAGTTGAAGGAAGACCTCAATGTCTGGATTATATAAATGGTATTTTTGAAGATTTCGTGAAGCTCTCCGGTGATAGATTGACCGGTGAGGACAAGTCTATTGTCGCAGGACTTGGCAAACTTGATGGTAGAACTGTTGCTGTTATTGGCCATCAAAAGGGTAAGGATATAAAGGAAAAGCTGGAGTATAACTTTGGCATGAGTATACCTCAGGGTTATAGGAAATCACAGAGAATTATGAGACTGGCTGAAAGGTTTGGTTTCCCAATAGTCACTTTTATAGATACACCGGGGGCTTATCCTGATCTTGAGGCAGAAGACAATGGACAGGCAAGCGCTATTGCAAATAGTATTTTACTTATGTTCGAAGTAAAAGTCCCTATAATTGCGGTCTTGATCGGTGAAGGTGGAAGTGGTGGAGCACTGGCTCTGGCAGTCGGGAATGAAGTAGCGATGCTTGAAAATTCTACTTATTCAGTTATTTCACCTGAAGGGTGCGCAGCTATCCTGTGGAAGGATCCTTCCGGTACAAAACTGGCGGCAAGAGAGCTTAAGCTGACTTCGAGAGACCTGCTCAGCCTTAAAGTTATAGACAGGATAATCCACGAGCCTATGGGCGGTGCACAAAATGCACCCAGGAGGATGGTAAGAATTGTAAGGAGATATTTAATAGGTGCCATGGAAAGATATAAGAAGTTTTCCGGCGATGAATTAAAATCCAAAAGAGCAGAGAAATTTGAGAGAATGGGGTTTTTTAACCTGGAATAGACATTTTTAATTACCCACAAACAGTATTATTTTTGAATCCGTAGGAATATAAGTATCAGCTTCAGGGCTTTGCCCTAAAATTAAATCTTTCTGTACTGCATAATCCGTATCTATGTAACTTATTTCATAGCGGATATTTCGTGAGTCAAGTATGTTCCTGGCCTGATTTAAACTCAGCTGTATGAGATCCGGGACCTGTATTAGTGGTTCATTGGTAGAAATCACCAGTTCTACCAAGGTTTTTACTTCCACTTCGGAGCCGGGGGGCGGTATTACTTCAATGACCTTTCCCGGTTCGTCTATGGTATCTGTACAAGGGGCTTTACTATCTTTTAACAAAAGGTCAAGAGACTTTAAGTAATTTGAGGCATAAATATAATTCTGGCCGATAATATTGGGTATAATGACAATTTTATTACCTTCGCTTATGGTTATATCAACTGCTCCGCCCGGATCGATTTTTTCATTGTACACGGGCTTCTGGCTTATAATAAGATTTTTTTCAAATGTACTGCTGTATGTTTTAGAAATCTCTCCACTGGTAAGTCCGAAGTCTTCAAGTACCTCTGAAGCTTCCTCCAGAGTAAGGCCTATCAGGTTCGGAGTCAATATATATGTAATTTCCTGACCCTTGCTTATTATTACCTCAACATCACTGCCGGCTGCAATATTTTCTCCTGGATCCGGGATCTGTTCTATAATAAATCCTGATGGAATTTCGGGGTCATAGATCTCATCCTTTATTATAAGATTAAGATTAAACAGCTTGATTATATCTTCTGCATTTTCTGCTGATATATTTTCAATAGGCGGGACTGTGACTGAATTACTAGCAGCTGTTCTTAAATTATAGTATTTAAAACTGTAAAATATGAACAGGGTCAGAAAGACAGTCATAAAAACTGCCATAAGGATTGCAGCTAAATTTGATCTTGCTTTTTTTATAAATATACTGGTTTTGCTTGTTCTTTGATTACCGGTAGCAAAACTTAAATTCTTGCCTGTCGGATACTTCTTAAGGTCATCTGCCAGCTCCTTTACCGTAGAGTAACGCGCCTGCGGATTTTTTTCCAGGCAGTGCATTATAATTTTTTCCAGTCCTGGAGGTATATTTTCTATTAATTCAGATGGTTTTATAGGTATTTCACTTATATGTTTCAGGCTGATATTAATAGAACTATCGCCTCTGAAAGGAACGTCCCCGGTCAACATTTCATATAATACTATACCCAGTGAGTAGATATCTGTCCGGTGGTCCAGTACTTCTCCCTTTGCCTGTTCTGGTGATATGTAATGAGCTGTTCCCATTATATTCAATGTTTTGGTTACATCCATGTTAAGGGATTTTGCAATGCCGAAATCAGTGACCTTGGCCTTGCCTTCCGGGGTTACCAGTATATTCTGGGGTTTAATATCCCGGTGGATAAGATTATTTTTATGAGCCATTAGAAGGGCATTACATATCTGCACCGCATAATTGACAACAGTTCTGGGCGGTAGTGTGCCTTTTTTTTCTATTATTTCTTTAAGGCTGTTTCCTTCGATGTACTCCATGCAGATAAAATAGGAGTCATCAAATTCTCCCCAATCGTATACTTGTACAATGTTGGGATGATTGAGCCTGGCCAGAGTCTGCGCTTCGTTCTTGAACCTCGCCACAAAATTTTTATCCCTGGCATTACTGGCAGATAAAATTTTTATAGCGATTTTACGGTCTAATTTAAGATCAGTTCCCAAAAAAACATCAGCCATCCCTCCGGAAGCGACTTTTTTGATTATTTTGTATCTTTTGGAGATTATTTTATTTTTTTTTGATTCTTGCTCGGGCATCTTTAGACTTTTATTGCTATAACTGTTATATTATCCAGACCGCCTTTTAATAATGCGCCTTTTATAAGATTTTTAGTAATATCTCTGGCACTTTTATATTTATTGATGATTTCGGCTATTTCCTCATCTTTCAACATGGAGTTAAGGCCGTCAGAACACAGGATCAGTATGTCTTCCGGTAGGATTTTATATGAGAAGAAATCAGGATTTATACTTTCTGCAATTCCCAGGACATTGGTAAGGTAATTTTTCTGAGGATGGTTGAAAGTATCTTCGTAACTCAATTCTCCTCTTCTATACAATTCACCGACTATGGTATGGTCTGAAGTCAATGGTTTAAAGATTCCGCTTCTTTTAATATAAAGCCTGCTGTCACCTATATGGACTATATATGCCCTGTCCTTCTGGATATAACATGCTGTAAGTGTAGTCCCCATTCTGTAGAATTCAGGCTTTTCCTTTGCCTGACTGAATACCGATCTGTTGGCCTTTTTAATGCTTTCTATCAGCAGCACTTTGATACTTTCATGAGTCAGATCATATTCTTCTTTATCAAAATCAGTTTCTGGACTTTTATCTTTAAGATTCTGATAAAAGCTTTCGGTAAAAGCTTCAACGGCCAGGCTACTGGCAACTTCTCCAGCTCTATGCCCTCCCATTCCATCAGCAACGATAAAAAGTGGTTTTTTAGTATAAAGGGAATCTTCATTTTTTTCCCTGTATTTTCCTATGTCTGTATCTGCATAGAATTCCATAAGTGCTATTATATGTCATAATCTGTCATTAATAAAATTATACCTTTAAGATTAAAAAAGAGTTGGTCTTGCTTTTATCCATTATTGATTTTTGGGGCGGTTCCACCGCGGGAACCATTTAGAATCCGGCAATTTATTTATAATAGATGCAAAAAAAAATAAAGCAGGTATTATAAATAATTATTAGAATTATTAAAAATAAAGTGAGGATCAATTGAGTATTTATAAGGAAGCACTGGAAATGCATAAAAAAAATGCCGGCAAGATTGATATAGTAAGTAAAGTAAAAACTGAAAACGAACATGACCTGTCCCTTGCTTATTCTCCCGGTGTGGCGGAGCCCTGTTGTGTGATTGCAAAACATCCGCAGGAAATAAACACTTATACCGCCAGGGGCAATATGATTGCAGTGGTATCTGACGGCTCGGCTGTCCTGGGTCTTGGTAATATGGGAGCCAGAGCAGCTCTTCCGGTGATGGAAGGAAAATGTGTGTTATTCAAACAGTTTGGAGGAGTATCCGCCTTCCCAATTTGTATAGACAGTCAGGATAATGATGAAATTGTCAATACCATAAAACTACTGGAGCCTTCTTTTGCGGGAATAAATATGGAAGATATAGCAGCACCCAGGTGTTTTGAGATAGAGGATAGGTTAAAGAGGGAAACAAATATGCTTATTTTCCATGACGATCAGCACGGGACTGCTATTGTAGTTTTAGCCGGATTGGTTAATGCTCTAAAAATTTACGGAAAAGACATAAAAGAAGTGAAAATAGTAATAAATGGAGCAGGAGCAGCCGGGACATCTATTGTGAATCTGCTGAGCAATGTAGATGTATCGGATATGGTTGTATGCGACAGCAGGGGAATAATCTCTAAAGACAGAAAGGACTTAAATGATCCCAAAAGGAAGATGGCTGAGTTTACTAATCCAGAGAATATAAAGGGAGGCCTTTTTGATGCAGTTGAGAACGCCGATGTATTTATAGGTGTTTCTGTGGCAGATGTATTGACTGCAGAGATGATAAACAGGATGAAGAAAAACCCAGTCATATTTGCCCTGTCAAATCCTGAACCTGAAATCAAGCCGGAAGTCGCGAAAAAATGCGGTGTTGATATTATAGCTACCGGAAGGAGCGATTATCCTAATCAGGTAAATAATGTCCTGGCATTTCCCGGGATCTTCAGAGGAGCTCTGGACGCGGGGGCAATAGAGATAAATACAGATATGAAACTCGCTGCAGCAAAAGCTATTTCCGAAATAGCAAGCGGCAGCCTGAAGAAAGATTATATTATTCCCAAGCCTTTTGATAAGAGGGTTCTTCCGGCTGTTGCAGTAAGTGTGGCCAGAGCTGCCATGGAGGGCGGTAACACTTATAGAAAGGTAGATTTAAAACTCATTGAAAGAAAAGCAAAAAAGATTATGGAAACCAGATAATGAAAGCCGATATCCCATTTGGGAAAAAAAGTATAAGGATAAATATCCCGGATAAAAACACACTGGATATAATTTCAGAAGGAAGCGGTAGTCTTATTATAGATGAAGATAAGACAATAACAGGTGCTTTGGAAAATCCAATAAAATCCAAAAGGCTGCGGGAAATTGCTTCAAGCAGGAAAAGTGCCTGTATCATTGCAAGTGATATTACCAGGCCGTGCCCCTCATATAAATTTCTGCCCCTTCTGGCAGGCGAGTTAAGAAAGGGGGGAATAGAAAACAAGGATATCTTGGTTGTGCTGGGTTTGGGGATCCACCGTAGCCATACTGATTCTGAAAAAAGGAAACTTGTGGGCGACTATGTTTACAACAATATTGAAACAATAGACTCGGATACTTCAAAGTCAAAACTGATCGGTTATACCTCAAGAGGGACACCAGTAGAAGTTTTTGAAAGAGTATTGGATTATGATCTCTTAATTGTTACAGGCAATATTGAATATCACTATTTTGCCGGTTTCAGCGGAGGTGCGAAGGCAGTAATGCCTGGAATATGCACCAGAAATTCCATCCAGTCAAACCATTCAATGATGCTGGATAACAGATCAGCTACAGGCAGGTTTTTAGATAATCCGGTAAGAGAGGATATTGAAGAAGCAGGTAAATTGGCAGGTATTGATTTTATATTCAATGTAATAATAAATGACGAAAAAAAAATAATTGCTGCTGTAGCAGGGCAGAATAATGATGCCTATCTGGAAGGTATAAAGAAATATGAATCTATATATGGGAGTGAAGTGGAATGTGCTGCTGATATAGTGATAACTTCTCAGGGCGGCTATCCAAAGGATATGAATTTATACCAGTCCCATAAAGCACTGGAAAACGTAAAAGAAATAACAGCCGAAAAGGGTACCATAATTCTTGTAGCTTCCTGTTGTGAAGGATTTGGGGATGATACATTTGAACAGTGGATGACCGGCTATAATGATTATAATTATCTAAGTAAAAAAATTGAGAAGAAATTTGTTCTTGGAGGTCATAAGGCTGTGGCAATATCCAAAATCCTTACTAAAAACGAAGTCCTTCTCTATTCGGATTTTTCCCGTGAAGAAACTGAAAAATTAGGATTTAAGAAAATAAAAGATATTCAAAAATATTTAAATGACATGATTTCACAAAACAGTGAGATAAAAGTAACCATCGTACCTACAGGAAGATTTGTAAGGTCAAAAATCAGTAAATCATAAATATATCCTTCTGATACATATTGATTTACTCAGTAAAATTTCATTTAAAATTCCCTTAAAATTCAGGCAGGGCTTTACCTATGCTACCCTATAAATTCCAATTATTTGTTTTTTACATATTTATTATAGATCTATAGGATAGTGCTCATTTTTTTTAATAACAATTGCAACAAATACTTGACAAGTAAGGTCTAAAAATGTAGTATATCAACTAAGTTTAACAATTAATGAGTTATTCTAATGAATCCAAGAAAACCTGAACATATAAGAACACTTAACACAAAATCTATTATAAATATCATAAGAGAAGGAAACATCGTTACAAAATCAGATATTGCAAAAAAAATCAATATTTCTCAACAAGCTATAAATAATATAGTAACAGAGTTAATAAGAAAAAAACTGGTTTTAGAGACCGGTTTAAGAAAGTCTACAAAAAAAGGAGGAAAGAGACCGGTATTATTAAAGTTTAATGAGAATGCTGGTTATATTATTGGTGCGATGATGGGTCCAAAGAAGATAAAGGGAATATTGGCAAATTACAATGCGGACATTATAGTTGAAAAATTTTTTAAGAACAACATTAGAGCAGACCATGAAGAAATAATTTCCAGTATGATTGAAATGTTTGAAGAAATGATTAAAGAGGCTGGCGTAGAAAAAAATAAGGTGTTGGGTGTTGGGATCGGCGTACCGGGAATAGTGGACGAAAAAAGCGGTGTTATCCGTTTACTTCCTTATATGTATAACTGGGAGGATATAAAAATCGCAAAGATAATAAAAGATAAGATGGGAATAGATGTATATGTGAGTAATGAAAATAGAGTTCGTTCTTATGGGGAGAAGATGTTTGGCCTGGCAAAAAAAGTAGATAATTTTGCTGTGATTTTGACCGGTTATGGTATAGGTGGGGGATTTTTTGAAAACAACGAATGTATAACAGGTAGAAATCTTTTTGCTGGGGAATTTGGGCACATAAAGTTAAGTCCTGATGGTCCTAAATGTGTTTGCGGCAATAGGGGTTGTCTTAATGCACTGGTAAATACCGTTAGAATTAATGGACTGATAAAAGAATATATGAATTTATCAGAATTTAAAGACTCTATTTTAGCAAGGAAGTATAGAGATAATAATTTTAAGGTTGAATCCAAAACTTTATTTGAGTGTTTTTATGACGGGGATAATCTAGCAAAAAAAATTGTGAATGAGATATCATATTGGCTTGGTGTAGCAGTATCCATAATCGTAGCTGTTATAGACCCGGAATTAATAATCATCAGTGGGGAATATACAGTAGGAGGGGATTCCTTTATAGATAAAATTGTTGAAGTCGCTAAGGCTAATATTTTACCCTCAATCAAAAAAAATATTAGGATTAAATATTCACAAATGGGAAAAAAAGCTGGTTTAGTTGGTTCAGTAGGTTTTGTGTTAGATAAATTATTATAAGAATTTAAAAAATCCTTTAGGATTTATAAGAAAATGCAGGTTGATCTATCTATAAAAATGAAAAGGTGAGTGCAGGTAATTGCTATTAGAAATAAAAAAAGTGATAAAAACATTTCCCGGAACTGTTGCATTAGATGAAGTTGATTTTAATCTAAAAAAAGGAGAAATACATGCAATTGTCGGGGAGAATGGTGCCGGTAAATCTACTCTTATGAAAATCCTATCAGGGGCTTACAAGAAGGATTCAGGAACCATAAAATTTGAAGATAAAAAAGTAGCTATTGGAGATGTAGATGCTGCTCGAGCTATTGGTATTAGCATGATATATCAGGAGTTAGAAAACATACAGAAACTTTCAGTTGCCGAAAATGTTTTCTTGGGGAAATTGCCGAGAAGCAGAGTCCTTGGTTTTGTCAATTTTAAAAAGTTAATGATCGAGACAAAAAAAATACTAAAAGAGTTTGATATTGACATAGACCCGGGGAAAAAATTAGCTTCTCTTACTACAGCTGAACAGCAGTTCATAGAAATAATCAAAGCTATAACGGTTAAAAATGCCCGGATCATAATCATGGACGAGCCTACGTCTTCACTAACTAAAAAAGAAGTAGAAAAATTATTTTTAATCATTAAAGAACTGAAGAAAAAAGGGATAAGTATAATATACATCTCGCATAGACTTGATGAAGTTGTCGGAATTGCTGACAGGATAAGTGTTTTTAGAGATGGGAAAAATCAAGGCGTAATGAAAAAAAGTGAATTTGATACAAATAAAATTGTTGCTTTAATGATCGGGCGTGAATTAAAAGCAGCAGAAAAAAGTGTGTCAAAAGAACAGAAAATAATTTTCGAAATTAAAAGACTTTCAATAAGAAACAAGATAATAGATTTTAATATGAAATTGTACAAAGGAGAGATTCTTGGAATAGTGGGATTAATGGGGTCTGGAAAAGATGAACTAGTAAAAAGCATTGTCGGTCTATGGCCGGCGCAATCTAAGGAAATTTATTTTTTGGGAAAAAGGATAAATATAAAACATCCTGCCGATGCTATTAAGCATGGAATCATTTATCTTCCGGAAGAGAGAAAATTACAGTCTCTCTTTTTAGACATGAGTGTAAGTGCAAACATCTCTCCATTGTGGTTATTCAATGTTGAGAATAAATTCTTTATGAATACTAAAAAAGAAATAGAACTTACTAAGACATATGCTAAAAGATTAGCAATAAGGACACCTTCTGTTTCAACATTAATCGTTTATCTTAGTGGAGGCAACCAACAAAAAGTCATTTTTTCCCGTATGTTGACCATAAAACCAAAGTTAATGATCTTAAATGATCCTACAAGAGGGATAGATGTCGGAAGTAAGGAGGAAATATATAATATAATAAAAGAATTAGCTTCTAAAGGGGTATCGATATTTATCTTATCTTCGGAAATCCAGGAAATGACCAGAGTAGCGAACAGAGTAATTGTGTTATCAAAGGGAGAAATACGTGACGAATTTACAGATAAGGATATAACGACAAAAAATCTTATCAGATCAGCAATGAGAGTGTAAATGAGCAAAAAAGGAAATAAATTTACAAACATATTAAGGGACCAATCGCAATTAATAATATTGATTTTACTTATTGTGATATTTTCTATTACCACCCCTAGTTTCCGCACCACCGGTAATTTTGTGAATTTATTAAAACAGGTCACAGTAATAGGAGTTATAAGCTGTGGAATGACTATAGTGGTAATCACCGGGTGCCTGGACCTATCAGTAGGCTCTGTTTTTTCTTTACTGAATGTAGTTTCTATTTCTTTTCAACAGAGCAATAACTTTCTGGGAATCTTTATACCATTGATAATGGCAGTAGTTATAGGTTTTTTGAATGGTTTTGTCATTACAAAGTTTAAAGTCAACTCTATTATTGCAACTTTAGGCTCACTCTCATTTTATGCTGGGGCGGCTCTGCTCTATACCAACGGAGCTATTATAGCGGGGGTTACCGGTACCTGGTATGGATTTATCGGGAGGGGTAAATTGCTGGGAATACCAATTCATGTATATATATTTTTTATAATAGCAATTATTTATCAAATATTACTTAATAACACAACTTTAGGAAGAAAGATAAAATATGTGGGGACAAATACTACAGCAGCAGAGATCGCAGGTATTAGATCCAATAGAATACGGACTATAGCATTTATAATATCAAGTGTATCTGTTGCCATAGCTGTTTTAATTTATAGCTCGAGGATGACAACGGGAAGTCCGGTAACAGGAGTCGGTTTTGAATTTGATGCTATAACAGCTGTAGTGATCGGTGGAACAAGTTTAGCTGGTGGAAAAGGCAGCATATTTAAAACAATTATTGGTGTTCTGTTATTAGCAGTAATTATAAATGCTCTGACACTATACAATGTCCCGTATGCCTTCCAAAATATAGTAAAAGGATTTCTGATAATTGTTGCCATAATTATTGATATTAGAGTAAGGAGAAGAATTGAAGGCTGAAAAATTTAGAAACTTCATAATCGAACAGAAGATATTATTGATAATAGTGGCTATTGGAATATTTTTGTGGATAAGTTCAGATTATTTTTTGACTTTTCAGAATATAACAAATATTTTCCAGACTATATCATTTGAGGGAATGATTGTTATTGGTATGGCGCTATTGATTATTATTGGAGAGATAGATCTTTCAGTTGGTTCTATTATGGCGTTTGGTGCAGTCCTATCAGTTATGTTCCAGTCTTATGGTGTGTTTACAGGAATAGTTGCTGGAATTACTGGAGGCATTGTCATCGGTTTAATGAATGGTTTGATTACTACAAAGCTTAAGCTGCCTTCGATTGCTGTCACGTTGGGTATGATGGTCTTTTTAAACGGAGTGGTGTTTGCACTTACGAAGGAACATACCTTAAAAGGCACCAATGAAAATTTTGTGTTGATTTCTCAGACTGAACTGTTTCGGATACCTTTACCGGTCATTGTCTTTATTATATTGCTGATAATATTTGAGATCATTTTGCAGAGATCAATTTTTGGCCGGCATATATTTGCTATAGGAGGTAATGCAACAGCGAGTAAGTTTTTTGGACTTAAAGTAGATATGGTGCGGATAATTTGTTTTACAATAACCGGATTTTTGGCAGGATTAGCAGGTGTTATGCTGGCAGGCAAATTAAATATAGCATCGGGTAGAATTGGAGGCTCCACTGCTGTTTTTGTGATCACTGCCGTATTGCTTGGCGGAATAAGTATGGAAGGTGGAGAGGGTAGTATTTTTAAAGCATTCCAGGGTATTCTGCTTCTCGGTATTATGAATAATGCAA